>NZ_JBHION010000001.1:0-328974 GCF_042195515.1 Bartonella sp. CB10SXKL | reverse complement strand
TACACACAACGTACTTTACTTTATGTTCAAAATAATAATAATGACAACAAATATCAGGATGTATATAACAATAAAAAAGAGTTATATTAAAATGAAGTCGATCATTCTTATAATTTTGATTGCAAACCTTTTATCGGCTTGTGCATTAGCACCAAAGCTAAAACAGCCAAATGATAGGAACCGTGTACCTATTAATAAAACAATCCCTGCCGAAATTAAGCGAGGAGACAGATGAAAACAAAACAAGCAAAACCAGTGAAAGCCGAACAACTTAGAAGTTATTATGAAGAAAGCCGTGGCTTAGAACGTGATCTTATCAATGAATTTATAAGGTCGCGCAGAACGGCATGGCGTGTCGCGAGTACTGTGGGTCTTTTTGGCTTATTCGGTATGATATGTGGAGTTGTTGGATTTTCTCAACCAGCTCCAACTCCCTTAGTATTGCGCGTTGATAATACGACGGGTGCAGTTGATGTTATCTCAATCATGCGTGAACACGAAGAAAGCTATGGTGAAGTTGTAGATAGGTATTGGCTAAACCAATATGTGCTTAACCGCGAAACTTACGACTATGATACCATTCAACTGAACTATGACACAACCGCACTTTTAAGTGCGGCATCTGTTCAACAAGAATATTATAAAATCTATGATGGAGAAAATGCACGGGACAAAGTGCTTTCCAACAAAGCACGTATCACAGTTAAAGTACGATCAATCCAGCCTAATGGACTCGGTCAAGCAACTGTACGTTTTACGACTCAGCAACTTGACAGCAACGGTGCTGCTACTGGACCAAAACAGCACCAGATTGCAACAATTGGTTACACCTATATCGGTGCACCCATGAAATCATCTGATCGATTGCTTAACCCCCTTGGTTTTCAAGTAACAAGTTACCGTTCTGACCCAGAAATACTGTTGAATGATTAAGGAATTGATTGTTATGAAAAAACTTGCGTTCGTTGTTCTATTGTCTTCGTTTTCTTCTCTTTATACGGTACCTGTGCAGGCGCTCAAAAGTCCATCAAATTCACAATATGATCACCGCATTCGCTATATAACATATAACGAAGCCGATGTGGTTCAAATTGAAACAGTTCTTGGTGTGGCAACACATATTATTCTTGAAGAAGGTGAACAGTACATAACTCATGCCTTTGGCGATTCTGAAGCCTATGCCTTTGCTCATAAAGGGCGGCATATTTTTATTAAACCAAAAGCAGAGCTTGCCAATACCAATCTCATCGTTGTAACTGACAAACGGAGTTACAAATTCCGACTACAGTTTCGGAATGACCGTGCGGGATCAACTTATGAATTGGCTTTCCATTATCCCGATTCAAACGATGAAAAGTCAGAAGAAAACAATCGACGCCTTGCGATTGAACGTGGTTTTCACCAAAGCGTCAACGGCTATAATCTCAGTTATACCATGAGCGGTCACCAAGATATTGCTCCGATAAATGCTTGGGACAATGGGCGTATTACTTATTTCAAATTTCCCGCTAACATGGATATGCCATCGATTTATGTCGTAGATGCTGAAGGAAATGAAAGCTTAATACCACGCACCGTTATCGGCAGTTCTAATGATATTATCGCCGTTCATAAGGTCAATCCTAAATGGCTCATACGGCTTGGTAAACGCGCTCTAGCTGTTTTTAATGAAGCCTATGACCCCAATGGCGGCGTACCAAACACAACAGGGACAGTATCTTCGGTGGTTTATCGTATCAATAAAGGAGGAAAATGATGTTTGACAATAAGGAAGGAGAGGGAAAAGGTACAAAACTGGACAACGTCGAGCAAAAACATATTGAAGGTGCCTATGGAGGGTCCGAACTAGGTTCTGAACGTCGTCCGACAATTCCAGGTACCCGTGCATTGTTAGTGGTAGGACTTATTGTCATAGTAACGATACCGATTGCATTGACTTGGAAAGCTTTTACAATGCGTAATACCGTGGAAGTTGAGGAAGAAAAACCACAACAAATAGTACAGCAAATTATACCAAACTACGTCCCTCGGATTATAGAAGAGCCAAAGACTGTAGAAGAAGCAGAAAAATCAACACAAATAGAAGATTCAAACCTAGATATTCCACCGGCCTTGAGTAAACTTCTTCAAACAGCCATTCCTCCACATATGCTCCAAGATTCTGAAGAATTAGCACGCAAACGTATGCTCAGTTCTAGCCTTAACAACGGTGGTAGCGAAGGATCTACAGATACGAATAATAAAGCATCGAATAATGATACAGGTAATGGCGTATTATTTGATAACCTTCAGCCCGTACGTTTAGGTCAATCACATGCGATGCAACTTCGTAACCGTGACTTTTTGATTACACAAGGAACGCAAATAGATTGTACGTTAGAAACAAAGATCATTACATCACAACCCGGAATGACGACGTGCTATTTAACACGCGATATTTATTCCACAAGTGGACGTGTTGTTTTGCTTGACCGTGGTTCTAAAGTCGTTGGTTTTTACCAAAGTGGCATACAACAAGGACAAACGCGCGTGTTTGTGCAATGGTTACGCATCGAAACGCCTTCTGGTGTTGTTGTCAATCTTGACTCACCAGGCACAGGTCCTCTGGGTGAAGCGGGTATTGGTGGCTGGGTTGACAGACATTTTTGGGAGAGATTTGGTAGTGCAATTATGGTAAGCATTATCGGTGATTTAGGAGAATGGGTAAGAGGAAAAGTTAATAAAAGCAGCAAAGAAAATAAAGAGAATTCACAAAATAAAGATGCTCAGAATGCTGAATCTATAGCAATCGATGTTCTTCAAAATTCCATCAATATCACACCAACACTTTACAAAAACCAAGGCGAACGAGTAAATATTTTTGTTGCTCGTGATCTGGATTTCAGCAATGTCTACAGTCTCGTCACACGTTAACCCGATACAGAAAGATCAAGCAGTTTTTCAGCTTCTGCAACCGCTTGATTGTTTCTTAGAAGATCCCACGATCACTGAATTATCGATTTGCCGCCCCTATGAAGTATGGACGAAAAGCTTTAAGGGTTGGCAAGTACATAGCGTACCAGAGTTAACAACCACTTTTTTGCAAACGCTTATTACAGCTATTATCGTTTATAACGGTATGGCTCCCAGAAGTATTAATTATGTGCTCTTGCCTGGTGGACAACGTGGTACAATTATACAAACACCAGCTGTTGTTGATGGTGCTCTTTCCTTTGTAATTCGTAAACATTCTCTTGTAGTTAAGACGTTAGAAGAACTCAAAGAAGAAGGGGCATTTGACGATTTTTCTGATGTAAGTTTTAATAAGCCTTCAGCAAAAGAAGCCAATAACTTGTTATCGAAGCAGGACTTCACACGGTTGGAACCATTTGAAGTTCAACTTTTGCAACATAAACGTGATGGAAAAATTCTTGAATTTTTACAAGAATGCGTCCTTCACAAACGCAACATTATTATTGCAGGTAAAACAGGATCTGGTAAAACAACATTTGCCCGCTCTTTAATTGAAAAGGTTCCTGTAGAGGAGCGTATTATCACAATTGAAGATGTTCATGAGCTTTTTCTACCCAATCATCCCAATCATGTACATATGATTTATGGTAACAATGTAGGCCGTGTTTCAGCTGAAGAGTGTCTAGATGCGTGTATGCGTCAGTCGCCCGACCGAATTTTTCTCGCTGAATTGCGAGGCAATGAAGCATGGGAATATCTCAATTCGCTCAACACTGGCCATCCTGGATCGATTACAACGACGCATGCCAACAGCGCTTTGCAGACATTTGAACGATGTGCCACCTTGATTAAAAGATCAGAAGTTGGCCGGCAACTCGAGTTAGAAATGATAAAAATCGTTCTCTATACAACAGTTGACGTAGTGTTGTTCTTTAAAGATAGAAAACTCTCTGAAGTCTTTTACGACCCAATTTTTGCTAAATCAAAAATCGCTTAAGGGGAGCTTCCTCTCTCGGTAAGATGATACAAACAAACAATAGCCGTAACTAGTTGTTACGGCTATTTATTTAGCTTTTCCTATTCTCTTTTCTTTTCCAATGGATCTTCTACACTCTTCATGAATAAAAGAAGAAAAAAGTTAATAGACAACAACTCTACGAGAAAACCAAATTATACATAAGGCTCTCTCTATTCTCTTACCTTTGATCATTCTTCCCATTTATCTTTTGAAAAAGTATGTTTAATGCAAAAAAATAGCTATAAAATAAATATTTCAACAAAAGAAAAGAAGAAATTTTGATTCGCATATCAATGAAAGCTTCGTAAAACAGGTCCTTTCAATCATAATAAATAATTATCGTCATCAAGACCAAAACTTATCGTTTAAAAATTCTAAGCGCTATTTTCAAGTGATTAATAAATATGTTTTTTCACCAAACAATCTCCAGATACGGAAAACCTCATACGAAATAAACTATCATTTCGATTTAGCATCCATAAACCACATTCTATTTCGTAATAAAAAGTATAGTGGCATATCGACGTCTTCTTCGGACGAAGAAAGATTCTTAACCTACGGCTGTTCGTAAACAACTAAATTTCTCTTAAGCAAGCTTTGCTAACCATATCACGTAGCTTATGTCCCCATCCTAAAGAGGATATCCATAGACTACACAGGTAAGCTCTACTCTCTGAATATTCCTGCTCTCTTCTCTGCACCTCAAAAAGCAAAAATTCCTAAAAGCACAGATATACAATCCCTCTTCTTAAGCCACGTCACATTGATTTATAAAGAGTGTTCATTATTTTGCGTGTTGGATAAAAGATCTTAGTACCGTAAGATTCTCTCATTTCAAAGCTGTCTATTAACCAAAACCATGCTCTTGCACATTACAAGCGAATAAAGCCGTATAGAATGAAACTGTACAAAAAAGCACTAAAAATACCTTTTATAAACCATCCAAAATGCCAAAAACTGTCGCAACATTGGGAGTTTGCAAAGTGTCTAATGGCACCCAACTTTCTCTTTTATGAAGTGTAAAAATGGAGATGCTCTATAAATTTTATATTATTCATCGGAGCTTTACCATTATACCATCCACGAGCACTGTCGCGAAATGAGCTGGGGCTCCTTAAAGAAAGGTTTCTTTAAAACAAGCGCATAAATTGACAAGCCAGGTGTATTTGGGTTGGGGCGTTCTGTTTTGTATAAGGATTGTGATCTTATTAAAAAACGAGAGAAACAAAAGCGTGAAGCAATGCATAATCTCTATTATTTAAAAGACATTACTCTAGATACTTTTGAAAGTCATAAAACTGAACTAAAAAATGACGGCAAAATAGAAACTGGTTTGCACCTTTACAGCTTCATATTCTCCTCAAATTAGGAGGCTGTATACCGGTTTCAGAGATTATGCCAACAGAGAGATACGTAATACTCTTAACTCCCATCTGGTAAGTAAAAGCGGCAACAGCAAAAGCTCTTTTAGAAAAACAACGCCATAAAGTCATTAATGAACAGGCAATGAATTAGAGAAATGTTCCAGATTTTTATCAAACACTCTGCAAAGCAACAATAATGATACAACTGGCTTTGCGTCTGCTTATTCTTACAGGTGCTCGTACCCATCTCTTACATCAATTCGTGAAGATCAGATTGAAGAGGATATATAGACAATTCTTGGCTCGAGAATATGAAAGGTCTGCGTAATACTACAGGAGATTTCAGCATACCCTTATGATCAGAAGCATTAAAAATTTTAAAACAAGCGTACTTGTTTTTTCGCAATGATTTCTTTTTTCTGCAACCGGTCGTGGTCCTTATTAATGTGAGTTTCCTATCACAATATATAAGAGAGATTAGTCTGAAAACCTGTCCACGTAGATTTCGCTCTAGTTTACGTAATTGGCTAACAGACTCCACCTATCACACCTCAAAGGGTGAAGCTTTTTACACGCACTGAGCTGCAAATTATCCGCCTCCTCGCCTAGCAGATTTCACCTTCTAACCACTTTAATTACCACATCCTAAATAAGATAGTGTTTTACAGCACAACAGAATAAATATCAAAACAATGACCGATTATACCGTTAATACTTGGACACCTCTCTTTCATGTTAAGAAATATCTTTTATGCTAAAAAATAAAATAAAAAACACTTTTACTGCTTAAATAACTTTCTTCAGCATATATACAAGAAAAAATGAAATCCCCTAACATAATAAATGAGACCTAAACCTAGAAACCTCTATTTTTTATAGATAAAAACATATAAAATCAAAACCTATGAAACTCATAAAAACACAACATGTTTTCTTTGATGATTGAATTCATTCAACTCAAACGAACCTATAAACATCCCTATTCCACATTCGCAACACGTGTTCTTAGAATTCTCACTAGCGTTTTCTAAATTTTTGGAAAAAACTATAAATTTGATATTTTTTAAAAACGTCTTATTTTCTCTTTAATGAATTTAAATCTATGACGTTACAATAGTTTTAAATTACAGCCCCCTTAACTGTATGATTATCTCTACACAAAAGAGAGGGATTTTACGTTCTCCATTTTGAGAACTATAAATTTTGTTTTTTAATGCGATTAACAATAAAATCTTTAAAATAAAAAATATGACCTTTATATATAATGCTTTTATCAAAAATTCCTAATCCATGAATATTAGCAATGTTTTCGATATTATAATAAATGTGTCGTAAAATGACGAACTGTCATAATAATCACTCTTGTGTATTTCATTTAAATAATTTACATGCGTTTAATGTTTGTATCAGCATTTATTTTTTGTTCTATATTTATACAGAGTTATCATTTTTTATAAAAAATGATTAATTGAATCTGCATCAAAATATAAATTATGATAATAATTTAATAAAAATAAAAACACATAACATATTGATTTTATTGTTTTTACATAGAACGCTATTTAAAGTATAGTCTACCCAAAAGACTATTGCCTTTTTAAAGGCAATAATAACTATGCTAACCGCCTCATAGAAGCCAATAAATTTTTAGAGATTAAGCCTCAAAGAGGCACAAAAAACACGCACAATTTTCTATTTTTCTTTTTACTGTTCGTTAAAAGGTCAGTTTTCAAAGATAATATTCAACTATGAGTTTTCTGCTCAGCCATTGCAAGAATTGCTTAACTTTTTAGGGATTACTTCACTTTTAGAATGATTATAGCTACTGCGCCCCCATAAGCAGCCGATCTTCTTTTAGAGATTTAATTGCTAAAAGGAGATACAATTTTCCACCTTGCGCTTTATTTTCATCAATCAGTAAATTTTCAAAGGCGGCGTTCAACCATGAGTTTTTTAATTTCAGCAATCGCTTTCGCTGGATTTAATCCCTTTGGACAAGTTTGCGCACAATTCATAATCGTATGGCAACGATAAAGGCGGAAAGGGTCTTCTAAATTATCAAGACGTTCACCACACATCTCATCACGTGAATCCGCAATCCAGCGATAAGCTTGAAGCAAAACAGCGGGACCCAAATAACGATCACCGTTCCACCAATAACTTGGACATGAAGTCTGACAACACGCACACAAAATACACTCATAAAGACCATCGATTTTTTGGCGATCGGAGTGACTTTGTAACCATTCTTTTGCAGGTTCAGGAGAAACTGTTTGTAACCAAGGCTCAATAACTCGGTGTTGCGCATAAAAGCGATTCAAGTCAGGAACCAAATCTTTAACAACCGGCATGGAAGGCAAAGGATAGACTTTAATGGGGTGTTTTACATCATCCATACCTTTGGTACAAGCCAATGTATTGGTTCCATCAATATTCATCGCACATGAACCACAGATGCCTTCACGGCAAGATCGACGAAGTGTCAAAGTTGGATCAATGTGGTTTTTAATAAACAAAAGCCCATCAAGAATCATAGGACCACAAGCAGAACGATCCACATAATAAGTATCTAGATGAGGATTTTCCTCATCATCAGGCGACCAACGATACACGTGAAATTCCGTCAGCTTTGTAGCACCTTCAGGTTTAGGCCAAACCTTTCCCGGTTTTACTTGAGAGTTTTTGGAAAGCTTAATTTGTACCATATTTCATTCTCCCCTTAATAAACCCGTTTTTTAGGTGCAATGCGCTTTAAATCGATCCCACCATCAGCTTCAGATGTTAATGGGTCCACATGGACAGGTCGATATGATAATGTCACCTCACCCTCTTTTGACAAATGTGAAAGCGTATGTTTACGCCAGTTTTTATCATCACGCTCTGGATAATCTTCACGAGCATGAGCGCCACGGCTTTCTAAACGTGCTTCGGCAGAATGAACAGTCATGATTGCATTCGCCATGAGATTTTCAAGCTCTAATGTTTCAACCAAATCAGAATTCCATATCAGAGAACGATCTGTGACTTTGAGATCCGACAATTCCCCCCAGATTTTATTCATCCGCTGACATCCTTGTTGCAAAGAATCTTCTGTACGGAATACTGCCGCATCTTCTTGCATCGTGCGCTGCATTTTTTCACGCAATAGAGCTGTTGGTATCGCCCCTTGTGCAAAACGTAAACGATCAAAACGCGCTATAATTTCGTCAACAGCTTCTTCATTGATGGGTGGAATTTCTGCATTCCGATCAATAACTTCCCCCGCGCGAATGGCAGCAGCACGACCAAACACCACAAGATCAATTAATGAATTTGACCCCAAGCGATTAGCCCCATGAACAGAAGCACATCCTGCTTCTCCTACCGCCATCAGCCCTGGTTGAATACGATCAGGCGAATCAGCCGTTGGATTGAGAACTTCCCCGTAGTAATTGGTAGGAATCCCACCCATATTATAATGGACCGTTGGCAAGATGGGGATAGGCTCTTTTGTTACATCCACACCTGCAAAAATCCGAGCTGATTCCGAAATTCCCGGTAAACGCTCGTGCAAGATTGCAGGATCAATATGGTTGAGAACCAAATGAATATGGTCCTTCTTAGGTCCAACACCACGTCCTTCACGAATTTCAAGTGTGATACAACGCGAAACCAAATCACGTGAAGCCAAATCCTTAAAGGAAGGTGCATAGCGCTCCATAAAGCGTTCACCTTCGGAGTTGATTAAATAACCTCCTTCACCACGAGCTCCTTCTGTAATTAAGCAGCCAGAACCGTAAATCCCTGTCGGATGGAATTGCACAAACTCCATATCCTGAAGAGGCAATCCAGCACGTGCGATCATTCCACCACCATCACCCGTACAGGTATGCGCCGATGTCGCGGAAAAATAAGCGCGTCCATAACCACCGGTTGCAAGAACAACCATTTTAGCAGAAAAACGATGTATTGTACCATCATCGAGATTCCATGCCACAACCCCCGTACAAACCCCATCCGTCATGATGAGATCGAGTGCAAAATATTCAATAAAAAATTGCGCATTATGCTTTAAGCTTTGTCCATAAAGCGTATGCAAAATGGCGTGGCCTGTACGATCAGCGGCTGCGCAAGTACGCTGAACAGGTGGACCTTCACCAAATTGTGTCGTATGTCCACCAAAAGGACGCTGATAAATTTTGCCTTCTTGCGTCCGCGAAAAAGGAACGCCATAATGTTCTAATTCATACACAGCAGCAGGAGCATTACGCACCAAATATTCCATTGCGTCGGTATCACCCAACCAATCAGAACCTTTCACGGTATCATATAAATGCCACTGCCAATTATCAGGTCCCATATTTGAAAGCGATGCAGCAATTCCCCCTTGTGCTGCAACCGTGTGTGAGCGCGTTGGAAAAACCTTCGTAATACAAGCTGTCTTTAATCCTTGTTCCGCCATACCAAGCGTTGCACGTAATCCTGCACCACCTGCCCCAACAACAACAACATCAAATTTATGATCTACAGTGCGATAAGGGGCGTTACCTGCTTTAGCGCCCAGAGATGATCCTGTACCCGCCATATTTGTTTAACCCCCTAATGCAATTTTCAAAAGAGAAAAAATAATGATACCACCTATGAGAAAACAAAATAAAATATTTAACGTCAAAAAGAATATCCGGAAACCTTCACGTGGAATATAATCTTCAATCACCACTTGCATACCAAGTTTCATATAATAAAGGACCGAAAAAGTCATCAATCCCATCAAAATAGCAACAATAGGATGTGCAAGTCTTGCACGCACAATGCTATAGTCCTTTCCCACAAGCGAAAGAATAAGAACAATAAAAAATATCAAAAGTGGTAGATTGATAAACCCTGTCAAACGTTCTAGCCAAAAATGCTCTGTTCCTTCATGAGCACTGCCACGCCCCCGTACTTTTCCAAGTTCCGTTCGAAAATCTTTTTTCATATCTCTTTTCACCCCCAGCTAAACAACGGTATATCCAATAATCCAAATCGCAAAAGTAACAATAAGAGAAATAAACACTGTCGCCCAAGCAGTGACTGTTGCCTTTTCTTTTGCCAAAAGGCAAGGTTTCAGATCCCAAACAATGTGGCGAACACCACCAACCATGTGATGAACCCCTGCCAAAGTATAAAGAAACAAAATACACAATCCAAACCAAGAACTATAAATCTCGTGAACCGTTCTGAATGCCTCCTCCCCGCACGCAATAGCAATTAACCAAACAGCAAGAAAAACCGTTCCAACATAAAGTGCCATACCCGTAATGCGGTGTGCAATGGACATAGCCATAGTAATTGTCCAACGATAAATACTTATATGAGGGGAACGAGGGCGCTCTTTTATCCTAGTTGTCTCTGTCATAAAATATCCTGACCTGGTTTTTACTGCAACCGCAATGAACGAGAAAGTTCGCGCAAAACGACTAAATATATTCTCTCGTTTTCACTTGTTTGGCATCTCAAGATACCGATACTACAGGTCGGTTGTCTCAAATAACGGATTAAAGGTCACGCATAAAAAAACCGATTACTCCACGGATATGATCCGCAAAACTTGCTTTAATCTAATACAATTTTATCTTCACGTCAAAGGTCTAACATCTTTTCTCAAATATAAACAGGCATTTTTTCAGATTAAACTTATCCTTTTGAGTATCCATGATATATGCAATGGTATCTTAAATTGCACCCATGATTAAGGATAAAAAGAGGAAAAAATTGATAGATTAAACATTTTTATGTCCCCTCCAAGCCTTTTAAAAGGCAAAACGAATCACGAAAGACACAAATAAGCGGCATAAAAGCCGCTTTTGCATAAAGTTTAGCTGATATAATCTTTACTCAGCAACTTTCTTTTCAACATCTGTGCTGACAGATGCTGCTTCTACTTTCTCAATAACCTTTTCAGCTTTTTTCCGATAATCTCTCTTTTCAGCGATACGCGCAGCTTTACCTCTCAAACCACGAAGATAATAGAGTTTTGCACGGCGCACTTTACCACGGCGCACCAGCTCAACACCTTCAATCAACGGAGAATAAACAGGAAACACCCGTTCCACCCCTTCACCATAAGAAATCTTGCGTACTGTAAAGGTCTCATTCAACCCACCGCCTGAACGTGCAATACAAACACCTTCATAAGCCTGAACACGCGTCCGCGTACCCTCCGTCACACGCACCATGACACGAACTGTATCTCCTGGCTTAAAGGCTGGAAATTGGCGCTTTTCTTCAATTTTTGCACATTGTTCAGCTTCAAGTTGTGCGATAATATTCATTTCTTTTATCCTTCATGTTCTTTATCGAACAGTCAGAGCGCTCAACTCTTACCAAAAAAGCCTTTATTAAGAATAAGGAGCTCTTTAGGCTATGTCTTACACAGGAGCGAATACACCATTCCTTCATTTTAATTTTGGAACTACAGAAAACCTTTTATAAAAAACTCTCTAAAAAGAGAGCCATGCAATACACTACCTTATCATATGAATCAAGTTTTCTGATGATTTTTATCATAACGCGCATAAAGATCAGGGCGACGTTGACGTGTTAACAATTCGGCTTGGCTTTGACGCCAATCTGCGATCGCTTTGTGATGACCTGAGAGCAATACAGGCGGAATACCCCGCCCTTCGAAAAGAGAAGGGCGTGTATATTGCGGATGTTCCAGCAAACCATTTTCAAAACTTTCACACCTTGCAGAAGCTGCATTCCCCATCACTCCAGGCAGAAGACGTATAATAGCATCTAAGATAACCAATGCGGCTGTTTCACCCCCTGAAAGAATATAATCACCAATAGAAACTTCTTCTAATTCTCGTGCTTCTATGACTCGCTCATCAACCCCTTCAAAACGTCCACAAACTAACGTTACACCCGTATCACGAGCCAAGCTATGCGCGTAAGCTTGGTCAAAAGGGCGCCCACGTGGACTCATCAACAATCTTGGCGAATCCTGTGGACAACAATCAAGAGCCGCCGCCAATACATCCGCCCGCATTACCATACCCGCCCCCCCACCAGCAGGTTTATCATCAACGCTATGGTGTTTGTCTAAAGCAAAATCCCTAATCTGCACCGTCTCCAGTGACCAAATTCCGCGCTCTAAAGCTTGCCCTGCTAAAGAATACCCTAAAAAACCAGGAAACATTTCAGGATAAAGGGTTAAAACGCGCGCCTGAAACTTCATTTTATTTCTCATCCTTATTTTCTTAAACAGACTCTTAATAGCAAAAATAGCACAAACAAGATTTTTAACGCTATAGCGTTAAATTGAATCTCCTTGATCTGCGCTTTATTCAATACGATCCTTCTAAATACTTGCACTAAAAAAGACTCTAAAAATTCAGAACTATTTCGAGATAAAGTGCTTACAATATCTGCTCAAAAGTGCATTTTTAATATTTCCACACATTCCACTTTTTATTGACGAAATTTATCTGTTATTTTTTCCTTCATCTTTATTTTTAGATTCAAGCTATTTCCTTTTTATCATTGTCTCCCCCATCACTTAAACCAGCTGCCATGGGATCAACAACAAGAAAACCAGAATTCATACAAACTTCTGGTACCGCCGCCTTACTAAAGGGAATAAGGACTCTTTTACCTGTATTCAAACGTATTTCAAGCAAATCACCAGCCCCGAAATTAAAAAAACCACACACTTCACCTAAGATTTTTCCCCCACAATCTTGGACACACAAGCCTATTAAATCGACTTGATAAAACTCATCCTCCATCAAATCATCAATTAATTGATCACGCGTCACATAAAGGCGAATACCTTTTAAAGACTCAGCCGCATTACGATTTTCTATCCCTTTAAAACGTACAATCGCCTTATTTTTTTGTATGCGAAGAGTTACAATTTCATAAGAACGCCCCATATCATCATAAAGAGTGCTGTAAAACTTAAAACGCTGTGGCTCAGCACTTAGAATTTTAACAAAAACATCTCCTTTTATACCATGAGGCATACCAATAATGGCAAGATAGACTTTATTTTTAAGCTTTTCTTTATTATACTTCATACGAAAATATTATCTCTCAAAAATGAACCCTTCAATCTTATAGTTTTCTATTCAATCTTGTTGCCATATGAGACAATCTTCTAAAAGACCTTTCTTGGTAACAAAAACAAATTAATAAAGGAGAAAGTCTTATGGCAAATATTATGCTATTTTACAAAGATATCACGCCAATCAACAAAGTTTCCCATAAAAATCTAAAATTTGCTCCTCCAAGTGATATGTCTTTTGCCAAGGATACTCACTGGGTTCCTTTAGCAAGTACTGAATATTTTCAAGCAGCACTAGACTATCCTATTTTATTTATGTGCGCCGAAGATGAACAAAAAAAACGGCACTACACATCCGCAGCTCTTGTCGGCCTTTCTAATGACGAAAATGACTATATCGCTTCTGATAAAAGTTGGAAAAATAATACTTATGTTCCTGCTTTTGTCCGTCGCTATCCTTTTGTTTTGGCACAAATTAGCAATGAAAAAGAACTTTCTGTTTGCTTTGATCAACAGTCAGGTATGTTTAATGAAGTTGCAGGAACAGAACTTTTTAATTCCGACGGCTCTATTTCTCCTTTTATGGAAGAACGTATTCGTTTTCTTGAAAGTTTTAAAATCGCTATGGAAAAAACCTCTGAGTTTATTGATGCTCTTGTAGAAATGGATCTTCTAAGCCAAAAATCTATCAATGTGAAAAACGATAAAGGTCTCTCAGCTCAATTAGAACATTTTTGGGTTGTTGATGAAGAAAAATTGAATAAATTATCAGCAAGCCAACTTGCCAAACTTCATAAAAATGGCTTTTTAGGATTAATTTTTGCGCATTTGATGTCAACGCACAATCTTGTGAAAATACTCTCTCTCAAAGGTGAAAAGCAACTTATCAATCGTGAAGAGCAACCCCAAAACAAGAATGGTCATTCTAACGATGAAAAATCTAAAAAGAAAGAAACTCTCAACTAGATAATGCCTATCAAAAACGACAAGAGAAAAGATGAAAATATTCCTCTCATTCCAGCAGACCATGCAATTTTAAACGCAAGGAAAAATTGGTTAGAGTGTCTTACCCAAACACGTCGTATGTCAGCACAAACAGTGCAAGCCTATGAACGTGATACGCGGCAATTTTTGTCTTTTCTCTGTCAACACTTAAGTCATACACCAACCCTTACAGATCTTGCTCATTTACGCATCAGTGACTTGCGTGCTTATCTTGCTTATCGGCGTACAAACAATGTAAGTGCTCGTTCTTTAAGCCGCGGAGTAGCAGGCATCCGTTCTTTTTTCAAGTACCTATCACGTGAAGGAATCGTCAATGTTCCGGCGGCTCAACTTATCCGAAGCCCCAAACACCCAAGATCGCTCCCAAAACCTTTAGCGATCAAATCAGCACTTCACATAGTCAAACAAGAAAACCAGCTAGAAAATGAACCTTGGATTAGCGCTCGTAATGCGGCTGTCCTCATGCTTCTCTATGGCTGTGGAATGCGAATATCAGAAGCCTTAAGCCTCACACCAGAACAATTTTCTGATCCTGAAAAAACAAGTTTATTTATAACAGGAAAAGGTGGAAAAACACGCCTTGTTCCTCTCATCAAAATTGTTTCCGAAGCTGTACAAAATTATCTCAAATGTTGTCCATATCCTTTAGTGGATAACCAACCCATATTTCGCGGGGCACGAGGCGGTCCCCTACAGCCCGCCATTATTCAGAAAACTGTACGCAACTTACGAGCAAGCCTTGGTTTACCAGAAACTGCAACGCCTCATACACTGCGCCATTCTTTTGCCACCCATCTTTTATCACGTGGGGGAGATTTGCGCACGATTCAAGAACTTCTTGGGCACGCTAGTCTTTCCACCACACAAATCTATACCCATGTCGATACAGACCATTTGTTAAAAATTTATCAAAAGGCCCATCCCCGTTCCTAAAAGTGTCTCATCAAAAAATTAGAGTGTTTCAACCTCAAGTGCCAAAGCATGAACACAAGTAGCTAACTCTTCTTGTAAAACTTTATAAATCGCTCGATGTATTTCTACGCGTGTCATATTAGAAAAAGAAGAAGATAAAATTTTCACTCGAAAATGTGTTTCTCCTTTACCATCAAAAGCATGTTCATTATGAGAATGCCCCTCATGAAGATGACTTTCGTTAATCACTTCAAGCTTTTGCGGATGAAAAGCATCCTGAAGCTTTCTCTGGATTATTGTTTCTATAAACATTTTTCATTCCTCAAACAAAATGAACGTGCAAAAATACACCTTTTTCATAATAGAATAAGTGTGAAAACAAATTTTTCAAAAGTCAATTCTTGTAAAATTAATCAATTTTGCATAAACCAATAATATGACAATAACATCTAAATTATTCGATTCAATTCGCATAAGCTCAAATAAAAAACAAAACGCTGAGCCAGAAGCACAACAGTGTCAGTGGGAAGGTTGTGAAAAAACAGGGGCCCATAAAGCACCAGCAGGTCGAAATCACGAAGGACAATATTTATATTTTTGTATTGAACACGTACGCGCCTATAATAAAAATTTTAATTACTTCTCTGGTCTTAGCAATAAAGATATCGCAAAATTTCAAAAGGATGCTCTCACAGGGCATCGTCCGACATGGCCTACAGATCTGAGCAATGGTACATCGAAAAAAACAGCCGCTAATTATGCAAAGATTCGCTCTGGAACAGCTGCCTATCAAAATCGCATGCGCGATCCCTTCACGCTTTTTACTGGGCAGCATTCAAGCAATAAATTCTCACGAAAATTAAAGCCCTTAGAAGCAAAAGCTTTTGATACACTGGGACTACAGGCAAACGCTTCAGCAGAAGACATCAAAATGAAATATAAAGAATTGGTAAAAAAGCACCATCCTGATTCCAATGGTGGTAATCGTGCTTCAGAAGAGCGCTTTCGTGATGTTTTACATGCTTACAATTTGCTAAAAAAGTCTGGTTTGTGCTGAAAACATGCGCTTATATGAGTCTATTTTCATTTAGACCATCATTATTTGCGCAAAATGTTACTTTTTTTGCAAAACATTATAGAATACGTAAAAAATCTTTCTTCAATATCTAAGGCTCTCATTATAGAGCATTGCATAAATACTCTAACTCTTGTATCGTTTCTAATGAATAAATAGCATCCTCTCCCTTCCAGAAACATAATGACAAATCTTACCGTTGAAAATTTGCCCGATATTACACTTTGTGCTCGCGATCTATTTCATATTGAAACAGATCTGAAAGTCCCTGCTTTTAGCACAAAAAGTTCCCATGTTCCTGATATCGATTCTGATTATCTTTTTGATCAGCAAACAACTTTAGCGATTCTCGCAGGTTTTACCTTCAACCGCCGTGTAATGGTTTCTGGCTATCACGGTACAGGGAAATCAACGCATATTGAACAAATTGCTGCACGTCTCAATTGGCCTTGTCTTCGAATTAATCTCGATAGTCATGTAAGTCGTATCGATCTTGTAGGAAAAGACGCTATCGTTTTAAAAGATGGCTTACAAATCACTGAATTTAAAGAAGGCATTTTGCCATGGGCTTATCAAAATAATATTGCTCTTGTTTTCGACGAATATGATGCGGGGCGTCCCGATGTTATGTTTGTCATCCAACGCGTTCTTGAAACCTCTGGAAAACTAAGCTTACTTGATCAAAGCCGTGTCATCTCTCCACACCCAGCCTTTCGTCTTTTTGCAACAGCAAACACCATTGGTCTTGGTGATACAACTGGTCTCTATCATGGTACCCAACAGATCAATCAAGCTCAAATGGACCGCTGGTCTATTGTTACGATACTCAATTATTTACCCCATGATAAAGAGGTTAATATCATTTGTTCAAAGGTCAAATCCTTTCAAACGACTGAAGGAAAAAAGATAATTTCACAAATGGTTCATGTTGCTGATATGGTACGCCAATCTTTTATCAATGGAGATCTTTCAACTGTCATGAGTCCACGTACCGTCATTACTTGGGCAGAAAATACAACGATTTTTCAAGATGTCGGCTTTGCCTTCCGATTAACCTTTCTCAATAAATGTGATGAACTCGAACGTGCCACTGTTGCAGAATTTTATCAACGCGCCTTTGGACAAGAGCTTCCCGAATCACTTATTCATGGTGTTTCGCCTTAAGGAATCTGTCACTCATGGCTACCGATATTGGCGACAACAAAAATCCGGCAAAAGATTCTTCCAACAACACTCTTAATATTGAAGCTTTTAAAAAAGCACTTTCCACCTGTATGCGTGCAATTGCAGGCACAAACAACCTTGAAGTTTCCTTTAGTCATAACCGACCATCTTTAAGCGAAAGTTGCGCGCGTTTACCAGAATTACCTCAATACGCAACGAATAAAGACATCACCATTACCCGCGGATTAGGTGATTCCATGGCTCTGCGCAAAGCATGGCATGATAACCGCATTCACATGCAATTTTCTCCACTAGAATCAGAAGCACGTGCTGTCTTTGATGCCTTAGAACAAACACGTGTTGAAGCAATTGGTACTTTAGCCATGGAGGGGCTTGCAAAAAATCTTGATATCATGCTCGCCGATAAATACAAAAGAGCCCATTATCATAAGATTAGCAACCAAAGTGAAGCCCCCATCCAAGAAGCAATTGCACTTTTATTGCGTGAAAAAATAACAAAGCGCGCAGCTCCAAGAGAAGCGGGTCCTGTCTTAGAACTGTGGCGTCAAGAACTCGAACAAAAAGCAGCAGCAGAACTCAATGAACTCCCACATCATATTTACAACCAACAAGATTTTGCACAGATTGTTCGCCAAATGCTTGTTACACTCAAAATGACAGTGCAACAAGCTGAAGCTTCTAACAGTGAAAACAATAAAAAATTAAAAAATGCGTGTGAACCTCAAGACCAAGGAGAAGAAGAGAGTAAAAACAAAAAACACGCTCAAAGTGAAGAACAAACCAGCACTGAACAAGAAAGTGATGTGCAAGATGACGGAAAAACACAAGCGACACAATCAAACAACAATGATCAAGCTGACGGCGAGCAAAAAAATGGACCTTGGCAAGAAAAGCCGAGCAAACCCAAACACCTTTTTTCTGATTCGGAACAAATGGAAAGACTTGGCAATTATAAAATCTTCACCCGTCAATTTGATGAAATTTTGGAAGCAACAGATTTTTGTTCTGAAAACGAGTTAGATCACTTACGCCGTTATCTTGATAAGCAAATCAATCATCTCCAAAACATCGTTGGACGTTTAGCAAACCGTCTCCAGCGCCGCTTGATGGCGCAACAAAATCGCAACTGGAAATTTGACCTTGAAGAAGGATATCTTGATACAGCACGGCTTCCACGTCTAATTATTGACCCCATGCAACCCCTTTCTTTTAAAATGGAAAGCAACACCCAATTTCGGGACACAGTTGTTTCACTTCTCATTGATAATTCAGGCTCAATGCGCGGACGCCCCATTAGCGTTGCTGCAAGTTGTGCTGATATTTTGGCACAAACTCTTGAACGTTGTGGTGTCAAAGTTGAAATTTTAGGTTTTACCACCAAAACTTGGAAAGGGGGTAAATCGCGCGAACAATGGCTTACCCAAAACAAACTCCATAATCCTGGACGCCTCAATGATTTATGCCATATCATCTATAAAAGTGCTGATACCCCATGGCGTCGCGCACGACGCAATTTAGGTTTGATGATGCAAGAAGGATTATTAAAAGAAAATATCGACGGAGAAGCTTTGATTTGGGCTCATCAACGCCTTTTATCACGGCGTGAACAACGTCGCATCCTCATGGTCATTTCTGATGGCGCTCCTGTTGACGATTCGACACTATCGGTCAACGCCAGCAATTATTTAGAAAAACACTTACGCGCAGTGATTCAAGAAATCCAAACACACTCCCCCATCGAACTCATTGCCATTGGAATTGGTCATGACGTCACACGTTATTATCAACGTGCTGTAACAATTATGAATGCTGAAGAACTCGCCGACGCCATAACAAAACAATTAGAAATACTTTTTAGTGATAAAAGGACTCATTTTCATAAGAAATAAACCTGCCTTAAATCAGCAACGATTACATTTAAAACATTATCTCTATCATTAAACCATCGGAATTTGATGACTAACAACCTGAGAAGATAATCCCACAAATTGAATAGCGAACTTTAAAGAAACTTCTACTTTACTGGATGCATTATAAATTCTAAAAGAAATGCTCCAACCATCTTCAAAAATTATAATGAGTTTGTTTTTACTTTCTGGTTTTAGTGCAACTGATAAAACTTTTCTTGGAATTTTTCATTTACGTCCATATCCCAGAGTGCCATTCAAATTAAAAGACTGAATAATTACCCGTTTTTGTCTCGATCTTGTGTTATTTCATTATATTTAAATATTGAAATACACGTATATAGAAAAATATCTCCACTAGACATAGCTCTAAAGTGCTGCTCTCACAGAAAATATAATGCATAGACTTTCACCTTCAGTAACACAAAAAGATAAAAGTTGTATTTATTATACGCAAAAAAAGAATCATCCAAAGAGGATATTTTAAACACTAAGAATTATTTTATAAAAGAATCGGCATAAATGGATTCATAGCAATTTTTCGGCAAAAATCGCTAAAGCAAGCGAAAGCCAACCTGTTCCCTAACCTTCCCAAAACAGTACTCACCACGGGTGATCTATCAACATAAGCTCCCATCTCCTAGATAAAAGAAAAAATCTTTACTCACATAAAATATAAGAAAAACACGAAAAAAAGAATATTACTTCATTCACGAAAAAGAACACACCATTATATATCTTATCCGCACTCCTACTTTAAAGAAACATTCTTCCTTGCTTCCAAGCTTATTTCACGACAGCGCCCATATATGGCATAATGCAAAATCCAGAATCATCCTTTACTTTACAAGCTACAAGCCAAAAGCAAAATCCTACTTTCAAGCTTCCAATGTTTTTAAGATAAATCAATATACTTCCAGCGCCTAATATTGCACTTCTATTACATTAAAGCTCTTCATAAGAGTATTGCTTTCTCAAATGACGTTGTCCGCACGCCAATTCCTCTTATAACATAGGCAAGCAAATGATTTTTATTAACTCAATATAAGAGTATTTAAAACGCGTAAAATTTTATGATATTGAGCTCTTTCACTCAAATGAAAAATATAAGTTATCATTTTAAATCAATCTATTAATAAACATCAGTTGCAATTTCTGTCACATTTAATCATTTGTAAAAAGTATATTAGCCCCTTCTCAAACAAATGACTTTATCTTTTCCTCACAAGAGAATTTTGAAATAAAAAACGCGTTTTGTGTTGGAGCTCTTACTTAAGTTGGCAAATGATAAAGTATCCATTATAAATAACGTGCCACACCAAGCATAGCGTACAATTTTCTTGGCTTCATGAAAAAAAGACAAAAATTATTATTTGTGACAAACAAAAGAAGAATCATCCTTTGAATGACTTTGATAAAGAGGAAGCTTTACAATATTAAGAATTGTCCCATAAGGAATCAACATCAACAGGCTCATAATAATTTTTACCGAAAAATCACCAAAAGCAAGCGATAGCCAAACTGGCATGCCTATCCCTCCCAAAACAGTACTCTCCACCAGTGAACTATCAGCATACCCTGTTATCTTATCAAGAACAGAAAACGAGCTAGAAAAAGCAAGAGCAAAAAACAGCACTGTATCCAAAGCTGAACCAACCAACGCTGCTGCTAAAGGTGCTTTCCACCATGTTTTACGTCGTAAAGGAGTAAAAACAACAATATCAAGGAGTTGCCCAAATAAAAATGCAAAACTAGAAGCAAGGGCAAGCCGTGGTGTCGCCAATATCCAAGAAACAAAGACCCCCGCAAAAAAACCAGCATAAACCACACGCCGCGCCGCAGATGGACCATAAAAACGATTGGTTAAATCATTGATCAGAAAAGCAAATGGATAGGTAAAAGCCCCATAAGTCAACAGCTCATTTAAATCAAACCAATAGACAGGATATTGAACCAAAATATTAGAAGCCGTAACAGCAAGGCACATTGCAAAAATAGAAAAAACAACATACCTTTTCTTTTGCTGTTCTAATAAAGGACCGCTTGAAGACATTTTTTTAACCTGGGATATGGAACCAATAAAATGAAACGATCAACCTGCAAAAAACTTAACTTCTAGAACAGAAAACCGAAATCAAAGCGTTAATAAACCAAAAAGAATAGCGCTAACAATTACGCTGCTTGTTCAGCCTTTTGCTCACCTTCTTGCTCAGCTTTTTTCTTAATGATTTGGCGTTTTAGCAAACGCGCACGTTGCGACAACTCTTTATCATCTGCTTTAACTAAAAAACCATCAAGGCCACCACGATGCTCAACAGAACGCAATGCACTTGCTGAAATACGCAAGCGATAACTTTGCTGTAACACCTCTGAAATCAATGTCACATTGCAAAGATTTGGTAAAAAACGACGCCGAGTCTTATTATTTGCATGGCTAACATTATTACCATACAGAACCGTTTTCCCTGTCAATTCACATGCACGAGACATAAACTTCACCCTTAAACTCTAAGAAACTTTCAAATCCCCATACCCAAAGGACACAATGAACGCAAAACACGCGCAATGCAACCTTGAACGGGCATCATTGGGAAGTTTCTTTCTAATAGGGGGTCGACAACAAAAGGTCAAGTCTTTTATAAAACCTTTTTCATCTCTTGTTGGCTCATTTTTCATCTTTTTCCTCAATAAGACGTGCAAATTCCGCCAAAAAGCGTACAAAATGTTTTTTTTAAATATATACCATGTTAGAATAAAAGCCTATTGTCCCGAAAGGAAGCATAAATCATGAGCAAAAAAGAGCCCCCCATGACAAAGCTTCAGGGAAATTCTTGCCGTTTTTCTTCTTTTTTATTTGGAACTTTATGTATTTGTTTTTTTCTTCTCTTCAGTGCATTAGGTATATGGCAAGTACAACGGTTAAACTGGAAAACAAATCTTATCACCAGTGCTAATCAGCGCATTCATTTACCCCCCATAAAAGCCCCCAAAAAAAATCAATGGTCAGATGTTACTTTTGAAAAATATGAATATCAACCTGTTGTTATCACAGGAAAATTTTTAACAGATAAAAATATCTTAGTCACTGCTGCCGCTCAAAATACTACAGGCTATTGGGTTTTGACTCCTTTACAAACTGCTGATAATACACTGATCTTTATCAACCGTGGCTTTATCCCCATGGATGAACGTAATAATTTTCAAAACTCAGAGAAATCGCATACAAATGCCTCATCTCAGCAAAATTCTACCACGGACACAGAACAAACAATGATTATAGGTTTATTACGCATGAGTGAAAAAAATGGATTTTTCCCGCGTAAAAATAATCCTGACAAAAATTTATGGTATACGCGCGATCTCCCCGCTATGGCACAAAAACTTGGTTTGTCCACTGTTGCCCCTTATTTCATTGATGCCAGAAAAACATCTCCACAAGCAAATCTTCCCGTCGTTGGTCTTACGATTATTCATTTTCGAAATAATCATCTCGTTTATGCAATCACGTGGTTTATTTTAGCTGCTGGTGTGTTAGGAGGTTTTCTTTTTCTGCTACGGCAAAAAAACTAAAAAAATACCTCTTCCATCTCAAGTAACAAAAATTTTTAGAATCTTGAAAACTGATAAAGAGAATAAAATCTACCAACTTTCACCTTTGTTAAATAAAGGTCATAGGCATACAATGGATCTTTATACCATCCACAAAAGATTTACGCGACACTCTTTAAAAAATCATCATAAAACGAGGGTTTATTCATTAAAAATGTAATGCACAAAAATTTAAAGCAATGCATTATCTCCACTCTATAAAAAATTCACTCTTAAAAAACATTGTCATAAACGCTTTTGAAAAACATAAAGCCAAATTTAAAAATGATAGGAAAGATAGGCACTCATTTTTGCCTTTATAATTTTATATTCTTGCTTCATTAGATTGTTTCCCATTTCAGAGATTATTCCAATTGATATACGCAATACTTTCGCCTTCATCTAGTATAAAAGCTAATATAGCAGAGAATATACGGAAGCATTTTTTGTTTCACAACTGCTATGAAGATGAGATGTTGAGTTATAAGCAACAAAAAAAACATTTAATTTCTCAACGCGACTTTTATACCTATCACCACACCTCAAATGAGAGGTTTTTACAGGATAATAGAAAAAGGTGAGCATCCTATATTCTAAAAAGACAGTTTATCCTTTCAGTGTATTTTGCTAAAGGCTTATGCTATAAACGTATAAGCGTGTTTTACTAGAATTTTAACTCTTTCATTTTTAAGGCTTCTGTTATGGGTGTTGTTGCCAAAAATTTTCCCATACCTGATCTTCATCGGGTTCGTCGTGTTCTCTTTTCTGTGTCTGATAAAACGGGTGTGGTTGCTTTTGCACAAGCCCTTCATGCTACTTACAATGTTGAATTAATTTCAACAGGAGGAACAGCAAAAACCCTCATAGCAGCTGGTTTACCCGTAAAAGATGTTGCTGAAGTTACCGGATTTCCTGAAATAATGGATGGGCGTGTAAAAACACTTCATCCTTTGATTCATGGTGCTTTGTTAGGGGTAAGAGAAGATCCTAGCCATAGGAAAGCTATGGAAAAGAACAGCATTCATGGAATTGATCTTTTGGTGGTGAATCTTTACCCTTTTGAAGAGACGATCCTATCGGGAGCCGATGGGCAAACGATTCTTGAAAATATTGATATCGGTGGACCGGCGATGATTCGCGCCGCGGCAAAAAATTATGCTTATACCGGTGTTGTAACAGCGATAAAAGATTATGATTCGATTCTAGCTGAATTAAAGCAGCATAATGGATGTTTAAGCTTATCTATGCGTCATCAGCTAGCAATGCGCGCTTATGCACACACCGCTGCTTATGATACGGCAATAGCATCGTGGTTTGCACGGGATTTAAAAATTGAAATTCCATCATGGCAGAGTTTTTCCGGTCATCTTGAAAGTGTTATGCGCTATGGGGAAAATCCACATCAACAGGCAGCATTTTATCGCAATAATGAAAAACGTTTTGGTATTGCAACAGCAAAACTTTTACAAGGCAAAGCGCTTTCTTATAACAATCTGAATGATACAGATGCAGCCTTTGAGCTTGTGGCAGAATTTGATCCGCAAAAAACCGCTGCTGTCGCTCTTATTAAACATGCCAATCCTTGTGGTGTTGCGGAAGGAGAAAATTTGAAAGACGCTTATTTGAAAGCTCTTATGTGTGATAATGTATCGGCATTTGGTGGAATTGTTGCTTTAAATCAAACCCTTGATGAAGAATGTGCTGAAGAAATTGTTAAAATTTTCACAGAAGTGATTATTGCTCCTGATGCCACAATGGCGGCACGTGAAATTATTGCCAAGAAAAAAAATCTTCGTTTGCTCATTACAGGTGGAGTTCCTGATCCACGCTGTGGAGGACTTCTTGCGAAAACACTTGCAGGAGGCATTTTAGTGCAATCACGTGATAACGTGGTGGTGGATGATCTTAAATTGCAAGTAGTGACAAAGCGGGCACCAACTCAAGATGAAATGCGTGATCTTCAATTTGCTTTTCGTGTAGCAAAACACGTTAAATCAAATGCTATTGTGTACGCGAAAAATAGCGCAACAGTTGGAATTGGAGCCGGACAAATGAGCCGCATCGATTCAGCAAAAATTGCTGCAAGTAAAGCCGCAGAAAGTGCGCAAAGAGCAGGCTTAACAGAAACCCTTACAAAAGGATCTGTTGTTGCATCAGATGCATTTTTTCCTTTTGCAGATGGTTTATTAGCAGCAGCTGAAGCAGGGGCAACAGCAATTATTCAACCAGGAGGCTCCATGCGTGATGAAGAAGTTATCGCCGCTGCTGATGCACAGGGTTTAGCAATGGTTTTTACAGGAACACGACACTTCCGCCATTAATAATTTTGCTGATTCCCTCTTCGTATGAGACAAATGTTTCAAGGAATTTTTCATAATCATCGTATAACTATTGATAACTATTGAAATGGAAGCAGTTATTCAATCCAAAGAATCTACACGTGAAGAAGTTTATCACCGGAGAAAATGCACATAATTTAGCCATTGTTTAGGGAAAGAATATTGTTCTTGTTGATATTTTTAATGGTTGCCCTTTCACATGAGGAAAATGTTAAAGGGATGTTATCTTGTATGTAGATGCATACCTGTTATGATATTATAACACAACTCTTTTTAGTAATATGCTCTATCCTTAAACTAAAGAGTGTAATGAAAAGTTTGAGTAGAGGATATGAATATTCTACGTTTTTATAGTAATTGGCGCCGTTATCGTCGAACCGTTAATGCGTTAAGTCGTCTTTCAACATATGAACTCAGCGATCTTGGAATTTGTCGAGGTGATATTGATTCAATTGCACGACGTTATTCGCGTAAATCTTTATGAAAGTTGTTTGAGATATTTGAGAGAATGCTTTGCTCTGAAAAAGCGTGCATTTTGTGATTTGTTATTACGCCTTCATTTTTAAGAGCAGAAGAGTTGTTTTTCTCAGCCATTGCTGTGTATTGTTTCTCAAATTTTCAGTGTTTCTGTGATATACAACTTTTGATTTATAATGATAATTTAGCGTTATTCATATTGAATTAGAACTCCGAATACCGTGAGATTCTTCCATTTCAAATCTATGTATGTTGAATCAACCAAAACCATTCGCCTGCACGTTACAAGCGGGGAGAGCTGTATGGATAAAAACTATTAAGAAAAGGCTAAAAATGCCTCTTATGAACCATCTCTAGTGCCAAGAACTGTTACAAACATTGGGCACTGATAAATGGTGTGATAGTGCCGAACTGCTCCTTCATAAGCGTAAAGATGGGGGGTGCTTAATGGATTTACCGTTATACCCATCACGGGCATCGTCGCAAAATAAGCTTGGAAGCGTTAAGGGATTTTTCTTTAAAATAAGTCCGTAAATATACAATACAATAGCGCTCTGTTTTTCGTGAGGAGTGTAGCCCTATTAATGCAACTCTCTCAGAGATAAATATTGATCCCAACAGCACACTTAAAAACTTATCGAAGATAAGCAACGGCTTAATTTTCTCTCCATATCTTTAAAGAATGAAGATCCTTAACCAGTACTCATCTGTCAACAATGGTCTTTCCAAAAACTTTTTTTCTGGAGCCAATCCCTTTTAGCATCACCTCATGAGATTCTATGAGCAAACCTTGCCTAAAAACATCCAACCCATACTCTAACAAAACTCTTCATGTATAAAATTGATATGATCTTCAAATTTTGAGAATATTACCACAATAAACGATAATGTTTTGCGACACGCAAGATAAAACGCAATATACTATGGGTTGGAATAATGTTCTAATTTTTTATCAAACGCTTTACGGATAAAACGCCAACGAACTTTTTCCTGAAATGCTGGACGAAAATATAGAACAATCTGTTGTGTCCGTTGTGGACCTGTTAATTCTGCAAAATCAATCGAATCTTCAAGACAAATATCTGCGTCAGGCGATATAAAATACCATACTTGTTCGCTCTTCACGTTCTCATTCTTTACGGCTAAACACACACGTTCGCCATCATAGTTAACTTCAACTTGTGGATGAAGATGAAACCGAACAGCAACATGATTTTTTTCATTTTGCACACTCTTGTGTCTCTTTCCCCCTTTATTGGGCATAAAAAAGCGATCAAAACCCTCAATCATATCTCCATTTGTCGCCAAAATAAGACCACGCTCATGAATAAGATTAAAGGGTCGCATATAACCATTATGACTCGCAATAAAACCCGTCTTCTCTGAATCCTCTATACGGCACACTTGAACATCTGTTGGTCCATCAAACAAAAATGGCGCACCATTTTTCTTTTTATGATAAAAAGCACCCACTGAACAATCATTAAGCGTAGCTGTTGAATGTGCTGCAGTAACACGCCCTAAATGTCGATAATCTTCCCTCCCATCAGGATTAACACCGGTATTGATAATAAAACGGTGCCCTTGTGAAGACATTTCAAAAGACAAACACCCCGAACAAGCCTGCTGTGCTACAGAGCGGGGTGGAAACTTTCCTGTATCTGCAAGCACTGTTGTTTGATTGGCTTTTAAGCGGTGAAATCCTGAATAACGGGCATAACTAAAAGGATGGCCTCCTGTTTCATCAAGCTCCAAAAGTGATGATAACCGTTCCGATACAAGGGGACCAACCCCATTAAAATGGGCCAACGTTTGATCCTCATGGATAAAGAATCGTAAAGCTGGCAACATACGCTCAACAGAATCAATCAAAATACGGGGTGCTGTTTCATTGCTACGCATAAAAAGATGCCGTAACGACAATAAATCCGATAACAAATTCAGCAAAATAACAGGACTACGGGAAATATGCCCACCATCAACTAGGATTTGACGGGAAAGCTCCTCTATAAGTGTGGTTTGTACCTTTTTTTTCACTGCCGCAGAAACAGGCAAAGCAAGAGATGCGAATGTCAAAGCCACTGCTGCTTGTAAACGTTGATCATTGTGCTCCATACTACAAATTGTTACGCGCAAATAACGAAATTGCAAACCAAGTGCACGTAAAAAGCGTTTTTCAAACCGTTCACTTGCCCCTTCTAACAACATTTTCGAATGACAAATCCATGAAATCAAGCGCCGCGCCACAACAGGATCACTCCAAGCAAGCCCTTTTACCTTCTTACCAGCATGGTCAAACCAGTCTTCTAAAAGAGAGCGTGCATGTGCAGAAGCTAAATCACTTCCTGCTGCCTCCATATGGCGCAACCAATGAAAATCATGTAGAGCCGCTTCCCATTCTAGCGTTGGTGGAACCAATGAAAACGGAGAAACAGCACCAGAATGAACAATGTGACCAGCAAAAGCAAAACGACCATGATAAAATTCATGCGCCATCATCGGATCAGCTACATGCAAATCCATGGGATGCGCTAAAATTTTATGAGGACGAAACCCTGAAAACCGCCAACGAAACAATGGTCCAACCCATAAACGCCGCATAACATTCTGTATCGTATCGATACAGGCTGCCACTTTTACCTGAGGAGCTTTTACCGCAACCGCCAAAATTTTATCTCCATTTATGCTGAATCAAATACAATTTCGACCATTTTTGTAAATGAAGCGTTAATTAAGCAATTTTTCGTAAGCGCGCAGCAAAAAAACCATCCATTCCTAAAAATACGGTTTTCTCAGCATCAAAATTTTTATGACAAAAATCCGCAGGCGTTGTCCGTAACATCCCCCCACAAAGCAAATGTTCCAGTGCTCCCATTTCCTCTGGATAAATAGGGTCTAAAACAATGTCATTGCGTGTCGATAAAATTTTTTCAATAAGATCTTCACCTTCTTCTCTTGCCAATGAACAATTGGAAAAAACAATCCGTCCCCCCTCCTTTACCAAAGAAATTGCTGCGACAAGCAAATCATATTGCAACGCCACTAACTTGACGATATCTTCCCTCGATTTCGTCCATAAAATATCCGGATGACGACGGATTGTTCCTGTAGAAGAACAAGGAGCATCAAGAAGAACTGCATCAAAAAGCTGTGTGGGATAGAAATTTCTCACATCGCCCTGCCAAATGTGAACTGAAAAATGAAGCCGTTCCATATTTTCTTTTAAACGCTTTACGCGGTTAGCAGAAAGCTCAATTGCTGTCACCTCTGCCCCTTGCAAAGCCAATTGTGCTGTTTTTCCCCCAGGGCTCGCACAAAGATCAGCAACGCGTTTACCCTCAATACTCCCAAGTAAACAAGCAGGCAAAGCTGCTGCAAAATCTTGGACCCACCAAGACCCTTCACGATAGCCTGGTAAATCAGAAACAGAACACTCCAGACGCTTCAATCGAACAGAACCATTGGGCAATACCACACCGCCAAGCCTTTCAGCCCATCCACCACTATCAGATTTCACTGTCAAATCGAAAGGAGGTTCCACACTTTGAATTGCGATAATCTGATGTGCCTTTTCTGTTCCATAAGCTGATATTAAAAGCTGTCCAAACCACGCTGGCACACCTTCAATGGTAGGAACTTGTTGACGTAAAGGCTCTGCCTCACGTGCAACATTGCGCAAAAGAGCATTCACCACCCCTGAAAAACGGCGCATTCGAGGATCAAGTTTCGCCACACGCACAGCTAAATCAATAGCCGCATGATCGGGAATATCAAGATAAAGAATTTGTGCAACACTGATATGCAAAAGATGCTGAAGTGAAAGTGCTTGTGAAGGCAAAGGACGCGCCAAAAAGCGTGAGAGAGCCGCCATAATCTGCCCTCGATGACGCAATGAAGCTGTTAAAATAGCCCGACATAACAAACGATCTCGTTGTGAAAGCTTCAAATATTGTGGATGTCCGTGTTCATTATCCGTCAAACCAGACAGAGGCGTGTACTTATCAACTACCGCCCCCAAAAGACGCACACACACCTGTCGAACAGCTAATCCTGGAACATTTTTTTCAGACACATGCCCCGCTTTTTTGTGTTTCAAACCACCACCTTTATATCACAGTTTTCTCAAGAGCTCCCTCAATAACTCTATGAACGAGATCTTTTTGAATTTTCATAACGAAGCCAAGAAGGACGTTTTGTAACACGCTGAAAAGAACTATTTTCTTTCTCACCTAATGCATGAGTCTGACCACTATGAAAATCTCCATAGTTCATCCCGCTGCTTTTTTCATGTATAGCGTCTTCTTTATTCCATCCCACACTTTTGGCAAGAGCCCCTTTCATCTCTTCTGCTTGCTGATAAAGAGCAGCAATACGATTTGCAGTTGCTGGATGTGTCGAAAAAAGACTATCCGCTCCCTCACCGCTCAAAGGATTAATAATAAACAGATGCGCGGTTGCTGGATTATGCTCTGCTTCTTCATTATATACCCCACGTCCCCCATCAGCAATCTTACGCAATGCCGAAGCCAACCATAAAGGATTACCACATATTTCAGCCCCTCTCCGATCCGCAGCATATTCCCGTGTACGGCTAATCGCCATTTGCACCAGCATCGCTGCAAAAGGCGCCACGAGCAATGCAATAAATCCTCCAATTGCCCCAGCGCCATGAGAATCTTCTGAAGAGTTACGCTGTCCTCCCATAAAGAAAGCAAAATTACCAAGCATTGAAATTGCCCCTGCAATCGTTGCGGTCAGAGTCATTGTTAACGTATCACGATGCTCAATATGTGCGAGCTCATGCGCCATAACGCCGGCAATTTCCTCAGCGCTTAACCGCTCTAACAACCCAGTACTTGCAGCAACAGCTGCATTTTGCGGATTACGTCCCGTTGCAAAAGCATTTGGCTGTGCATTCTCAATAACATAAACCTTTGGTTGAGGAAGAGAAGCCTTTTGTGCTAAATCGCTTACAATCTTATAATAAACTGGTGCTGAATGCTGATCAACTTCACGCGCCCCGTACATGCGTAAAACGATTTTATCTGAATTCCAATAAGAAAAAAAGTTTAAACCACTTGCCATCAAAAGAGCAATGACCATGCCACCGCCCCCTCCAACAAGATAACCAACTCCCATAAAGAGAGCAGTTAAAAAAGCCAAAAGCATAGCTGTACGCATTATATTCATTACTCAAAAAACTCCATGATAAAAGTCAATCAATACTATATGATGGTGTTTTCTTTCTGCTTCTTCAATGGAATAGGTGTAAAATGAATAAAAAAGATGAGAAAACAAGCAAAAAAAATGCAACTGTCGTTAAACAGCAATCTCTTTCTCCCGCAGCACAACGCGCCCTTAAAGAAGCTGAAGAAAGACGAAAACGCGCAGCAAAAAAAGAACAACCTTTAGAAAACGGCGGACGCGGCGGCAAAGACCCTTCCCGCTATGGAGACTGGGAAATTAAAGGCCGCGCCATTGATTTTTAAAACCATTGATTTAAAAAAAAACGGCGCAATTTAAACAAGCAGCTTTTTAATGAAAATCCGTTTTTGATAGACAAAAACGGATAATATTTATTTTTCTAAAGCTTTTAAAAACACATTGATTAAACAATCATGCTTCTTATGCTGAAGCAGATTCTGCTTCAGCCGCTGCCGCTGCTTCTTCTGCTGCTTGCTTTGCTGCTGCTATACGTTCTTGTGCTTTTTTACCCGGTTCACCTTTATGTGGATTATTACGAGTTGGACGCTTTTTCAAGCCAGCTGCATCTAAAAACCGTAAAACGCGATCTGTTGGTTGAGCCCCTTGCCCAAGCCAATATTGGATACGTTCTTCATTAAGTTTCACCCTCGGTCCATCTTTAGGCAACATTGGATCCCATGCACCAACACGTTCAAGAAACCGCCCATCGCGCGGACTACGAACATCTGCAACGACGATATGATAGTAAGGACGTTTTTTTGAACCTCCACGGGACAAACGAATTTTCAATGCCATATTTTATCTCCTATTGTCAGCTCTGGCTTTCGTTTAAATTGACTTTTTTTGTTTTTTGCTCTTCAGCAATAACTTCATGATGACTCACAACTTCTTTAATAATAAATTTTAAAAATCTTTCAGCAAAATCAGGATCAAGATCGCTATCCATAGCCAATTGCCGCAAACGCGCTACCTGATATTGCTCACGCAGAGGATCTACTTTAGGCAAATCATAACGGGCTTTTAAGCGCCCAACAGCTTTCGTACAACGAAACCGCTCTGCTAAGATATGAATCAAAGTTGCATCAAAATTATCAATGGATGCTCGTAAATGTGCCAATTCGTTTAATACTGTTTCCTGCATTATATTCCTTTCCCTCTTTACATCTTATTTTTTCTTAGGATGCTGAGGAAAATTTCCCCCATCGACAATGCCATTGGAAAGACCAGGAAAAGTAGGTCCACGCTTGGGAAGTCCGGGCAAGAGCTTCCCTCCATTACCATTTTCAATTTGCTTTTGAAGCGTTGAGAATTGCTTTGGATCCAATCCCGACAAATCCGGCATAGCTGGAGAATCCCCTCCCAAGTTTCCCATACCACCAAAACCCATTTTGGAACCAAGGCCTCCCAACATCTTTCCCATAAAACCACTTTTTCCTTTACCACCCATGGCTTTCATCATATCAGCCATTTGGCGATACATCTTCAAAAGTTTATTAATATCAGCCGCCGTCGTACCAGACCCCTTAGCAATTCGTTGTTTGCGGCTATGTTTTAAAAGCTCTGGATTCGCCCGCTCTTTGGGTGTCATAGATGAAATAATGGCCAATTGACGATCAAACAAACGATCATCAAACCCCGCAGCCGCAATCTGCTCTTTGACTTTCCCCATTCCTGGCAACATGCCCATAATACCGCCCATTCCACCCAGTTTTTTCATTTTCTGCAACTGTTCTGCAAGATCATTCAGATCAAATTTTCCGGCTTGCATTTTTTTTGCAAAAGCAGCAGCTTTCTCATGATCCATTGTTTCAGCAGCTTTTTCAACCAAAGAAACAATATCCCCCATTCCGAGAATACGATCAGCAATACGACTGGGATGAAATTCTTCTAAAGCATCTATTTTTTCACCAGTTCCAATTGCTTTAATTGGTTTACCTGTAACAGCACGCATAGAAAGAGCAGCGCCACCACGCCCATCACTATCCATACGTGTTAAAATAATCCCCGTAATCCCTACACGCTCATCAAAAGAACGAGCAAGATGAACGGCATCTTGCCCCGTCAAACTATCAGCCACCAACATAATCTCATGAGGAAGGGAACATGCTTTAATTTCAGCCAATTCGAGCATCAAAGCTTCATCAATATGATTACGTCCTGCTGTGTCAAGAAGAAGCACGTCATAACCACCTAATTTAGCAGCCTGCACGGCACGTGATGCAATATCAACGGGCAGCTGACCCGCAATAATAGGCAAGCTTGCAAGTTTTGCCTGCTCTCCCAATTGGCGCAATTGCTCCTGTGCAGCGGGACGGCGTGTATCTAATGACGCCATGAGAACTTTTTTATTGTGCTTATCAGTAAAACGTTTTGCAAGCTTTGCTGTTGTAGTTGTTTTTCCAGAACCTTGCAAACCAGTCATCATGATAACAACTGGAGCTGGTGCATTTAAATCACTCAGAACGCTTTCATTTCCAAGAATATGAACCAATTCATCATGAACAATTTTAACCACCATTTGGCCTGGTTTAATTGATTTAACGATTTCGGCCCCAACAGCTTTTTCCCGAACTCTATCGGTAAAAGAGCGCACAACATCAAGAGCAACATCAGCTTCCAATAAAGCGCGACGAATTTCACGCAGCGCCTCTACAACATCCTGATCCGATAAAGCGCCACGTCCCGTCAAATGAGACAGGATAGAACCAAGTCGCTCTTGCAAGGATTCAAACATCATTTACCTCATTGTTGCATAACAAACAAACCAAAATAGCATCCGAGAACGCATCGCGCCGTCGGATGTTGACCTCTGAGATCTCTTTATACCCTTAAACTGGGGTCTCAGTCGGTGGCTCCAAGTTAATTTTGTCACTGAAAGCTTGCTCCTTCAAACAATAAAACCCCAGCTTTGTCAAGTTTTATCATAAAATATCTTTTTATACGAAGAAATAAAAACAACAAATACTATACTTCAAAACTTTCAACTTCAACACGCATAAAACAACCTGTTTCCTGTTCCATGCTCCATAATTTTCCGCTAGAGATATCAAACCAAACACCATGCAATGTCAAAAAACCTTGATCTTTGCGAAGCTTTATCCACGGAAACGTCTCTAAATTTCTCAACGAATGGCGAATAGAAAGCTGCTCTAATGCCGTCTGTTTTTCTGGCCAAGACAGCGACTTATTATTCAAAACGATTTCTGCTGCTGGTGCTAAGAGACTTATCCATTGACCGATAAAATCATTTGATAATAAAGATTTATATGTCTCATTAAGAGCAGTACGAATGCCTCCACAATGGGCATGACCAAAAACGACAATATGTCTCACCTCAAGCAATTGCACAGCATATTCAAGAGCTGCTGATGTTGCGTGATATTGGTCATCAGGAGAAAAAGGAGGAACCACATTCGCCACGTTGCGCAGGGTGAAAATTTCCCCTGGCTTAGCATCAAAAATCATTTCTGGTACTGCACGCGAATCACAACAAGCAATGACCAAAACTTCAGGTTTCTGCCCCTCAATCGCCAATTGCTGATAATCTGCTATTTTATATAAAAAATGATTGTTTATAAAGTTTTGGTAACCACTTAAAAGTCTTTCTGGTAAACGCGCCATTCTCTCTTTACTTTTGCTTCTTTTTTTACTTTTATTTTGTATATTTTAAAAAACAAACTATTAACATACAAAAATACTAAAAGTGCCCTTTCCTTGAAGCAAAATATTTCTTTAAAGTGCAAAATATTACTAAAAAATAGCAAAAACAAACTCATTCTTTCCAAATAAAGAGCTATTTTCTTTAGAAAGAAGGTGTTACAGTATATAAAAAATATAATGGTCTGCTTTTAAAAAGAGAAGAAAAGACTCCTTAAGAGCAAAAAGGGAGAGTGAATGTGTTGCAACAAAAAAAAACAGAGACAAAAAACACCCAAGATAAAATAGAACAAATCCTTTTTGCCCAAACCGATAAAGAAGATATTGCTTATTACGAAAATGAAGAACTTCAAAAAGCCACAACCATCGCGGTAAAAGCTTTTAATCTCCATCAGACGGGAAAAAATACCATCTGCTTTGAGCAAAATTTAACCCGTAGTAACAGACCTATAACCGTTATCACGCTTGTCAATGATAACAAACCCTTTCTTCTCGATTCTATTTTAAATGTTTTTAATCAACACAAAAACCATATCTATTTGATTGCACACCCCATTATTGATTGTGCTTCTGGAAAACGCATCAGTCTGATGCAAATTCACATCGAGTCATTAAACAAACAGCAAATACAAAAACTTGAAAATGAACTCACCTTAGTTCTTGAACAGGTTAATGCTGCTGTACAAGACTGGAAACCTATGCTTGAAGAAGTTGAAAAGCAGATTCATGCCTACCAAATAAGTCTTCCCCCACACTACAAACAAGAAGGCGAAAAAGCTATTGAATTTCTTCACTGGCTAATGGACGATAATTTCATTTTCCTTGGTATGCGCACTTACAACTTCATCAAAGACCAAAAACCCCTAAAATCCTTTACAGCCAGTAATATTGAACTTGGTATACTCACGGATGCTTCTATTCATATTGTTGACGATAAAAGCATGAAAGAACCTCCTCAAGAAGTTTTATCCTTCATGGAAAGCGATAATCTGTTTATCGTGACAAAAGCGAACAGCCGCTCCAAAATTCACCGTTCTGTTTGGCTCGATTATATTGGTCTTAAAATCTTTGATAAAGAAAACCAACTCTGTGGAGAATTACGCATTGTAGGGCTTTTTACCTCCTCAGCTTATACACGTTCTATTTTGCAAATTCCTTTCTTAAAAGAAAAAGCCCGAACTATTATTCAACGACTTGGACACAATCACGCCGATTATTCAGGAAAAGCACTCATCAGTGCTTTAGAAACCTATCCAAGAGATGAAATGTTTCGCTCTGATGTTGATACATTGACAGAAAACACTAAGCTTATTCTACAATTAGATGAGCGCCCACGTTTACGGGTTCTTGCCCACACTGATTCTTTTGGACGCTTTGTTTCTATCCTTGTCTACGTACCGCGTGACCAATATAGCAGCAGCTTGCGTGAAAAAGTTGGCGAACATTTTGTTGAGCTTTATAAAGGTGACTTTTTTGAATCTTATCCGCTATTTTTGGAAAGCACCCTTATACGTGTCTATTATATCATCCATCGCAAAGGAAACGAAACTGTTCCCCTTCATGAGCGCTCCACACTTGAACAACATGTACGTTCGATTGCACGAAGTTGGGAAGACAGGGTTCAAGCCATCGCTCTTACCCAGAAAATAACAGAGCAACAAACACGTCTAGCCAGTGAATTCCCCAACAGCTATCGTGATTTATTTTCAGCTGAAGACGCTATTAACGATGCCGGACATATTCTAAGTCTTCATGATGAAAAGCCCCTTTTCGTGATCTTTTATCACGCACAAAACAAAGAAAAACAGTACATTTCTCTTCGGCTTTTTCACCGCCATGAAGCTCTTGCCCTTTCCAAACGTGTACCACTCCTTGAAAATATGGGGTTTCGCGTTATTGCTGAACAAACCCTTGAATTACCAGATGGCAATGGGCGCTCTGTGTATCTTCATGATATGCAGCTGGAAAGTACTTTCCAGCGCTGTATCGATTTTGAAAAAGACGGGCAAAAACACGCCGAAACCTTTGAAGCCATTTGGGCACAAAATGCTGATAATGACGGCTTTAATGCTCTCACACAAACAGCTGAGCTTGATTGGCATGAAATTGTTATTTTGCGCCATTATGGGCGCTATCTCCAACAAGCTGGAATTCCTTATTCGCAAGATCGCGTTGCCCAAACTTTAAATGCTTATCCTGACATTACCCAAGATCTTTATGCTTTATTTCATTTAAAATTTCATCAAAGCCATACAGAAAAAGAACGGGAAAAAAACCAACAAGTTATTCAAAAGCGCATTGAAGAAAAATTACGGAAAGTCTCTGGTTTAGATGATGACCTGATCTTACGCCGTTATTGTAACCTTATCGAGGCGAGTTTACGAACGAATGCCTTTACGCCTCTTCCTGATGGAAATCCACGGCGTATTTTAGCCACCAAATTAAATCCACGCCAGATTGAAGGTTTGCCTGAACCGCGCCCTTACCGAGAAATTTTTGTTTATGGACCAGAAGTTGAAGGGGTCCATTTGCGTTTTGGACCTATCGCTCGTGGCGGCATTCGTTGGTCTGACCGTGCATTAGATTATCGCACCGAAGTGCTTAGCTTAGTCAAAGCCCAACAAGTTAAAAATGCAGTTATCGTTCCTGCAGGTGCAAAAGGTGGCTTCTATCCCCATCGGCTTCCCCAAACAAATGACCGTGCTGTCATCATAGAAGCAGCACGACAAGCTTATACAGACTTTATCACAGCTTTGCTCTCCATCACAGACAATCTGATTAACGGCAAAATAAGTTCTCCCCATAATGTCATCTGTCATGATGACCCTGACCCCTATTTTGTTGTCGCGGCAGACAAAGGAACAGCAACTTTTTCTGATACAGCCAACGCCATCAGCCAAGCAAATCACTTTTGGCTCGATGATGCTTTTGCCTCTGGAGGCTCAGCAGGTTACGACCACAAAGACATTGGTATTACAGCTAAAGGTGCATGGGAAGCCGTCAAAAGACATTTTAGAGAATCATTTAATCACGATATTCAAACAACGCCCTTCACCTGTGTCGGTGTTGGCGATATGTCTGGTGATGTCTTTGGCAATGGAATGCTGCTTTCCAAACAAACAAAATTGATTGCCGCTTTTGATCACCGCGATATTTTTATTGATCCAGATCCGAACATAGACGAAAGCTATGCAGAGCGTACGCGTCTCTTCAAACTGCCTCGCTCAAGCTGGCAGGATTACGACCAAAGCAAATTATCAAAGGGCGGTGGTATCTTCTCACGAAAAGAAAAAACCATTACTCTCTCACCTGAAGCAGCACAAGCCATTGGTTTCGAAAAACAAACAGGAACACCCTTTGAAATTATCTCTGCTCTTCTCAAAGCCCCTGTTGATCTTTTATGGTTCGGTGGCATTGGTACTTATATCCGTGCTGCAACAGAAAACGATGCCCAAGTAGGTGATCGTGCAAATGATGCAATACGCATTACCGGAGAACAAGTGCGTGCAAAAATTATTGGCGAAGGGGCTAATCTTGGTGTTACACAACGTGGACGAATTGAATATGTCTCAAATGGTGGTCGATGCAATACGGATGCCATTGACAATTCTGCTGGTGTTAATTGTTCTGATATTGAGGTCAATCTCAAAATTGTTCTTGCATCAGCACTACGTGCCAAAACGTTAACCCGCGAAGATCGCAATAAGCTCTTGAAAAAAATGACGCCTCAAGTCGAGCAACTCGTCTTGCGCAACAATTATCTACAACCTCTTGCGCTTTCTTTGGCGGAAAACCAGAGCACTGCTGATTTGCCCTATCAAATACGCTTTATGCACGACTTGGAACAAAAAAAGCTTCTAGATCGCAGAGTTGAAATACTCCCTGATGAGCAAATTTTACGACAAAGAACAACCCAAGGCAAAGGTCTTCTCCGTCCAGAACTCGCCGTTATTTTTGCCTATGCTAAATTGACCTTAAAAGAAGAAATTGCTAATAGCCCCATTGTTGATGATCACTATTTCAATACAACCTTGCTGAACTATTTTCCAACCCAAATTCAAGAAAATTTTAAGAAGGAAGTTATTAACCATCAATTGCGTCGTAATATTATCGCAACGCTGATTGCCAACGATATTGTAAATCGTGGAGGCCCCACTTTTGTTAATAGACTACACGATGCAACAGAACAAAAGACTGAAAATATTATTCGCGTTTTCATTGCTATCCGCGATGGTTTCGAAATTCCTCAATTGTCTGAGCAAATTGATAAGCTTGATAATAAAATACCCGGTCTTGTCCAAAATAAATTCTACGCAGCAATGACCCCAATGCTCTTTGAAACAACCAATTGGGGTTTGCACAACATAGATCTCTCACGTCCATTAGAAGAAATTGTAAAAACAATAAAGCAAGCCCGTAGCGTTATTGAAAAAGAGCTTATGCATTCTCACGGCAACGATATTAAGCAAAAGATTGAAGAAAAAGCATTACACTACAGCGAAGAGGGAGCACCAAAAGCATTAGCGAAACAATTAGCCCTCTTGGAAGCTGCTTCAACAATATGTGATATTTCTTTAATTGCAAAAAAAAGCAACAGTGATCTTATTAAAACCGCAGAGATCTACTTTTCACTTGCGCAAATCATTCGTATAAACCGCATTAACGAAGCAAGTCGTATAATTCCTGTAGTAGATTATTATGATAGTATGGCTTTAAGCCAAGCCAAAGAAAATGTTTCTGAAAGCTTTCGGCAAATCGTTATGAAAATCCTCAAAAATTATGGAAAGAAAAAGGATCCTTTTGACACTTGGAAAAAAACAGAAGAAGATCATATTCACAACATTACAAACCGCATTAGCGCCCTTATTGAAAATGATCTCAATATTTCTCGTTTTACTTTTGCAGCAGGATTGATTTCTCAACTTCAAAATATTGGCTTTCAAACCTAAAGTAAATACAAAACGACCCACTCAATCTCCCGTTCTATCCCACCACCACGACAAACCAACTAAGACAGAGCAGAAGTTTGCATTTTAGACATAACACCAACAATAAAAATCTCGCTATTTATCACAATAGAATTGTTTGCAACAATTTCAAAAAAAACACCAGGATTGATTTCTCACCCTAAAAACATAAACTTTCAGACTTAAAAGCAGTACAAAACAGCTAAGCTTTTGCTCCGTTCTATCCCCCCATGACTAATCAGCAAGGGAAGAACGAAAGCCCTATCCCGCATTTTTAGACAGAGCACTCAAAATAAAAAATAAATTCAGATTTTACTGTCAAATATCCTTCATCATAAAAATATAATATATTGATTTACAATCATAATTTTATCATTTTTATGATAACTGATAACCCGATATTCTAAAATTGTCTCATTTAAAATCTGTTTATATTCAATCAATTAACCCCATTTCCCCTTGCATATTGCAAATGGGAAAGCCGAATAGATAAAAACAGTAAAGAAAAGACTAAAAATGCCCCTCATAAACCGCCTCAAATGCCAAAATCCGCAGTAACATTGGGAGTTAGCAAATATAATATGATGGTGTTGCCCCAGCTTATTACTCCATAACCGAAAAGATGGTAGCCCTTAATGGCTCTATCGTTATACCATTCATAGGCGGCATCGGAAATAAGAAGCACTGAGAAATATTTTTTTAAACAAATACGTAAATATGCAATACAAATATATTCTGTTTTACGTGGAAGACACATGGCTTCATTAAAAAACATCAGAAATAAAAGGATAAGCTTAATCTATCATTTAAAATGATATAACTGTAACTGCTTTTGAAATGCGTAAAATCGAATAAAAAATGACAGTAAAGATGGATGTTGATTTTTCCCTTTACAACTTCATATTCTCCTCCAACTAGGCTATTTACTGGTTTTAAGAGGTTACTCCCAAACAGATATATGCAATATACTCATTCCATATATAAAGAAAAAGGTTCCTAACAAGCACCACACCACCTGTATAAAAAGGCAATTCAGCATACTTTAAAATGCCACTTTTTCCATACAAACACTGTTACTATATGTAGTTTGATATAAGATTTTGTACTAAGTGAAAAGAGGTTGGACGAATTAGGAGTAGGTGGTAATTTTTTATTTTTATAGCTATTTTTTTTACCATTAAATACGCATTTTGTTAAAATAGATTTTGACACTCTAAAATTGCAAAAAAGTATGAAAATCAGAAAAAATCGAAATTTTGTGGTAAAAATTAAAAAAGGCTTTGGTACAACACCTAAAGCGGAGCAAGACGACCAAGTTTTAAAAAGCCTAATTTTACCCACCCATTGTTAATGAGCAAGGAAAGAACGGGAGCGCCGTCCGCATTTTTAGGCAAAGCACCTAAAATAAAAAATAACGCTTGAAGATTATTGGTTTGCGTGGGAAATAAGCGCTGCAGAGTGTCAAGAAGCTTCATAGACTGAATAAGGACAAGTTCAAATTTTGCTGTCAAATATCCTTCATCATCAAAAGAAAAAGGTCCACTAATACGCACTGCACCACCTGTATGAAAAGTCAATTCACCTTGCTTTAAAAGTCCACTTTTTCCATACAATCGCTGTTGCCAATTTTTTCCTTCATTTTCAAACAGAAGAGAGGCATCATTTAAAATCCATTTCAAATTGCCATCAATTTTAGGAATATCAACAAAAGAAGATTTTAAAAAGGGAGAAGCATCAAAACCGTCAAAAGTTATATGTCCCGATAAATCATTCTTTTCATGTTTAAGATCAAGTCGAAAAAATTCTGCCGTTATTTTTGGGGAAGCTTCTTTTGGCTCTAACGGCTGAATAATCACGTTATGCGTATTTTGCAAAGATGCCTGATCTTCAATATTTTCTTGTGTCGTTTTTTTATCTGTCGTTTGTGCTCCTAACGCTTCTTGAAGCTTTTGACCTTCAAGGGAAGAAGAAAAAGGTGAAATCTCAAGCCCTTCAGCTATAAACTTCAATGTCTTACCCGTTTTCCAATAAGGTTCTGTTTCAATCATCAAATTGCGCCAACTGGATACTATGGAAGTTTTTCCAGAAAAAACAATTAATGCAGGGGAATGAACATTAAACTCGACCAAATGAGGTGCATAAATTGGTGCACCAGCTGTTAAACGCCCCGTCGATAAAGAAACCCCATGTAAAGGCCAAGAAAATTGAAACTTGTCACAAACAACACCGACACGTAAAGGATAACCATCCTTGTGCACATTCTCACATACCGCCGCCATATTATGGGAAGATATTTTTGTGAATATATCAGAAACATAGTCTTCTATTTTACGTGAAAAAAAAACCAGAGCGCGCTATAAATAAATACCAAAGCAAGACAAAAGAGCCCACAAATTAAATAACTCAAAGAAAAACTTTTTTGTGATGATGGTATTTGAAAGGATTTAGACAATATTCAAACTTTCTTTATCTCTTAACTTCCTCCCCACCCTAAAAAGGATAAAGATTCCCAACCACGGTCAGTTTATACACAATCCAACTTCTTAATCGACCGGATTTTATATACTGGTCACTTCAAGAAGTCCCTATACATCGTTCTAAAGTACAGTATCTCATAAGCTCAACAAACAAGATTTTCTTAAAAAACCCTTTACACCCTTTAACAAAAAACACCTCATGTGTAAAGTTTTACATAGATTTTCTACCTCTACCTTAAACCATACTGTTTTACAGCACAAAAAAAATGATAATGAATAGTGTTTCTTAACGATAAAACCATTGAGCACCCCCATCTTTACGCTTATTGAGGAGCAAAGCCAGCACCATCATTATATTTGGCTACCCCCACAATTTTGCGACAGCCCTTGGCACTTAAGACAGTTCATAAGAAGCATTTTTAGTCTTTTCTTATACAGTTTTTGCCCACACGCCAGCCCTACTTGTGACAGCAAGCAAGAGGTTTTTATTGAGTCAACATACACAGGTTTGGAATGAGAAAACCTTACGATATTCGGGGTTCTCATTCAATATGCAAAACAGTGAATTACCTATATAAATCAATGCGTTGCCAATAATCACACAAGTACGGGCGGTGTACAAAAAATCTGGTGTAATGCGCTTTCAAACCATTGGCTCAAAGCTCGATCATAGATTAAACGACCTTTCAAATGTGCACAAGCAGGTTGAGCACCTTTTTCAGTCAATTTATGTGCCGAACGCACGACCAAACGCCGCATCATAGCGCGTGTAAACTCAGCATGAAACTGCAAGCCCCATGCATTGTTTCCATAACGAAAAGCTTGTGTAGGATATGTATTCCCTGTTGCCAAAAGCATTGCCTCTTTCGGTAAATCATAAATACCTTCATCATGGAAATGGTAGACCATTTCTGGCCAATTCATCAATTCCTTCCCTTGTGGGGTTGCTTCTAGTGGATACCAGCCGACTTCAACAGTCCCATCACTTCTTGTACCAACGCGCCCCCCTAGATTTCGCGCTAACATTTGTGCTCCAAGACAAATACCCAAAAAAGGCTTATTTTCCTTTAGTGATAACGAAATCCAATCAATTTCCTCACCAATATAAGCTTCGCTGTCATTCACACTCATCGGCCCCCCTAAAATAACAACACCGGCATAATGCTCTAATGTATCAGGGAGTTTTTGTCCAAAAATAGGACGATAAATATCAAGAACAAAACCTTTTTGTTGTAAAAATTTTCCCAAACGACCAGTATAGGTAGAGCGCCGATGAATAACGACAGCAATCCTTGGTTTGTTATTTTTTTGTTTTTTATCAAGACATCTCTGATTTAAAAACATTTTTTAACCAATCACCTCTGCAACCAAGCAAAACTTTATTTTTAAAGCATAAGAGAATAATTTTATTGGACAAGACTAACGATATTTTTTCTTCTAGGTCAATTGTTCTTCTGAGAAAACACTCATATTATCCATTGGTGCAATTTAAAATAAACGAAACTTTTTCCTCGATAAAGATGTTTCTTCTTCTGTTTTAACCCCTGGATCATCAACATTTAAATGAATTTGACTGAACATTTTTACATCTTGTTCTTTTATATCTTGTTTCTCCACCTGCACATTATGCAAAAGAGAATTATCTATAGGTGTTAATTTTTCCAGCTTCTTATCTTCAACATCATCACTTTTTCCCATAACATACTCTTTGTCTTGCTTTTTCGGCACAATATTGTCCGCCTCTAATGTGAGAGAAGGCATACAGGGAGGCGCCTTCCATTCAAAACAGCCCAAACGTCCACTGATTGGAGAAACCGCTGACCAAGAAGAAAAAATGGACCCATCACACATCCATACTGGATCACGTTCAGCACGAAGTGCTAAAGAAAGCCATTGACGCACAGCACCTTGATTGTTTCCCTGTGCCTCTTCAATATCTGCCAACAATAAATAAACACTTTCCCGTGGATGACATTGTAATGCTTTTTGTGCCTTCTCTCTTGCTAATGCTGTTTCACCAGCATCCAAAGCTGCTTTAGCAATAAGGAAAGCCGACTCAAATGCATCTTTATTATAAGAAGCAAGTGTCTTAGCCCTTTTCAATCGCCCAATGGCTCCTTCTTCTCTTTCAAGATAAAGCGTCCCCAAATCAGGATGAGGATTCTTTTGCCAAGCCGCTATAATCATTTTATCCGCTTTACGCGTTTCATTTAACTTATAAAGAATATCAGCAGCAATAACTATTATTGGAACAAAATCAGGCGCCAATTTATGGGCTTTCAAAATAGCTTCACGTGCTTGTACAGGATGTGTATCAAACAAAGAAAGTGCCTGCCCACTTAGTAGTAAAACCTGTATATGCTGCCGCTCTGGAGTCGCGCGAACAGAACGCGGGAGAGCTTTTTGCGTTCTTTCAAAAACAGTAAGTGCCTTATCCCATTTACCTTCAGCACTTAACCGATCAAGCACCGCCTTATGCGCCCATAAAAGTGCTGGCGATAAGGTCAGTGCCTCTTCGGCATATTGTTGCGCTGCCTCATAAGCTTTACTCTTCATTGCTTCACGAAACAAACCATAAAGTCCAACCAGTTTTGTCGGATCTTCCTTTCTCATCTCTTCATAAAGACCAATGGCGCGAACAGAATCATTTTGTAAAGACAAGGTTTGCGCTTGTAAGAGTTTTACCAATGGCTCTTGTTTTCCTGCAAGATATTTAGCAACCCGTTCTTCCATTTTTTGCGCAACCATACTATCACCAGCAAAAGTTGCAAGAATCCCCTTTGAAAGAGCTTCGTAACCACGCTTTTGATGGCGTTTATAAAAATAATTGGAAAGAGCACTCGGTATGGAAAAAAAGAAAGATAATAACCACCATAAAAGCACCAGCGTTATAAAAAACAAAATAAGCACACTTAACACTGTAAGAAATGAAGCAGAAAATCTGAAATGCAAAAATGTGAGAACAAAAATACCATTGTGATTAGCAACCCACGTGAAAGCTAAACCGAGGATACAAACAACAAAAATATAAATAAAAACACGTATCATCTTGGGCCTATTTACATCTTTGTTGCTTTAAAAGATCCTTGTTGCACAGACAATAACAATTGCTGCAACAACTGTTGAATAGCAATATGTCTTTCAAGCTGCTTAACAAAATCCATTGAAACATCTTTTGCACTTTGAGGCAATGATTGCCATTCGCTCAAAGCCTTTTCGTAATCACCAGCTTGAATGGCAACTTCCATGCGCGCCGCAATAGCCCCCAGCGTTGTCCCTTCAACATTTCCAATCGGTCGCGAAACAATGAGCCCTTTTATCCACGCTAAAATTCGGTCAAAAAAACCAGCATCTGACGCAACAAGATTTTGCGTACCAACAATTGCATCGGCAACATGAGCAAAATCAACTGAAAGTTGTGATGAACTTGGAAGACCCACAGTAGCTGTTTTTTGCAACACATCAAGTCCATTAATCGAAGGCGATAATTGCTGTAACAGCTTTAGTTCATTATTATAAGATCCACCACGCTCTACAGCATTTTTTAATGAACTAATTGCAGTAAAGAGCGCAGTATCTATTTCTTTTTTCTTACTATTTTTAACAGCAGTTTCTTCCTGTAGTGCTTCTAACTGTTGTTTTAACACAGCAAGATCATTTGCATTGCTCTGCCCAACAGACAAAGCCGTCTCTATATCTTTCGACTTTCTAACAAAAGTTTGTACAATTTCTTCAAGAGTTTTTACTTTTTCCTCTAAAATCGCAAAAGCTTTTTTGCTTTCTTCTTTCGATAGTTCATCATTTTTCGTTGTTTTAAACTGTTGTGATGAAAAAGAAGACAACTCTGTTTTTAACGCATCGATTTCTTGAAAGACCCGCCTCAATTGTTCCTTTGTGTCTTCACCTTGACTTTTTGCGGCTTCAGCAATCTGCAAAGCTTTTTCTCCTCCAGCAGAATTTTCCACAAAAGGAGAAGGAAAAAAACCAGCCCATTGAAGCCCCATAAAAATTCCCAAAGCAATGAATCCTCCCAAAATCCCAGAAAGGGACAAGAAAAGCCAAGTTGTACTAGAGGTACTTTTATCCTGACCTTGCATATTCTGTTTTTCTCGCGCATGAGCTTCTACAGAATTGTGGATTTTTTCCTCTGAATCATGGGGAACAGCTTCATGTTCAATAACTGGTTTCTTACGGCGCGTACCAGCATAATGTGGTTTAACTTTTGGTTTTGAAGAATCGACCATCTCTGTCACTTTTCGTGCACACTTTTTTTAATGATAAAATAATAAAATGAAAAAAGTTTTAAAAACGCAGCCTTTTCTCAATAATATTTACAAGTATCGCCTTTAATAGACAAGTTTTTAAAAAAACATTTGCATTTTATACTCGAAAATACAGCTTTATTTTTTAATCAACGATATCATAAAATTCAAAGAAAATGCCAAAACACATATTTTTCATAGAAAAATCAATTCTAAGAGAAATACTTTCCATCTTTTTCTGTTCATGGTACGCACGCAAGAAAGAAGCTTCAATATAAGGTTTTGTTTAAAATGCGTCTGCTGGGAATAGAAACAAGTTGTGATGAAACGGCAGCGGCTGTCATTGAATATAACAATGAATCAAACAGCCGAATTCTTTCCAATGTTGTTTGGAGTCAAATTGATCACCATGCACCTTACGGCGGTGTTGTTCCTGAAATTGCTGCTCGTGCCCATGTTGAAGTTCTTGATCATTTAATTCTGCAAGCACTAACAGAAGCAAACACAAAATTAAAAGATATTGATGGCATTGCAGCCACCAGTGGTCCTGGTTTGATAGGAGGATTGTTAGTAGGCGTTATGAGCGCAAAAGCACTCTCTCTTGCCACTGGCAAACCATTTATTGCGGTAAATCACTTAGAGGGACATGCTTTAACAGCTGTGTTAACGCACAACGTCAGCTTTCCTTATTTATTACTTTTAGTTTCAGGGGGTCATACACAAACAATCATTGTTCATGGAGTAGGTAACTACCAACGTTTAGGAACCACTATTGATGATGCATTAGGAGAAGCATTTGATAAAACAGCAAAACTTTTAGGTCTTCCTTATCCTGGTGGACCAGCACTTGAAAAAGCAGCTTTATTTGGTGATAAAAATCGCATCCCTCTTCCACGACCTTTAAAAGGTGAAAAACGGTTAGACTTTTCTTTTTCAGGACTCAAAACTGCTGTTCGACAAGCCGCAACAGCCATAGCTCCCCTTACAGAAAATGATATTGCTGACATTGCCGCAAGTTTTCAAGCCGCTGTGACCGATACAGTACATGATCGTATTCACCTAGCCCTACAACACTTTACCCACCAATATCCTCTCTCTCATGATCAAGAAAAGCGTTCTCCTGCTTTGGTTGTCGCAGGCGGTGTTGCCGCAAACCAAGCCATTCGCTCTACGTTGCAAGAACTTGCCCATCAACATGGTTTTGAATTTATAGCCCCTCCTCTTTCCTTGTGTACCGATAATGCTGCAATGATTGCTTTTGCCGGTGCACAAAAACTCGCACGAGGAGAAACAAGCTCTCTTGACATTGCACCCCGCTCACGCTGGCCATTAGATGAAAAAGCCGCGCCCTTGATCGGGATGGGACGCCGTGGAACAAAAGCATAATAAAATTGACGTCCCACACACACACCTTAAAGAACGAAGATTTCTACTCAATCCGGTTTATAGATAGCCCGAATTCTCTATCGAGCAGATTCCAACCTGCTTCCCATTCACACAATTCACTTAACCCAAAGCTCGACACGTAAACCTAAATATTCACCACATATTCTGAAAACCTTCATGTTTCAAAAAACTGCCTTATATCATTACATTTCAAATGACGGTATTTTACAGCATAATAAGCTCTACTCTCTCCCACGAAGCATAGATATGAATGCCATTCGTTGACCTCTTCATCTTTGACCATTCATTCGTTTCATTATCATTGTAATCTTAAAGCTTTTTAAAACCAATTTTCTTCATTTTTTCCCAAAAACTCTTATAGTGACCGCATTTCAAACCATAGCTGAAAAGATAAGAAAAGAGCAAAATACCTTTATACAACATGAAATATCAATGGAGCGCGTCTCTCTATTTTGAAACAAGAAAACACAGATAATAGCCGTTCTTTACCCCATTTTAAAAATCATCGTTGATGGTATTACAAAGATACTTATAAAAATACATAACAGTCTATGAAAAAGGAGAACTCATGGCTTATTGGCTTTTTAAATCTGAACCCCATAAATGGTCATGGGAGATGCAAAAGAAAAAAGGAGTTAATGGCGAACAATGGGATGGTGTACGCAATTATCAAGCCCGTAATAATATGCGCGCTATGAAATATGGCGATAAAGGTTTTTTTTATCATTCAAATAAAGGTTTAGAAATTGTAGGAATTGTAGAAATATGTGCTGAAGCGCACCCTGATTCTACAAGCTCTGATCCACGCTGGGAATGTGTGGACATCCGTGCACTTTGTGACATGCCAACACCTGTTTCATTAAAACAAATTAAAGCCAATCCCAAACTAGCAAATATGGTGCTGGTCAAAGCCAGCCGCTTATCAGTGCAACCCGTAACAGAAGATGAATGGAAAGAAGTCTGTTTGATGGGCAACCTTAAGGAGGAAATGCTTTTATCTTAAAACAATAATTTTTTATTCATTAACTCATATAAAAAGATGCTTCATAGCGCAGAAGAATAAGCTCAACACATCCTTCTGTTGAGGTATTCTTATGCTAAATGCATAAATATGATATTTTTTATCCTGCACTCTTTCTCAATACAGTCTCCTTCCAAATTACACAAAAAGCCTCTTTATGATGCATCTTTTCGGCATTGCTAAAGGCAAAGCTTGCTCAACGATTATAATAAGCACCACCACGAACATAACACACAGCCCCCTTCACACACAAATGCAACAAAAAAACAAAACTGAACGTGGATAAAAACAATAAAAACGATCGTGAAGTTCTCCTAAACAGTGCATATGTGCTAGGTGTTGCACAATTCTCTTCACGCTTAAAAAACGCATCATATTGCGTGTTCATTGTTTTGCATGTTGGACGAGTGCGCCTCATGCCGCAGGATTCTCTCATTCCCAACCTGTTTATATTGAATCAATCAAAAGCTATTTGCTTGCACATTACAAGCGGAGAAAGTCCCATATGGATAAAAACCGTGAAAGAAAGGACTAAAAATTCCTCCTATGAATCGTCTCAAGTGCCAAGGACTATCCGCAACACCCACGAGCTGGCAAAGTGAATGATAGTGCTAGCTTGTTTCTCCATAAAGCGTAAAGATGATGACACTCAATAGCTAAAACACGTTCTAGAACATAAAAAACGCTTCCAACCAATACGTAAAATACTCTGCAGACGGAATACCTTCTTTTCAGCAAGCAACCATTAGAAATTATAAAAGTTTATTTTTTAGAAACGCTCTTTTTTAATTTTTCTCTTTTAATTTTTCTTGCATGAAATCTCATTTTTCATGAAACTATACCAATCAGTGCATCAACATGCCTATAAGGAACAACATGAACCACTATACTCTTTTAATCGTTGAAGATGATGATCTACGCCCCATTTTAGTAGAACAATTGCAAATGCATCAAGAGTTTAAAATTTTCCAAGCAAAAACAGCAGAAGCGGGAATGAAAATAATCCAAGAAGAAAATATTGATCTCACTATTTTGGGACTTCAACTTCCTGATCTTGATGGTTGCAAAGCAGTTAAACAATTACGCTCCCAAGGATTTCGTGCCCCCATTATCATGATAACGAATTATGATACAGACTGCGATAATATTTTAGATCTTGAAACAGGCGCCAATGATTATGTGACAAAACCCTTTCGCTTTGCGGTGTTATTAGCGAGAATTCGAGCACAGTTGCGCCAATATGAACAAAATGAAGACGCAACCTTTCATATTGGTCCCTATACTTTTAAATTAAGACAAAAACTTCTTCTTGATCAATGCAACAATAAAATCTGTCTCACAGAAAAAGAAGCAGCGATCCTTAAATGTCTCTATTATGCCAATGATAAAATTGTCAGCCGTGAAACATTGTTAGAACAAGTTTGGGGATATAATGAAAATATTGTCACCCATACTTTAGAAACCCACATCTATCGTTTGCGACAAAAAATCGAAAACGATCCCTCCAATGCACAAATTCTCATGACAGATCAAAATGGTTACCGTTTAAATCTTTAATTCGAGATTTACTGTTTCAAAAATAATTTTAATATCCTAAATGAAAACAGAAACGAGATGAAAAAAACTTCGCGTATAATTCAAATGCTATTACATAAAACTTACTCTTATCTGTACTCTTATAACAAAATATATAACATTATGAATAAAAAACGAAATATTCAACATGAGAACCAGAAACAAAAATGCTTTCAAACCTCACGATATACTTTGTAACTTCTGTTTCACATACTTTTGTTCTTTCTAAAATTTTTAATATGTTCCGCATATAAATAATCGTGATACCTTTTAGCAACATTCTTGATCATAACTATCATCTTTAGATGAGTGCTATTTATGATTATTTTTTTCAGAAAAACCGCTCCACGCAATGCTTTATCTCATATTCACTAGCCTAAATTGAGAGATGTTTTTTATCTTTATAGTTTTCCTCCATTCTTTATGATTTTATCTCCTCTTAAGAGGTTGTATAATTAATGATATAACGCTAAATGTTTATCCTAACGATAAAGCCACTGAGCACCACCATCTTTACCCTTATAAAAGAACAAGCCGGCACCATCACACACTTATGTTAGATTTCAATGTTGCAGAGGAGCCCTTGACACTTGAGAGATGGTTCATAAGAAGCATTTTAATCCTTCCTTGTACAGTTTTTAACCACCATGAACCATATTATGCAAGATCCCTTGGACTCTGCTATTTTTATGCTTACGAAGATACCAGCATTTTTTCTTTTAAAATGTTTCCACTATTCATGAAATATGGTTCAGTATATAGATACTTGAGATTTTTTATTCACATGCCAATTCCACATATAATGTACAAAAGAATATTTTTTAATTGTAAATGCAAAAAATTGAAATAAGAGAATCCTTCTATATTTGCGGTTCTTATGCCAAAGGCAAAATGATTAATTATCTTTATAAATTAAAATATTTCGCACTTGTGGTGATAACGCAGGAATAAAAATACGTCGCGACTGACGACGCTGTACGAGCAAACCCTGATAAACACGTTTTTGTGCCTGACACATTAAGAGTCCACCAAAATAAGGCAAAAGATAGCGTGCAAATGGCTCATAAAAAAATGAGAACAACCGCGAAACATAACCCGTAGAGGGCATATAATGTACAATTTCTTGTATTGGCCCAGAAACAAAATTTGTTTTTTCAAACAAACGAGTAATTTGTTGCCGACTATAGGGTTCGCCATAACCAAAGGGCGTAGTAATATTGCGCGCCCAAAAGCCAGAGCGATTAGGTACAATAACGATCAAGTGGCCATTGGGTGCTAAAACACGCCATATTTCATTCAACGTTTCAAACGAATTTTCTGTATATTCTAATGCATGTACCAATAAAATACAGTCAACTGACGCATCAGGAAGTGGCAAATCTTCTTCAAAAACAAGCGCTGTAGCAACTTGCTCAGCACAAGGCCAAGGCGAAGCACCCTGAGAAGCTGGCATAAAAGCAAAACATTGTTGGGCACGTTCACGCAATGTAGAAAGATAAGGAAGCGCATAACCCAACCCCATAATCCGTTTATCCGTAAGATCAGGCCACCATAAATTCAATTGGTCACACAGCGTCTTTTGCACACGCAGCCCAAGTGCAGAAGCATAAAAATCTTTCAGCGTAACGATATCCAACTCAACATACCATGTAGAAACAAATTTCAAACATTACAGATTTTCATATACCAAACTTATATGGACTTCTGCTCTTTTTCCGCAATAGCGAACATTTTAATATTTCATATTTTAAACTTAAATGATCAAAAAATCAGTACAGCAGGATAATTATTGCCTTACAAGCACTTTAATCATTTTTTGGGAGATGAACTCCATAGAGGTTCTTCATACACTGTTTTTGACATCAATTAAGAAAAAAGCCAACATTGGTTAATTAAAATGAAGCAATCTTTCAAGATAGTTTTTTTCTTCTTCTGAAAGATGCTCTTTACCAAGACGTTTGCGAATTTCATCCAAAATCTGCCGCGTACGCATTTGATCACTTTCTTGTGGTAGTGCCTCACCTTCTTGTTCTTCATCTGTTTTTGAAGAAAGTGGACGTCCTAACGGATCTTTAGGACCAGAATCAGCATTTTGATCATCTCCCGTTTCTTTAAGTGTTTCGCGCATTTTTTTCAAAACATTTTGTGCACCTTGCCTCAAAGATTCCAAAGCATCAGACTGATTTTGTATAGATACCTGATGATTTCCATTATCAAGAGCATTTTCCGCAGAATTCATTTTTTCTTCTGCCCTTTTCAACGCGCCCCCTGTTTCAAATCCTTGTTCTGATAATTCTTTTTCTAATGTTGATAATTCAGACTGCAATTCAGCTTGACGTTTTTTTAAAGATTTTTTTTGTGTTTCTGGCACATCTTCTCCGCGTTTTTGTTCCATCTCTAACTGATGTGTTTCATTGAGAATTTCTTGCTGACGACGCATTAAATCTCCAAGCTGGTCCATCTTTTCTTTCATTTGTGCAGATTGGCTTTTTTCTCCCTCATTTTGATTGCCTTTTTGCACATGCAAATGATCAAGCGTCTGTTCAACTTCCGCCAAGAGTTGTTCAGCTGCTAAAGAAGAGCCCGTTTTAGCCATTTCCTCAATTAAATTTAGTTTTTCTTGTAATGTAGATTCAGAAAGATTAGGACTTTTTGAGCTTTTAGAATTTTTAGAAACTTGACTATCCGGTGCTTTTTCAGCCAAAGCATGAATATACTCATCCATAGCTTGACGTAAATCTGCCATAAGCCGTTCAATTTCTGCCGCTGAAGCACCATAACGCAGTGCATCACGTAAAGCAGCTTGTGCTTGTTTTAACTTTTTTTGCACGGATTCAAGCTGATTATCTTCAATACCCAAAGCAATTTGCCATAAATAATCCACCACATCGCGCAAATCCTCGTCTGTTTGTGCTAAAGAAAGTCTTGTCCACGCACTTTGTAGAACAATAAAATGCGATGCATTTTGCAACCCCTTTTCTGGACGCACAAGCAAAGCAGAAAGCATATCCAATACACGCTCTTTCACAGAAGCATCAAGAGCTAATAGACGACGCAATTCAACCACTGCGCGTGCAACAGGATTCGAAAAAACACGCTGTGGTAATATCATAACAAAAGTTTTGCTACGCCCTTTCTGCCCCGCACCATCTTCTGCCACCAAAGTAATTTTGACTTGCGAACCTGCCCATGGATGCGCTGATATATCTTGCACCATTCGCATTTTCCCCTTTCCACCACGCGGAAGAAGAAGCTCTATTTCCGGAGCATTATAAAGAGAAGAAGCACTTTTATTCTGAGGAAGAAAAGGCTCTATTTCAACAAAAGCCTTTGTCACACCATAATCATCATCCACCACATATCGTAACTCCAACGATCCCGTTAAAATCCTCCCTGGTTTTTCCAGCCAATGAATTGTCGGAAGCTTGTCCTTAATTATCTGCAAATGCCACTGCTGTTTTTTACGACGTGATGATACAAATAAATTTATTGAATGCTTTAAATGTGTTTCAAAATGAACGATTGGATCATTCAAAGCTGTTTGTTCCGTTTTCTCTAAAAACGAAACTTCCCTCCCATCTTCTACAGACTTTGCTTTTACTGTAATACCAGCTCCATTGACAACACGCACAACAACATTACTCCCTTCAGGGATTTCTAGTTGTGTTTTCTCATCTTTTGTCAAATAAATCGGTGCCACACCGGTATAAGCTGGGGGTGTTACCCAAGCATCAATCCGCATGAGTTTTTCATCAACGACAGGACGAAAATCAAAGGCATCAGCCAAACGCCCCCCTTGTGAACCAAAAGAAAAACTAAAAGCGCACACAAAAAGAAGAGCACACAAAGCCCTCAAAGCCAAAGGATCATAATCCGCACTATTAAGAGAGATAAATCCAGTTTTTAAATGGTATAATTGCTTTGCCATTCGGCGTTGATGTTCACGCCAAATAACAGCACTAAAATCTTCATCATTTTCAGAACATAAACGATCTGTCTGAATATTCAAAGGCTGGTGTCTAAGATCATTGACGCGTTCAAGGCGGCAATTTACTTCCCGCATTGTGGGAAACCGAAAACGAATAAGAAAAAACAAACTTGCCCCAGCACAAACAAGTATAACCCCAAGTAAGAGCAAATGTGACCAATAGCCCAAAATGCCAAAAAGTCCCAACCAGCTAAACGAACAAAAGAGACTAAGAACGAGGAAAAATGGCAACAACCGTACCCACATCCGTTCAAATGAAAGGATCCCCCACATCAAAATGCGCACACACAAAAGCTTCATTGCAAAACCTTTGATGTTTTTATTTTTCATAAACAAGCATTTATCCCCTTTTATCGTGGTGCATTAAGATCATAAACCCCATACAAAACAATTTCTAGAAAATAAATTGTTTCATCAAAGTTTAGTAAAAATAAGACCCAAAATATTTAATAATGCTCAATCTAATTTGGGCTCAATCCAATCTGGAATATGATCACAGCCTATCAATTGTGCATAATCAAGGCGTGGACGAATGACTGCATAACGTGTATCCTGAACCAAAACTTCCGGCACCAAAAGTCGACTATTATAAGTGCTTGCCATCACTGCGCCATAAGCCCCTGCTCCTGTTAACATCAAAACATCACCCGCTTTCAACACTGGTAAAGAACGTTCCAAGCCTAAATAATCACCAGTTTCACAAATGGGACCAACAATATCAGCATTAATCAGAGGGGCATCTACTGGTGTTTTTTTCACTGGCATTACATTTTGCCACGCATCATAAAGCGTTGGACGCATGAAGTCATTCATCGCCGCATCAACAATAACAAAATTTCGTCCTTCCCCCTTTTTTAAATACACAACCGATGTCACCAACACACCGGCTTCACCAACAATACTACGCCCAGGTTCTAAGATAATATTGATCCCTAAAGGCGCAATATGTTTCTTTACCAGTGCTGCATACTCAAAAGGAGAAGGTACTGGATGTTGCTCATAACCATAAGAAATACCAAGCCCGCCCCCAATATCGATATGGGTTATCGCATAACCATTATTCCATAATTGACGCACAAAATCTGCAACAATAACAAATGCATCTTCAAACGGTTTTAAATCACAAATTTGACTGCCAATATGGAGATCAACACCACACACATGAAGACCGGGCAATTGGGCTGCTTTTTTATATGCATCACCCGCCAAAGACAGTGGAATACCAAATTTATTCTCAGACTTACCTGTTGTAATTTTCTTGTGAGTCTTAGCATCCACATCAGGATTAATACGTAAAGAAATACGAGCCGTTTTTGAAAGCGCAGCAGCCCGCGCCGATAATTGTTCAAGTTCTGGCTCTGATTCAACGTTAAAACAATAAATATCTTGTGCAAGAGCAAAATCTATTTCTTTCACTGTTTTACCAACACCAGAATAAACAATATTCTGCGCAGGAATACCAACAGCAAGTGCACGCCGTAATTCCCCTTCTGAGACAACATCAGCTCCCGCTCCATTGTTAGCTAAAAGTTGTAAAACCGCTTGATTGGAATTCGCTTTAACCGCATAAGCAATTAAACTCGGCATATCATGAAATGCATTCTGATAATCTTTAAAATGTGCAACGATTGCGCTAGCTGAATAACAATAAAAAGGTGTTTCAACTTTCCGCGCAAGTTCCAAAAGCGAAAGACCTTCAGCGTGGAGCACACCCTGATGATAAGAAAAAAAACGCATAAAAATCCCTATTGTATCAACCTATCAAGAATAAAAGGTTTATCTGTTTTGCCTTGAGGAACAAAAGTTCCTTGTGAAGAATTCACTCCTGTTGAAGGAGGTAACTCTAATGACCCTTTACGCCCACACCCAACGATACCCAAGCCCCCCAAAAGGACAATCATCACCCCCTTTAATATAATTTTCATCTGTCCTCTTTCCTCCTCTCGATCTCTTTTTTACCTTTAAAATACAATCACTCAAGCGCTCACGAGACGCTTTTTCCAATACGCAATTTGCCGAAAAACCTCTGAAGGCGCTGTTCCCCCAAAGCTTTTGCGACTTTCAACAGATTTTTCAACGGTCAAAACATCAAAAAGTGTCGCATTGATATCAGGACAAATTGCTTGAAGTTCATCTAATGATAAATCATGGAGGCGACACTGTTTTTTTTCTGCCAATGCCACAGCACACCCTGTGATGTGATGTGCTTCGCGAAAAGGAATCTCTGATTCGCGTACAAGCCAATCAGCAAAATCTGTAGCTGTTGCATACCCTAAATCCGCTGCTTGTTTCATGGCTTTTTTATTCACTTTCAAATCAGCAATCATCCCTGTCATTGCTGCTAGTGATAATTCCAAACTCAAAGCCCCATCAAACACATATTCTTTATCTTCTTGCATATCCTTTGAATAAGCAAGCGGTAATCCTTTCATCACCGTTAACAATCCCATAAGCGCACCATTCAATCGACCTGCTTTCGCTCGTACTAACTCTGCCGCATCAGGATTTCTCTTTTGTGGCATAATAGACGAACCCGTTGAAAAAGCATCTGATAAATGAATAAAACAAAACTGTTCACTTGACCAAAGAATTATTTCTTCTGCTAAACGTGAAAGATGTGTTGCACAAAGAGCGCCAGCGCTTAAAAATTCCAATGCAAAGTCACGATCTGAAACACTATCAATTGAATTGCGTGTAGGTTCGCGAAAGCCTAGCGCTTTTGCTGTCATAAAACGGTCAATTGGAAAGCCTGTCCCCGCTAAAGCAGCCGCTCCTAAAGGCGATTCATTCATTCGCTCAAGAGCATCACGCATCCGCGATAAATCTCGACCAAACATTTCAACATAAGCCATCATATAATGACCCAATGTTACGGGTTGAGCTAATTGTAAATGCGTAAAGCCTGGCATAAAGGTATCAACATGTTGTTCTGCGCGAATAAGTAATTGCTCTATCAATCCTTTTAAAGCTTGTGCTATCTTTTGCGTTGCTTCACGTACCCACAAGCGAAAATCAACAGCAACTTGATCATTGCGTGAACGCGCCGTATGCAAACGCCCAGCTACAGGACCTATCAATTCGCTCAGCCGCGCTTCAATATTCATATGAATATCTTCAAGCTTTCGTGAAAAAACAAATTTACCGTCTTCAATTTCTTGGCGAATAAGTTTCAAACCATGAACAATTTTTTCATAATCTGATTGTGAAATGATTTTCGTTTGCGCTAACATAGCTGCATGAGAAAGAGAACCTTCAATATCTTGTCGATAAAGTTTTTGATCAAAATCAATAGAAGCATTAATTTCTTCCATAATTGCAGCAGGGCCTGCCGCAAACCGACCACCCCACATTTGGTTCTTTAACTTCTCATCTGTCATATTCTGAAAACACCCATCCAAAGGACAAAATTATGATTTTTCAAATTTTCATCAGCAAAAAAAACAATAAAAAAAGGCAACTTTCCCTTGCATTCTTTATCATTGCATTGAGTTTATACGCAACCATAAACTACGATACCAAAAGAGAGTTTTTTCTTTTCAATTTCATTTCAGCAGCACAAGCACAAGAAATAAACATTAATAAAGCACGAGCAGAAAAAATGATGGCGATACGAAAAGCAGCAAAAGGCTTTTTTAGCCACATACGATTTGCTGATACGCCCTCAGATATGAATAAACTCTCTTTCAAGGATATTCTAGGAAAAGAGCACACACTCAGCGAATTTACTGGAAAACCAATGCTGGTCAATCTATGGGCTATTTGGTGTGCACCTTGCCGCACAGAAATGCCTGAACTTGCGCAATTAAAACGTGAATTAGGTGGAGAAAACTTTGATGTCATAGCTATTAATATCGATAAAACTGCTTCTCCTGAAAAAATTCAGCAATTTTTACAGAATATTCATTCAGATAATTTGCTTTACTATCGCGATGAAACAATGGATATTTTCAACAATGTTAGAAAACAGGGGCTCGCTTTAGGACTCCCCATTACATTGCTCATTGATAAAGAGGGATATCTCATTGCTTCTTTCAATGGTGCAGCTCCATGGGCCAATGACGATGCCAAAGCACTTATAAAAGCAGTCATTAAAGAAGCCCTATAACTTTAATAACCGCGTCTTTTTAAACGTTGTATAACAAGATCCAGTGCTGACAAAAAAGCAGAACGGTCTTTACGAGAAAAAGGACGGGGACCACCTATTATACTGCCCTGTCCACGCAAATCTTCCATCAAATTGCGCATCGCCAAAGCCTGACCAATTGAATTTACATCAAAAATACGCCCCGTTGGCGAAAGACAAAAACCCCCAGCTTGCACAACCCGTGCTGCTAAAGGAATATCACTGGTAATAACGATACTTGCCTCATGCACATGTTCTACAATCCAATCATCAGCACCATTGAATTCACCAGCAACGACCACTCTTTCAATGAGTGCTTCATCTGGAAGGGACAAAGAACGATTTGCCACAACAAATGTCTTAAGCTGATAACGATTCATCACACGATAAACTTCATCTTTTACAGGACAAGCATCCGCATCAATCAACAAAGTGATAGCAGGCTTTATTGGGATATTCATACCTTGGCTTTCAAGCAATAATAAGCTCTTTCATTCATCTGAATGTTGCAAATCCTTGCGATAAAACATTATCGCCGCGTTTATTTCTCCTCCCAAAATAAAAATTGCACTCAATATGTAGAGAAAAATAATAGCAACCATAATAGATGCCAACCCTGCATAGGTAGAAATATAATCAAACATCGTTAAATATTGCGCAAAAGCAATAGAAGCCATAAACCATATAAACATTGTCACCACTATTCCTGGTAAAATATCTATAATTTTCCGCCGCCCTGCTGGAAGCCATTTATGAACAATCAAAAGACTGATAAACAAAATAACGATTGCAACTGTATAACGCCATACACGAATAACAGCAATATATTCAGTCATAAAAAAAGAATGATTTTGCATAATTTTGATCAACAAAGGCGCCAGAATCAATAAAAAGCTAATCACAACAAGACCAACAGCTCCAAGGATTACAAAAAACAGACTTTGAAAACGACAAAATAACAAACTCCGTCGATCAGTAACACGGTAAGCTTTATTTAAAGCCGTACGCAAAGCCTCTATCCCATTAGAAGCAAAATAAGCCGCTCCAATGACAGAAAGCGTCAACACACCTCCTCGATGAATGGTTAAAACATTGACAATTTCCTGAGATAAAGGCTCTGCAATAACATCAGGCAATAACTGCACCAGTGCTTTAATTTTTTGCGGTGTATAGGTAAAAGCCCCTAGAAAACGAGCAAACGATGTTCCAAAAATAAAAAAAGGGAAAAATGCTAAAAGCCCCGATAGCGCAACATGGCTTGCAAAAGCACTCCCATTATCACGCCAATAATGACTTACTGCGTCACCCAAAATACGATAGCTATACCAAAAGATATTTTTTAACAAAACTCAATACTTTCTGGTAAAACTCTTCCTCAGTCTATTTCAAGTTTTATAAAAATCATCAAAACTCTGCAAATAAACATTTTGCAATGCTGCAATATAAAGGTCAATAATCAATACGGTCAAGCCCGACTTTATACCAAAACAAAAACAATAACCCACTCTATGAAGTTCTACAACGACCTCATTTTTTTGTTACTTCTACAGATCAGTAACCTCTTCTGTACATCATATGCCCTATAGAGAGCTAAGCAAGATGATCGTGCACACATAAAACCTTTTGAAGTCATGATTATCTGTATCGGAGCAATCGCCCCTCCTTTTTATTGCAATCTATGACTGAATAAAGAAAAAACTTCTTATCGATTTCTAGAAAAAACCAACGAAATTCAACAAAACCCCCTTGCTTTTATTCACCCTTTTTTAGAAACACTCTGACGTCCAAAATCAGGAGCATCAATTTCCTGTCCAGCATCAATAATATTGCGACGTACAGCACGCGTACGTGTAAAAAAGTTAAACAGTGTCTCACCATCTCCTAAATGAATTGCCCGTTCTAAAAAAGCAAGCCCCTCACTAAAACGGCTCAACATTTCTAAAATAGCATCCTTATTATGCAAACAAATATCTCGCCACATAACGGGATCAGAAGATGCTAAACGCGTAAAATCACGAAAACCGGAAGCGGAATAAGCAATCACTTCCGAATTTGTTACTTTTTCTAAATCACTCGCTGTCCCAACAGTATTATACGCAATCAAATGGGGTAAATGTGAAACAATAGCCAAAACAAGATCATGATGCTTAGGTTCCATCTTTTCGACACGCGCACCACAAGCTTCCCAAAACGCTGTTAATTGTGCGACAGCAGTAGCATCGCTATCCGCAAAAGGCGTTAAAATACACCAACGATTCATAAATAAATCAGCAAAACCAGCATCCGGTCCTGAATATTCCGTTCCAGCAATTGGATGCCCTGGAATAAAATGAACCGTTTTTGGCAATAAAGGTGCCATTTCCGCAATAACCAACGCTTTCGTAGAACCAACATCACTCACAATCGCTCCAAGTTTTAAATGATCACGAATAGTTTTTGCCACTTCTGCACTAGCTCCAACAGGAACAGAAAGAATAACCAAATCTGCTCCTTCAACAGCTTTTGCATTATCTGTCGTATAAAAATCCCCAAGCTCCAATTCACGCGCTCTTTTCAGGGTTTCTGGACGACGTGTTGCAATAGAAATCTGAGCCGCAAGATTTTTCTTTTTAATCACTCTTGCTAAAGAAGACCCAATCAGACCGATCCCAATGAGTGCTATTTTTTCAAACTGAATATGGAGCATCTTTCACCTTCTAAGATTCTTTGCAAATGGCAATAAAGACAATTGTAAAATCATAATTTTCTTGTTTGTTTGTTCAAGAGTTATGCGTAAAACATTAAAAACGACAACTAGGGAATAAAGAATAACGCAGTTTACCAATTATCACCTGCGCAAGCTGACAACAGATCACTTTACCTAGAAAACACATAAAAAATAAATGACGAGAAATCTAACATCACGCTCTAAAACTCCCTCTTAATTACTGATCAAAGCGCATCACCGAAATAAAATAAAATGCACTCTCAATTAGGATAACAACGACTCTACATAAAATCCCATCAGTCTACTTTATCTTACTAATTTACTCACAAAAAAACACATCAAAAGCGTAAGTAGACCCTAACTCTTCTCCAATTATCCCGATACGTTCATTAATTTGTACATTAGACCTATATAAAAACGTATTACGACTCCACCTACAACATCAACATAAGTTTCGCGAATATTGAAAACACCGTAAAACAACGCATACCAAAAGATACCATTAAAAACATTTTCCTTTCCCGATTCCGGATACCATAAATCAAATAAATATGAGAAAAACACGCCCTCTCAATAAAGAAAAAGTTTGATAACAAAAACACTGAACATCCCTTTAATGGAATCACACCCCTCGCGTAAAATAGAACGCCCTAAATAGAATAGATTTGGATTACAAATTCATGCGTTTGTTTTAAAAAGGCATCTCGCTCCCCAGCCTATCTCACGACAATGTTCGTAAATGTTATAACTATAAATCCATTAAGCACGACCCTCTTTACACTTAATAAAACACTATCATTATATTTTCCTACCCCCAATGTTGCAAAAAACCTTGGAATTTGAGAGCATTCATAAGAGGCATTTTTAGTGCTTTCTTGCACAGTTTTTATCCACACGCCCCCACTTATGACGTGTAAAAGACATTGTTCTGATTGATTCAATATAAAAAATAATAAATTATTAATAATAAACCAATGGCTAGCTTTGTTTATGAGACACATTCATTGCTAAGATAATCATCTCTGTATCAAACATAAAAGTTTCCCCATAGGTGCTGTCGTTTTCATCATAATCTATTTTGACCTTCTCCTCATCCCACGAAGATTCTTAATTCATACAGATCTGCACACCGTTCATTTTCTTGTCTAAAAGATTCCTCTGGCTCACTATTTTATGTGATTCAATTAATCTATAGTATATTGATTTATAAAAATAATAATTTTTTTCAATTTGAATCATAACTTCGAATACTGTAAAATTCTTCCATCACAAACCCTCTTATCAATTAAAATCTCTTGTCTACACGTCACAAGAAGACATGTGAGCAAAATGATGAAAAACGCTCTCTAATGCTAAAAACTGTAGCAACATTAGAGGCTAGCAAAGTATATAATGAGTGTCGACTTGCACTTTTATTAAGCGTAAAGATAGAGTTGTTCTATGGGTTTTATATTCTTCACAAGGAACTTTACTTCTACACCATTCATAAACACCGCCGCGAAATAGATATGACGCGCATTAAAAAATATTTCTAAGAAAGCGTATGAATCTACCATACAAGTGTCTTCTGTTGTTTGAGATACTCTGTTTTACATGGGGGTGTTACTCCATTAAGACTCTATGAACCAACCTAATATTCACCAAATATCCACACAAAAAAACATCGAATACATAAAATTTGATATGAGCCTCGTATCACTACTCTAAAAAACAGTACTTTACGATACAACAAAATAATAAAACTGTTTCAAAATGGCCTTTTGAAAATAAACTATTTCTTTTGAAGAAAAATTTCTATCAAGCTTTCAAGCTCCTAAAATGCATCCTCAAAAATACAAGTTCCACCAACCTCTACTTGATAGCATAATAGTTTTAATTGCTGAAAATGCCTCTGTGGTATACCAAAAATAAAAAATCATTATATTTCTAGGCTGTTAAGCTGCCATCTGGCGTCGTGCAATAATTGTAAGCCCTAACAAAACTTGACGAATGATAGCTTCGCCCAAAAGTGGATTTTTACGACTGTCTAAAACAGCACTCTGAATTCTTTCCATTGCATAAGAAATTTGTTCTAATTTCCAATATTTTACAGCTTGTTCAACGATCTTTTTCCGTTGAAAAAAAATGGGAGGACGAGCTTCAGAAACCACCGTAAAAGGCGATTTTCCTTCAACCTCTACCTGATAACGCAATAGCTGTAATTGCTGAAAATGCCTTTGAGCTGTACTCAAAATTAAAAAAAGTGCCCCATGCACTGCTGCATGTCGGTTAAAATGCGCTTCAAAGCCTGATATATCGCCCAATAAAAGAGCATCAATGACTTCATCTTGAGAAAGAGCACTGACATCGCTTACAACAGCTTTCACATCTTCAAGAGTAACGTGAGCATTTGCAGCGTAAAGACAAAGCTTTTCTAATTCACCTCGTGATACAAGGCGATCCGCCCCTAAACTTTCATGCAACCATCTACGTGCATCTAAAGAAAGAGTCTTCTTAAACTGTCCTAAAACCTCATCAATCAACCCGTCAAGAGAACGCATATCATCGGCAAAACAGGGCAAAGCCATCGCTTTTGATGCCGTTTCAACAGCATTGCGCAACCCTGTTCCTTTTTTTAAATCCCCTGCCTCAATGAGAATAAAACAAGCTTCTGGTGGCTTCTCAATTAAAAGTTTTAAAGCAGCAAGAAAACCTTTTTGGTTAGCAGCATTAGAGATCCATATCAAACGATCTCCCCCAAAAAGCGATAACGTACGCGCTTCATTTTCCAAACGTGCAGGATCTTTATCAATTTCAGCAGCATCCAAACGAATTGTCGAAAATGGATCTTCTATTGCTACCCGTGTAAGTTTTGCAAAACATTGTGCACGCTCACAAACAAGACCACGATCTGGCCCATAAATGAGAACAATAGGAAAAGCACGTGAAAAACGCGTTAAAAACTGATCAACTTCATGTGCTTTTTTCTGAGCCACATTATTAATCCATTAACAGTTCATCATCATCAAGAACTTCCCCGCGAACTTTCTGAAACATGCCAATTAAATCATTGACATTCAAGCCCTTACGCTCTTCATGACAGACATCCAAAATCACTTTTCCACTATGCAACATCAAGGTGCGATCGCCATAATCAAGAGCCTGACGCATAGAATGAGTCACCATGATAGTCGTTAATTTTTTCTCTTCAACGATTTTTTCAGTCAACCGCATCACAAAATCAGCCATTCCAGGATCAAGTGCTGAGGTATGTTCATCAAGCAATAAAACATCCGCATGTGCTAACGTTGCCATCACAAGACAAACTGCTTGGCGTTGCCCACCTGATAAACTATCCATAGGATTATGAATATATGCTTCAAGACCAATGCCTAATTGAGCAATTTTCTCTCGAAAAAATTGCCGTTTCTCATAATTTAAAGCTGCACGCAAACCACGACGACTTCCTCGAAGAGCAGCAAGAGCCAAATTTTCTTCAATTGTTAAAGAACCACAACTTCCCTCTAACGAATCTTGAAAAACACAAGCAATTTTTCCAGCGCGTTCACTGACTGATTGCCTAGAAACATTTTGTCCATTGATAACCACTTTCCCTGTTGAAGGAAGCGTTGCACCCGCTAAAACACTGAGCAAAGTTGATTTACCAGCACCATTTGAACCAATAACCGTAACAAAACTACCCTGATCAATTTTCAGGTTAATATCAATTAAAGCCTGTTTTTCCAAAGGTGTTTGCGGTTTAAATGTGACCCCAACATGAAAAAATTCAATCACGTTTACGCCTCCTCCAATAGCGTGGCACAATAAGGGTTAAAATAACCAACAGTGAAGTAATCAACTGAAGATCTGTCGACGTATCAATACCAATTCCATTTGCTTCAAATGCAAATTGCACCGCCACACGATAAAGCACAGACCCTACAATACAGCTGATTATAATCCAAAAAATATTGCGCGTACGAAAGAGAGTTTCACCGATAATCACGGCTGCCAATCCAAAAACAATTGTTCCAATTCCACCGGTAATATCTGTTGCAATCGCAGTTTGAATATAAAGAGAACCACCAAGTGCCACACACGCATTGGAAAGCCCCATTCCAAAATATATCAATGCTGATGTATGAACACCTTGCGCCGTCGCCATGCGTGGATTAGCTCCCATTGCACGCATAGCAAGACCAATTTCACTTTCCAAAAAGCGCCAAATCAAAAACGCCATAACGAGCAACACAATACCAACGAAAAGAGGGCGCACAAAAATATCAGACAAACCAAACAGATTATAAAAGGGCGTTAACGCCGTATCAGCAAGAGCTAAATTAACATTAGACCCTCCCATAATTCCCATAATACGAAGATTAACCGTATAAAGTGCCGACATTGTTAAAATAGAAGCTAAAAGATTCAAAATGCCAAAACGCAAATTCAACATAGCCGTTAATAAACCAGCCACCATACCTGCACAAAAAGCACATGCCATAGCTGTCCATGCATTGAAACCCAAGAGAATCAAAACACCACAGACACAGGAACCAAGAAGAAACGATCCATCAACTGTTAAATCAGGAAAATCTAAAACCCGAAATGAAAGATAAACCCCTATAGCAACAAACGCATAAATAAGGCCTAATTCCACAGCACCAGAAAACGCAAATATATTCATGTAAAAACAATCTCCATGAAAACTTAACGTATTTTTATAGGATCAACACTTTGATCAATAAAAGTTATTGAATCACTTTTGTTGCACGGTCAATAACTGCCTGCGGAATAACAATCCCTGCTTTTTGGGCTGCTTTCAAATCAATTCGAATGTCATTATTAGCTGCCTGTACAACATCAATATCACCAGGTTTTTCACCCTTTAGAATACGCACGACCAATTTTCCAGCATCAACCCCTACATCATAGAAATTCACACCTTGCGTCATAAAAGGCCCGCGCCCGATAGTATTAGCATCAACAGTAAATACAGGCATATTGGCTTCCTCTGAGACCTTTATTGCACCTTCTAAAACAGATAAAATCGTATTATCAGCAGGAACAAAAATAATATCGACCTTACCGATTAAAGCGCGTGTTGCTGCCTGCACATCTGAAGGCTTTGGTGCCGATGAGGGAATAATTTCAATTCCAGCTTTTTTTGCTACATCCTTTAACGTTTTAAGTGTCGAAACAGAATTTGCCTCAGAAGCATTATAAAGATAACCAATTTTTTTCAAATCTGGTTTTACTTCTTGTAAAAGTCTAACACTTTCTGCAACATCTATACGATCAGAACTCCCCGTCATATTACCGCCAGGTTTGGTAAGTGAAGAAACGATTTTAGCTCCGATAGGATCAGAAATCGCTGCAAAGACGATAGGAATTGTTTTTGTTGCCGCAAGCATCGTTTGTGCTGAAGGCGTGGTAATTGCTACAATAACATCGGGTTTATCACCAACAAATTTACGTGCAATTTGCGTTGCTGTTGAAATATTACCCTGCGCTGATAAAAAGGTAAGTTGAAAATTTTCACCTTGCTTATAACCATTTGCTGCAAGCACATCTTCCACACCTTTACGAACAGCATCCGCAGCAGGATGGACCATAATTTGCGTTATTGCAACTTTAACGTGTTTAACTTGGTCATCGGCCTTTGCAACACTGTTCATCATAAAAACAGTTGCAATGATAATCCCTAATATATTTATTCTCTTCAACATTATATTCCACCCCTCTCCATGCAAAAATTAAAAAAGGAATAATTTATTACTGAAGAATTTTCTAAAATCAATCTTTATTTCATTTTATTTAAACATGGACAAAATAAATCAAACTAAAATGATATTTTTTTGTTGCAATTCGTAGAAGCCTACGCCATACAGACAAGACATATATCGAATCGGTAAGCGGGTGTAGCTCAGGGGTAGAGCACAACCTTGCCAAGGTTGGGGTCGTGGGTTCGAATCCCATCGCCCGCTCCATTGAATTTTGTATTTATTCGTTCTTGTGTGGAGTTATAGCTTGTCATCGGTTGTTGTAGCTGTATGTATCTTGCCAGCAGGTTTTGTATATTTTTCCACTCGGTTTTGTATCAATTTACTTTTTTCAAAGTTTTTCTAAGATTCGTAATTTCTTGTGAAGCATCTATTGGATTGGGGCTTAGATCTAAGATAATAATTTTTAACTTAGACGGATTTTTTACAGCCCCCGTATAAAAGATTAATTAGAAATGATGAGCAATGACAAGAAAAACAAATGTTAAACAAATCAAAAATTGACTTATCATTAGAGAATAATTTTTGTTCAAAAGTACGTTTTTTACCAAAATTGTGCCCCAAAATGAAGGTTGTTGATTTTTCAAATGGCGTATCTTCTATTAATTCAACATTTGCTTCAGATACATTCAATATTATCTCTGCTAAAAATTTACAAGAAACTATACCGGTAGAGCAGGCAAAATCTATAATCGCTTCCTTTAATGCGCAGAAACTACCTTTAGCTTGGTGGGTTGGACCTCATTCGTCTCATTATAAAGTTGATGAAGTTCTCTTATCTATTAGCTTAGAGCATGTTGAAACAGAGGTAGGCATGGCAGCTTTAGCGCAAAATATAGACTCACATGTTACTTCTATGCCGGATAACTTCAAAATCAAGGAAGTTGAATCACTTCAAGATTTTAGAGATTATGGAAATGTTATGGCATCAGTCTTCGAGCCTTTTGATGAAGAAGCAGTTATATTTTATGAAACAATAGGCCGTTGTTATAAATAAAGACTCTGATGTAGAGATGTTCGTTGGTTATATAAATAATAATCCTGTAGCAATATGTTTTTGTATTAAAGCAGATGGAGTTGGTGGAGTGTATGATATTGTCACCAATCCAGATTTTCAGAAAAGAGGTGTTGGGTCATTCATGACAAAAATTGCTATTGAGCATTTAAAAAGAAAGAAATGTCATGTTATTGGTATGCAAGCCTCTCACGAGGGAATTGGCATTTATAAAAAATTGGGCTTTACAAACTTTGGTGAATTTAAAATTTATTCCAATAAACACATGATCATTGAGTGATGAATTCTTTTTTGCTCATCAACTAAAAGAATTTATTATTTTCAGCAGAGCTCAAATATGATCAAGCAATCGATACAACCAAGGAAGCTTGGCCAATCCCCTTTACTACTGATAGTGAAAAGCTAAAATCATTACAAATATAATTGTTTTAAATGACTCACTCAAATTTTCTTATTTTCTTACTTTGTCTTAAATAAAGATATCTATCACAAATCTAAGTTGAATAAGTGTAAATTTTTTATATGATCAATAATCTACTGTTTGTTACTGATAATTATGAAGAACTCGAAAGCAAATATTTAGAACGACAGTTGCATCATAGTTTGTTAGATGGTTAGTCTGTTAGTTAATTAATAGAAAAAATTTTCGCTTTATAAAATAACCAAAGGAGCTTAAAAAAACTTTCAAAGATCATTTAAAGGTCCTTTATGTGTATTGTTTCTTTTTTATATCACAGTTGATGATCAGAAATTTCTCACGCTAATTGTATTATTTTTACACGAAATAAACTGTTTTCACCTATTATGTAGAGTAAATTAAGTTTTTGGGATTTCTGGCACATCATTTGAAAGACAAAAGAAATTTTCCCTTGTACTTGTGCAAACAGCGTGGACATCATTTGGTAATCCTCTTGCTTGAACAAATTCTTATCCAGAATAATCTTCAACACAAAAATAAATTAACAACTTGATTTATAAAGATAATTTATAATTATTCATATTGAGCAAGCGTCTCAAATATCATAGGACTATCTCATTTCAAATCTCTATACATTAAAATCACTCACAATCATCTTCTCACGCATAACAGGCAAAATTGACGTATCGATAAAATTCACTTGAAGAAAGGAATAAAAACTCTTCTTCTGAACGCTCTGAAATACCAAAGATTATCGCAACATTGGGAGCTAAAATAGTATAGGGGGGGACCCCTTTCACCTTGAAAACGTAAAAATGGGAAGCATAATAGTTTTATACACTTCATAGAGGCTTTAGACCATTCACGAACATTATTATAAAATGGATGTTACACACCTTGAGAGAAATCTCTTTAAAATAAACATGTGAATTAACAATATAAGTGCATTCTATTTTACATGAGGAACATAACTTTAATCAAGATAAGGTAACATAAGGTGTTGAAACCGTCATAGCGCACAATAAAATCAGGCCATTTTAAATGTTTAATGGTAACATCTGCTAAACAACAGAATAAAAATTCAATTTTGAAAAGATTAAACCATACGCTACAGGTCTATTGAAACTCCGATTGTACGATCGACTATCTTCTCGCTAAAATTTAATCACTATAAATATAAAAACCTTAAAACCCGCTCTAAATGCGTGAAAGTTTCTAGATCTTGCTGTATTAAATATTGAAACTCCTCATGGCTACTCATCTGAAACGCCAATAATTCCATAAAGCAGTTCCATAAAAAGGATAATGACGTTGTAATATCCGAAAAAAATTTACCACATCACCTGAAAGATCATTGATAATTCCATCAGAAAGTATCAATTTCTATTTAGAAAACCCTATCCATGCCGACAAAAAACTCTGTAAATGTTAGATATCTTCAATAATTTTGATAACGATTTTGGCTCATCCTGTTTTGCCACCAATATAAGAAACAGCAAATATAGTGGGATCAGACAGCTTTAATATTGGTCTTTCCCTCTATCCTTTTTTCTATCAAATCCTGATTTTACAATTCCTTTCTCTCTCTTTTTTTATACTCAAAATTGCCTCTGAAACAGGATAGATTAATCGTAAAAAATATATAAAAGAAACAAATTATAACATTTTTTTCTCATCCTTCTTAATACAAAATAACTGTTAAGCTACAATGCGCTAACACTTATAGTCATAAGTCCAAAACAGCATATAATGACGAAACAAATTCATAGAGTGAAGATTTTTCACTATCAATTGTTGTATTAATCTTTCCATAATGCATAAAAATGATGAAGCGGCCCTCGCCCTTTCCCTACTTTTAAAGCATTTGAAGCAGTTAAAGCGCCATGCAAATAATCTTTTGCTTGTTTAACAGCGCAATCCAAAGGTTGGGTAGGTAACAGAGCTGCAATGGCAGCAGAAATGGTACACCCTGTCCCATGATCATGAGTGGTTGAAAGACGAGAGGCTTCAAGTATAACAAGGTTTTCACAATCACAATAAAGATCTGGACTAGAACAATCGTAATTTTCTGTACTATTTCTGGTAAGCGTATTCAAATGTCCCCCTTTTAACAAAACTGCATGACACCCTAGCGCCAAAAGTCGTGGAGCATATTGATACATAGTCTCTAAAGACCATTGCACTTCACCTCCCAATAACAGTGCAGCTTCAGGCAAATTTGGCGTGATCAAAGTTGACATCGGCACAAGAACATCACGCATAATTTCAATTGCATCAGACTTTAAAAGAACATCACCACTTTTTGCAACCATAACCGGATCAAAAACAATGAAACGCGCTTTATGATAAGCAAGACGTTCTGCAATAACCTGTGCAATCTGAGCATTTGCAACCATACCAATTTTAACGGCATCAACATGGATATCCTCAAAAACAGAATCAATTTGATCTGCAACAAAAGAAGCATCTAATGCCTGAAAAGAACGCACACCCTGAGTATTTTGTGCAACAACAGCTGTAACCACACTCATACCATAAGTTTTCATAGCTGAAAAAACCTTCAAATCCGCCTGCATTCCAGCGCCACCAGAAGGATCTGTTCCCGCAATAGATAAAATCCGTGGAATAAAAAGTTTATCTTTTTGTAATTCCATCAACCTCTTTCCTTCTGTTTTTAAATATCGGAAAATGAGTTACCGAAAAATAGATGCTTGAAAAAATATAAAGAAGATGTTTTCTCATGTGAATTATATTATATACGAAGTCTTCTTATAGATATAAAATGGAAAATGTAGTGCTTATCCTTCGTTCTATTCTTTTTACGTTCGCTTTTTATACAACAACTTTCATACAAATGATTCTTTACGCTCCCGTTTATTTTTTAATGCCCCGCAAAAAGGCATGGATTGTCCCTAAAACATGGGCGCGCGTTACACTCTTTTTGCAAAAATACATCGCAGGCACAAGTTATGAGATTGAAGGTTTAGAAAATCTTCCCAAAGGACCCTACATCATTGCTCCAAAGCATCAATCGGCTTGGGAAACTTTCAGTCTTGTTCCCTATTTTGATGATCCCACTCTCATTTTAAAACGTGAATTGATGTGGATTCCATTGTTTGGCTGGTATATGGCAAAAACGCAAATTATCCCCATTAACCGCACAACACCCATCAAAGCCTTAAAAATGATTATACAAAAAGCAAAAGAGAAAGTAAAACAAGGGCGCCAAATCTTGATTTTTCCCGAAGGAACACGCCGACAACCCGGTCAAGAACCAGATTATAAGTCAGGAATTGTCGCGCTCTATAATGAATTAGGACTTCAAGTTGTTCCTATTGCACATAATGCGGGTTTATATTGGCCACGCAATAATTTTCGCCGCTATCCTGGAACAATTCGTGTCCGTATTCTTCCCCCGATAGAGGCTGGTTTAAGCAAACGTGATTTTCTAGATCAACTTGTCCAAAAAACTGAAAAAGCGTGTGATGAACTGCTTCTCTTAGCAGCTCAAGATCCTACCCCTCCTCCTATGCCACCATACGCTGTTCAGAAACTTCAAAAACTAAATCATCATGAAACAATGCACTGATTAATAAGAATAATGCATCACTTTGTATATTGAGCGGAGTATAGGGAACAAAAATATAAGAAAGATACTTCAAACTTTCTAATTCAAAATTATAAAACACATGTACATGATAAGAAATAATCAATGTGTAAATTTTTTTGAAAAAGAATTCTTCCTCTCTTTAAAATCATTTAAATAACATACATCTCATTGATTTATAAGGATATTTTAGCGTTATTCAACTTGAATGAGAACCCTGAATACCGTAAGATTTTCTCATTTCAAATCTACTCTAGGTTGAATCAATTAGAATTATTTTCTTGCACATTACAAACGGGGATACCTCGTGTGAATAAAACGATACAAGAAAAGATTAAAATACTTTTTACGAACCGTCTCAAATACCAAGGGCTGTCCTAATAGGAAAGCAAGAAAAATGTATGATTATGCAGATTCGTTCCTTCCTAAGAAACATCAATCCCCCAAGAATCTGAAATCTTGTACAATCTTCATTATTTAAAAAGTATTTCTTGAGATACTTAAGTCATCAAACCAAATTCAAGGGGAAAATAAAAATGAGTGTTGTTTTTTATCCCACATACACAACGGATACAGCAATTAACCATCTTTCCTCCCTATCCTAGACTTAAAAGCTTTGTGTGCTACATTAAAACAATTCTAAATAACGAATAAGAGGGAACTAGATTTAAATTAATGCAACGTCTCTTCTATAATTTATTTTTTTCTGTGATTTTGAGTTTATCCAGCGCTGTTGCTCTAGCGCAGCCTTTTATTTCTGTTGATGTTACAACGAGGCGTATCTTAAAACATAATCAAGCTTTTGAGCGTTGGTATCCTGCTTCCTTGACAAAATTAATGACCGCTTATGTTATTTTTCGTGCCATGAGCCGAGGGGAAGTTTCACCAAACAAACATATCACCATCAGCGAATACGCCGCAAAAGCTCCCTCATATCGTTCAGGCTATAAAGCTGGTTCTGTACTCACACTTGATACAGCCTTAAGTATTACCATGGTTAAATCTACCAATGATTTAGCCATTGCCATGAGTGAAGCTATTGCGGGTTCACAGAAAGATTTTGTACGTAAAATGAATAGCGAAGCTAAACGTTTAGGCATGTTTGGCACCCATTTTGCGAACGCAAGTGGTTTACCAGATCCTCAAAACTACTCCACGGCACGCGATATTGCTCTTTTAGCCGTTCAAATACGTCGAGAATTTCCACAATATGCTCATTATTTTTCTATTCCAGCCATTGATTTTGGTAATAATCGAAAAATCCAACATAACTCAAACAACCTCATTGGCCGTTTTTATGGGATAGACGGTATGAAAACAGGCTTTATTTGTGCCTCTGGTTTTAATCTTGTTGCCTCAGCCACCCGCAATAAACGTACAATTATTGCTGTCATTCTAGGTGCTAACAACATAAGTGAAAGAGAAGAAAAAGCTGCACAACTTCTTGAAACAGGATTTTTGCACCAAGGAAACCCCCAATTAACACTAGCAACATTAGAACCTTATGGGAGCAACATAACACAAGCCAACAATATGAGACAACAAACATGCACACCTGAAGCCATAAAAATGCATGCAAATTCATATGATGATCAAGGAAATATTATTCTCACCTCACCTTTTATCACTGCTCCACCTTCTTTTTCTCATCCTTTATCAGTACATCTCATTCGTACGCCACAAACACCTAAAATGACAGTAAAACCACTAAGAAAACCCTATATTCCGTATAAAAGGCACGCAAACCATTCTATAAAAAGTCATAAATCATAATCTAAAATTAATTATAATACTTTGATTTATAATGATAATTAATTATTTTGTACCTTATGTCAGAACCACAAGTATTGTAAGATTCTCTCATTTCAAATCTGTATTTGTTGAAGCAATAAAAACCAGTTTCTTGCCACCACAAGGTGGATAAACATGTAGATAAAATAATTAAAACAAAGAATAAAAATTCTTCCTATAAGTCCTTTCAAGAACTAAGAATTATCGTAACATTGACGCTAAAAAGTGTATGATATACCCACGTGCACCTACCTTTATAAGCGTAAAGATAGTGGTACAATGGATTTCATGGGGGATTAACCATTATATCCCTCACGGACACCATTATAAATTGGTTAGACATACTGAGATATATTTTTTAAAAACAAAACTATGATTGATGATTAACATGAAAATAAAGCGCATCCCCCTCACGCTTATTACAGGTTTTTTAGGCTCTGGCAAAACAACTTTGCTTAACCGTATGCTACAAGACCCTCTTTTAACAGAATGTGCTGTTATCATCAATGAATTCGGCGAAATCAGTATTGACCACCTTCTGGTTGAAAAAACGACAGAAGGAATTATTGAGCTTGCCAATGGCTGCTTATGCTGCAATTTACGCAGTGATCTCATCGACACATTAATTGATTTAATAAATCGCGTTCAGACAGGACAGATCAAACAACTCCATCATATTATCATTGAAACCACAGGGATGGCTGATCCCGCCCCTATTTTACAAATACTTTTAAGCCACCCGTTGTTTATTCAAACATTGTCCATAAATGCTGTTCTTGCAACATTTGATACATTAAGCCCGCTTTCCATATGTGAGCGCTATCCTGAAATATATAAACAATTAATATTTGCTGATAAAATCATTCTCACCAAAACAGATCTTAGAGACCCACAAACGCTTTCAGATACACTCCTTAGCACACTTAAAACAATGAATCCTACAGCACAAATCATTGACGCCCATTCTGAAGATTTCTGTTCAAATCTATTAATAAATAACACATTATGGGATGAAAAAGTAGAAAATACAAAACTTAAACAAAATCTTACGACTACCCCGTATGATCATACCCCCCATAAAACCATTCGTACCTTTTCACTAAACTGTGAGGGTCCTGTTGATTACGCCACAATTGAAGCCTTTTTAGATCTCCTACAAGAGCGTTATGGTACAAAATTATTACGTATTAAAGCAATTATCGCATTGCGTGATGACCCTTATCGCCCACTCGTATTACATGGCGTACAAACATTTTTTCACCCTCCCATAAGATTGCCAGCATGGCCAAAAGGAATAAAACAAACACGTTTCGTCATCATTGCCGATGGTGTTGAAAAAGAAGCTATACAAAAACTCCTCAATGCTTTTTTTAATAAACCAGCAATAGATACTGCAGACAAAACAGCTCTCTTAGAAAATCCTCTGGTCATTCCAGGAATAAAATTTTAATTTTTTCTCCTCTTCAATGATATAACATTAAATTCATTGGCACCACCATCTTTATGCTTTTAAAGGAGCAAACCGGCACATCATTACATACTTTGCTAATTCCCAATGTTGAAACAAAAAGCTTTTGGCACTTGAAACGGTTTGTAAAAAGCATTTTAGTCTTTCTTGTACAATTTCACCCACGCAGCAATCCTCGCTTGTAATGTGCAAGCAAATGGTTTTAATTTATTCAACATGCAACAGCTTTGAAATGTGGAATCTTACGGTATTCAGGGTTCTAATTCAAGTTGAATAACACTAAATTATCTTTATAATCAATATGTTATAAATTTATAAAAAACTTTCATAAATATTTCTATTCAAGTTTATTAACATAATGGAATAAAAAATAAGAAAATACACATTTTTAACAATGCTTTCTGCACAATAATGCCTCTCATAAAATTATTCGTACCTTTTCACTGAGCGGCAAAATCCCCATAGACTACCACAATTGAAACTTTTTAGCTCTCTTACAAAATCACATGCCGGAAAATGACTATCTATTAAAACACTCCAGCGCTAACATATTACCCTTATCTGTAAAATCGTCGCCCTCACACAAAATAGAATACCATTGTATCACGAATTCACGCACTCGTTTAAAAACACCGTCTCTCAATACGCATTATTCCTATTTCAAGACGCTACCCATAAATAATATAATACAAAATTCTCCATGAAATGTATAAGGCCCATTCTCCATCTTTACTCTATAAATATGTAAACTGATCGCCTCATACTTTTGCCAGTTAAAAATGTTTTGAAAAAACTTGGCACTTTAGAGTACTCATGAGAACTATCTGTACTCCTTTCTTTAAAAATTTTATTCACATGCCAATCCAATTTTATGGCGTGCAAAAAATGGTTTCGATTGATTCACCATAAACAAATTTTAAGATAAAAGGATCTTATGATATTTAGTCCCTAATTCAAACTGAAAAATTATAAACTATCATTATAAATCAAATTGTTATGATAAAAATTTTCAATATCCATCAATCTGTAAACAGATTGTTTTCTCTCTAAATGCGCTTCATCTGCAAACCACTTCATGTGATTCATTTCACAGACAGATTGGCCAAATTCTTGGTTCTAAAATATTCTGCTCAACTCTATATTTATTCAAGCTAATTGAAATCAAAATCCCTGTTAAGAAAAAACCAAAATCAGACAGAGGCAATATCGCATTTTAAAATATGTGAATGTATCTTATATAACAGCACGACAAGACAATATTTTACAGCATAAAAGAATAAAACTCTTTGAAAGAAATAAAAAGAGAGGCACATTCCATGTTAACTTACTCTTCACTAAAAACGAAGATTGACACCAGTGCCGATGTGCAAACAATCCAACTTCTTTGAGAAAATTCCTCTTGGCTTCCCACCTCATCTGATTTACTTACATAAGGCTCTATGAAAAAACTCTGCGCTTTAAAATATTGACTACTCACTTAAACACCTTATGTGCAAAGTTTTTGCATATCCTGTATCGCCATTATTAAGTGATAGTGTTACAGTGCAATAGAATACAATAACACTCACGGCATTCGAGAAACTGAAGTTTTATCAATATCGCGATTAAAAACGTAACGTTTTCCATAAACCTCAACAGTTGGAGGTTGACGATTTTTTTCAAAAAAATCATAACCTTTCTTAAGCATAACCCAGAATTGATAATGAGGATCCTTGCTATGACGTGACATATTATCCTCGGTCATGCGGAAAGGAAAAGCCTGTAACTGAAACTCTCTTTGTCCTCCTTTAAAAGCATCCCGTGCAAACGCATAAATCTGAGCCATGTTCTTATCACTCATAGAATAACAACCTGCGGAAAAGCAAGAACCATGCACCATAAGATTGCTTCCTGTGCGACCATTTTCTTGATCATAAAGGTTAGGAAATCCTATATTAAAAGAAAGATAATATTTTGAATAAGGATTCATTTGGTTTGCGCTAATAGTATAAAAACCCTCTGGTGTCTGAAGATCCCCTTCTTTATATTTAGGTCCAAGCTTACCAGACCATTTGCAAATACCATAGCGAGCAACCAAGATAAAAGGTCCTGAACGAGATTGTTTCCAAACTTCAGCAAGATTTTCTTCCTTGAAAAATCGCATTACAATTGGTGCATAAGGATCAATATCGTACAAAGCCATTCTATTCTGGATTTCTTGCGGCAACGGCTGCTCAACCTTAGCACGAATAGAAGCTGGTAATCTTCCTTCACACGCCGTCAATATTCCCATTACAAACAACATGCACACAGCGAGGAATCTGCTAAATGTCATCGAATAAAACTCCAATCCAACACCCCTCACAAAAAATAACCTATGTTAGAGATCGACCAATTTGAAGATATTTTTCCCTTCGCTCTTGTTTAAGGGCTTCCCCATCTTTTCCAGCCATAGCTTTTAAAGCCTCTGAAATAACATCACCCGTTGCATCAATGGCAATCTCTTTGCCACGATGTGCTCCCCCTAAAGGTTCCGAAATAATGCCATCAATAATCTTTAAGCGATACAAATCTTGAGCGGTAATACGCATATTCATTGCAGCATCTTTCGCACGAGCTGGATCACGCCATAAAATAGAAGCTGCTCCTTCTGGTGAAATAACAGAGTAAATTGCGTGCTCCAACATATAAACTTTATTGGCAGCCGCGATTGCTATCGCCCCTCCAGAACCGCCTTCTCCAATAACAACGGAAACTACAGGAACTTTCAAACGCAAAGTTGTAGCTGTTGATTGGGCAATTGCTTCTGCCTGCCCCCGTTCTTCAGCACTCACACCAGGATAAGCGCCTGCCGTATCAACAAAAGTGAGAAGTGGCAAACCAAAACGATCAGCCATTTCCATAATACGTACAGCTTTACGATAGCCTTCTGGACGTGCAGAACCAAAATTATAGCGCAAACGTGTTTGCGTGTCATAACCTTTCTCTTGACCGATATAAGCAACGGCCTCACCTTTAAAGCGTGCAAACCCCGCTTGAATAGCCTCATCTTCAGCAAACTTGCGATCTCCGGCCAAAGGCGTAACGTCACTCAATAGGCGTTTAGAATAGTCCATAAAATGGGGACGATTAGGATGACGAGCGACTTGTGTTTTTTGCCACGGCGATAATTTTTTATAAATATCGCGCAAGGCTGTTTGGGAACGCGTTTCAAGGCGAGCAATCTCATCGCTCATATCAAGACTGCCTTTTTCCTGAGAAATTTTTTTTAATTCAAGAATTTTCCCATCAAGATCAGCAACTGGTTTTTCAAAATCAAGATAATTATACATTTGTGTCAACTCATTCAGTGTCACTTATACACTTATAATTTGCTTTATAAAGTCTTTTTCAAAAACATCACCTTTTCTTTAACGAGCCTTTTGCTCATCGGCAAGTGGATGATGCTCATTGACTAAACGATAAAGTCCCTCTTCCAACACATGGGTATAAATCTGAGTAGTAGCAATATCAGAGTGACCTAACAAATGTTGAACGGCACGCAAATCAGCACCATTTTGCAAAAGATGACTAGCAAAAGCATGACGCAACACATGGGGAGAAAAGCTATCACTTTCTATTCCTGCTCTTCTAGCGAGATTTTTCAACTCCCGCGCAACGACTTGACGAGCAATATATCCTGTCTCGGAATGCGCGGGAAAAAGATAAGAACTCGTAGCACCCTTTCCCTGATCACGCAAGTTTAACCACTGTGAAAGAACTTGGCATGCTTTTTTTGATAACAGCACCATTCGTTCTTTTTTGCCCTTACCACGAACCAAAACGCTGTACTCCTTCCTTCGAACAGACTGAACCGGCAGACTCACCAACTCACTGATGCGTAATCCCGTTGCATACAGCATTTCAATCAATAGCTGAAGACGCAGTGCACGGAAATACTCTTTGGACCCATAATCTGCTTGATTGACTTCTAACTGTGCCAAATCAAGCAATTTTATCACTGCATCTTCACTCATGATTTTGGGCAAAGGACGCCCCTGACGAGGTGCATCAATATCATGAGAGGGATCATCTGCTCTCAACCCTTCAGCATAAAGAAATTGATAAAACTGTCGCAAAGTCGATAAACGGCGCGCTTGCGACGATGCCGCAAAACCAAAAGTATGCATAAGCGACAAAAGGGTAATTAAATCTTCTTTTTGTGCTGAAAAAAGCGAAACAGAGTGTGAAGACAATTCGTCTTGTGCCCACTGCAAATCATGCTGATAAGCCGCAAGTGTATGAGGTGAAGCCCCTCTCTCCGCGCTCATCATCTCAAGAAAATGATCTATCACAGCACCACTTTTCATTTCATTGATTCACTTCCGTAGAAAGATTCCATGAATCCAAGGGAACATCAATGTACATATCCACAGTTACTGGTTCAACCCAAACCACAAGAGCACCCATTATAATGAAAAGAACAGAAAACAAAATGAAAAGAATCATCAAAAATCTAGTCAATGTTGGCATAAGACAATAACCTACCCAAAAATATTCTATCTCGTATAATACCTCACAAAGATTAACAGGAATTGACTTTAAGATGGATAAATGCCGAAATAAAGTTATGAAAAGCAATCGACCAAAACGAATCCCCATAACACAAATAAAGAATCAGCTCTTATCGTCCCTTGATAAAAGAGCACTTGTCCTTGTTGGTCTTATGGGGGCAGGCAAATCAGTGATCGGAAAACGCGTCGCCACCATGCTCCGTTTACCCTTTTATGATTCTGACCAAGAAATTGAAAAAGCTGCACAAATGACAATCACGGAACTCTTTGAAATTTATGGTGAATCCGAATTTCGTGCTCTTGAACAGCGTGTTATTCTAAACCTCATAAAAAAAAGTCCCCTTGTTTTAGCAACAGGTGGTGGTGCCTACATAAATGAAAATATCCGAAAAGCCATTCACAAAAATGGTATATCTATATGGCTAAAAGTCGATCTTGATATCCTCATGCAACGTGTCTCAAAGCACCCGACACGTCCCCTGCTTCAAACAGCCAATCCTAAAGAAACCATGCAAAAACTCATGGAACAGCGTTATCCTATCTATGAAAAGGCAAACTTAACAATTAACAGTCATAAAGAAAGCCGTCATACCGTAGCACAAAATGTTATACGATCCGTACAGCACTACCTATACACAGAAATTAACAATAGGGATAACCAGCATGCAAACCAAAACCGTCACTGTTAAACTGGACAAACACTGTTACGATATCATCATTGGTCCGGGTCTGATTACACAAGCTGCTTCACAGATTAAACATGCTCTTAACAAAAAAGATCCTTATCCAACGCGCTTTGCACTTGTTACAGATACAAATGTTGCTTCCCTTCATTTGGAGATATTGCAAGCAGAATTAACAAAAAATAAAATTCATACTGTCCCTATTATTGTAGAAGCGGGAGAACAATCAAAATCATTTTCAACCCTGCAAGTTGTCGTCGATCAAATTCTTGCTGCGCGTTTAGAAAGAGGCGACTGTGTTATTGCTTTTGGCGGTGGTGTCATTGGCGATCTAGCAGGATTTGCGGCAAGTATAATCCGCCGTGGTATGAACTTCATTCAAATGCCCACAACGCTTCTTGCACAAATTGATTCCTCTGTTGGTGGAAAAACGGGCATCAACAGCCGATATGGCAAAAATCTTATTGGTGCTTTTTTTCAACCGCAATGCGTTATTGCTGACACCTGTGTCCTTGATACCCTATCACTGCGTGAATTTCGTGCTGGTTACGCGGAAATGGTCAAATATGGACTCATTAACCAGCCTGATTTTTTTGAATGGCTTGAAAAAAATGGACAAGAAGTCTTTTCTAATGGCCCTATGCGAACAGAAGCCATTGTCCGCTCATGCCAATTTAAAGCTGCCATTGTAGCACGTGACGAACACGAAACAGGAGAGCGCGCACTCTTAAATCTCGGCCATACATTTGGACACATGCTTGAAACAGCAACCGCTTATGACTCAAAGCGTTTAATTCACGGTGAAGCTGTAGCAATTGGAATGATTCTAGCGCATCAATTTTCTGCTCAATTAAATTTAATAAGCCCCACGCTTACACAACGCGTTGAAGCACACCTTAAAGCAATAGGATTACCTACACAATTAAAGGATATCCCAGGGTGTCTACCAGATGCTGAAACTTTAATGACTCTCATTGCCCAAGATAAAAAAGTTTTACAAAATAATTTGACCTTCATCTTAACGCGCGGACTTGGCCAATCATTTATTGCAAAAAATGTTTCACCAGATGCAGTTTTATCCTTTTTGGAACAAAAATTAACAGAAATTCGTTAATTCATATTGAATATAATTGATTCGTTTTTATACTTCTATTAAAGATTAAATATGATGATGTCTGCGTAGCTCAGTAGGATAGAGCACAGGATTCCTAAAGAAATTGGGCACTTTGAGGAGAAATCCTCAAAGTGAATCTGCTCAAATTCGGGGAAAGCTTCATGGGCGACTATATGCCAATCCCGAGCCAAGTCTCTCTTCAAATGAGAGAAAGGTGTAGAGACTGAACGGGCAGCACCTAAAGAGCAAAAGCTTCAAGGTGAAGAGACAGTCCAGACCACAAACAGCCGATAAGGCTGGCGGTGAAAATCGAAGTGGTATGAATCCTGGGGTCGCAGGTTCGAATCCTGCCGTAGACACCATCGTATCAGTCAAATTATTCTTTGTGCACAATATTAGGAATATAGGGAAGCATCATGAAAAAAACTTTGCACATTTTAGGATTTTTCACCGCTTTAAGTTTATCACTCTTCAGCTCAAACAATAGCTTAGCTGGTTCTTTAATCATTGAAGTACCAGACAATCCAGAGCCCAAAACAGAGATCATTACCTATCAGTGTGATACTGAAACAGGTAAAGAGCGCGTTGAGGCAGTCTATCTTAATGCTGACAATATTTCGTTGGTTGATTTCAAATGGAACGGTGATCGTGTCATTGCTGCTAATGTCATCGCTGCGACAGGAGCAAAATTTGCAGGAGCTCAGTATATCTGGTGGGAGAAGAACAAAGAAGTCACGCTTTATGACCTTGCTCAGGATCCAGAAGAAAAAAAACCTATCCTCTGTAAAGATGAGTCAACATTATTATTTTAAATAACACGGGAAATATTATGAAAAAAATTTCTTTTACTAAACAATTTTTCATTACTTTAAGTGTGTTCCTCCTCGGTTCAATTAATGCATTAGCAAGTTCTTTAGTCATTAAAGTACCAGATGATCCAGAACCAACAACAGAGACCGTCTCCTATCAATGCGATATGGGAACAAGCAAAGAGCATGTTGAAGCAACTTATCATAATGCTGGCAATATTGCGCTTGTTGATTTAAAATGGAACGGTAAGCGCATCGTTGGTTCTAATGTAATTGCCGCTTCTGGAGGAAAATATGTGGGTGGTCAATACATTTGGTGGATAACTAAAAATGAAGCCATATTTTACGATCTTATTAATGATCCAAAAGAAGAAAAGCCCATCCACTGTGTAGAAGAAAAAAGCACAGAATAAGGAAGGTTCTTACATTTCAAGAACCGCGCTGGCTCTCATCTCTTGATGTTCCTTCTGATGTGGGTAACTTTTCCTCCGTCTGGTGTAATAAAAGAGCCAGCGGTTTTTCTGACTGTTCTTCTGAATGATGTCGATAAGCTGCTGTATGTGAAAGCAACATAGAAGCTATCGGCGCTGTTAAAAACAAAAAAAACATCAGCAACGCTTCATGAAAAACAAAATAATGGTCCACAAATATTGAATAAAGAAATGAAGAAATAAGAATACTACCAACGCCCCAACTCGTACATACTGAAAGCATATGCAAACGCTTATAAAAATTGGAAAAACGCACCAAACCTATTGTTGCGATCAATGTCAGTCCCGACCCTAATATTAAGAAAATCGTGATAGCAATAGCAACCACAAGCGATACATCATCTTTCATTCAATAATCTCCCCTCGCATGAGAAATTTCGCCAAAGCAATACTCGAGACAGGACCCAACAACCCAATAATGAGAGCTGCGACAAAATAAATGGTTGTTCCAGAACGAATATCGAATGTAAGAAACAAAAGAATAGTGGTTATATAAAGGGCATCCAAACCAACAATTCTATCCTGTGCCCGTGGACCACGAATCAACCGAAACAGCGCGAAAATCACCGCTAAACTTAAAAAAAACTGTGAAAAGAAAAGCCCCCAATAAAGAATCACCATACTCATAAAAAAATCTCCAAAAGCAATTGCTCATACCGTTGTTTGATCAACTGTTTGTAATCATATCCATTTTTTAAATTTAAGACATGAAGCAAAAGTTCACCCTTTTTACTATTATAGGCAACCCAAGCAGTTCCAGGGGTTGCCGAAAGGATGCACGCTAAAATAGCCAAAGCAGTGCGATTATGAAGCAGAAGAGGTACTACAATAAAACCAGACTTCTGCTCTCGAGACCTTTTTGTTAAAACAAACCAAGCCACCGAAACATTTGAGAATATAGAATCTATAAATACTCGAAAAACGAGACGAAAAACCGCACTCCAGCTTTTAATAACAGCCTTCTCTGGCTCCAGAAGCCGTATCATCCAACCACAAAACAAAGCGGTTAAAATCCCTAAAAGCAATTGCCCTAAACTAAAACCATTTAAAATAAGCCACATAAGGACAATGCCACCACTGAAAAAAGGGGAAGTATAAAAACGATTCATTTACTCATCTCCCCGAGAGAAAAATCCGTTAAAACGCTCCCAATATAGTTTTGAGGTTCATACAAAGTCTTAGCGGTTTCAGACATATAATGACTAACAGGACTGGCTACAATTGTTATAAGAAAACACAAGGCAAGAAGAACGGCAATAGGTGCAAATTCTATCACCTGCACACGTGGAACGCGACCTTCAAGAGAAATCCAAAAAGTTCGGATACCCGTTCGTGTCAGTGCAATCAAAGCTGCAAATCCAGAGAGGGTGACAAAAACTACAAAAAGCCAATCTTGGTAAACCGGAAGAGAGGCAAAAAAATCCTCTCTACTATGGTTTAAAATTGCCATGAACATCATAAGTTTAGCAACAAAACCAGAAAAAGGTGGCAATCCAATAATCAAAATGGCACAGATACCAAAACAAGCCCCAAGAATTGCCAAGGTTACAGGGAAATATGTGCCAACTTCATCTTCTTCCTCCTCTTCATCGTCGCCATAAACCTCCATTGTGACAGCAAGAACATTAGCAGCCACATCTTGACAGCGCTCAACCAACTCTACCAAAAGAAAAAAAGCTCCCAGTGCTAAAGTTGAAGAAACAATATAAAAAAGTGCACCTGCTGTCAGTGCTGCATTGCCGATGCCGATCGCGGCCAACAATGTACCAGAAGAGACAAGGACACTATAAGCTGCCAAACGCACCAAAACTTGACTCGCCAATACCCCAATAAAACCAACAATCATAGTGGCAAGCCCACCATAAAACAAAACCGTATGACCAAAATGGTTAAAATATTCACTTTCAGGACTAAACCATAGCAACGTTAAACGTAAAATAATATAAATACCCACCTTGCTCAAAAGTGCAAAAGAAGCTCCAACGGGTGCTGCTACTGCACTGTAAGTTGGCACCAACCAAAAATTAAGCGGCCACATACCCGCTTTAAGCAAAAAAGCAATACCTAAAAGTGCAACACCTATTTCGAACAAAACAATATCTGTAGAAGATATATATTTTATTTTAACAGCCAAATCGGCCATATTAAGAGTACCAACGACTCCATAAATGAGCGCTATACCCACTAAAAAAAATAATGAAGCAACAAGATTAACCACGACATAATGCAACCCTGCGCGCACGCGTGTCTGACCAGAACCATGCAAAGCAAGCCCATAGGAAGCCGTTAACATAACTTCAAAAAACACAAATAAATTAAATAAATCGCCGGTCAAAAAAGCACCATTTATTCCCACCATAAAAAATTGCATTAGTGACTGAAAATGAGAACCAGCTTTGTACCAATGAGCCCGCGCAAAAACCAACACGCTAGTCACCAACAAGCTGGAAAGTAAAAGCATCATAGCGCTTAAGCGATCAAGGACTAAAACAATTCCAAAAGAAGACGGCCAATTACCAAGTCGATAAACATCGCAAGCCGGTGCTATTTCAAGAGTACGTATAATCAATAAAATGGCAGTAACGACCAACAGTCCCGCAGAAGAAAGACTGATGAATGATTTAAGTTTTGCACGACGTTCATCATAAAAAAGAAGAAGTGCTCCAGTGATTAACGGCAAAAGAATAGGCAAAATAAGGAGATGATGCACCCCTACTTCCATTATTGCACCTCACGTCCATCAACGTGATCAGAACCCGTTAAACCACGTGAAACCAACAAGATAACTAAAAATAAAGCTGTTGTTGCAAAACCAATCACAATCGCAGTTAACACCAAGGCTTGTGGGAGAGGATCGACATAATTAGCTGGATTAATAACAGTGGTAGGATCAACAATTGGAGCAGCATTACTACGCGGTCTACTCATTGAAAATATAAAAAGATTAACACCATAGGAGATCAAGGACAAACCAAGAATGACTTGAAAAGTACGTGGACGCAAAACAAGCCAAATACCTGATCCGACAAAAACACCAATACCCAAAGAAAGAACAATTTCCATTAATTTTCCTTCTCTTTTAAAATAGGTTTCTTACCGATTCGGTAACTCCGAATTGACTGGTGTGCAAGTGCAATTAAAATGAGAACAGTTGCTCCCAACACAAGAGAAAGTACACCAAAATCAAACAAAAAAGCAGATGTCATGGGAACTTTCCCAATTAACGGAAGATGAATATATCGAAAAAAGGATGTTAAAAAAGGATATCCAAAAAACCAAGAGCCCATCCCCGTTACAACTGACAACAATAAGCCAAAGCCTATCCAACGCAAAGGTAAAACTCTCAAATGCGTTTCCACCCACCGAATATCGCGTGCAAGATATTGTAAAATAAACCCTATCGCCAAAGTAATACCACCGACAAATCCACCTCCTGGCAGATCATGCCCTCGCATGAATAAATAAATAGCAAAAGCAATAATAATCGGAAAGAGCCAACCCATAATAACAGCAGGAACAGCTAAATAATTTAATACTGTATCTCCCACATTTCGATTAGGCTGTGCTATATCAAAGGCTTTCTGGATACGTTGTTGAAAAGGCGCATCAATACTCTCAGGCGCAGGACGAAAACGTCGTAAGAGGGCAAAAACAGTAAGGGAAACAACACCCAAAACCACAATTTCTCCCATGGTATCAAAACCACGGAAATCAACCAACAACACATTCACAACATTGCGACCACCAGCATCTGAGTAAGCATGCGTTAGAAAAAAATCAGAAATCGTTGTACCTTGAGGACGTGTCATCACTGCAAAAGAAAGCCATGCTACACCAGCACCTCCTACAAGGGATATGATGAAATCACGGAAACGACGCAAACGAATCCAAAAATGAACAGCAGCTGGCCCAGGATCATGCAAACGTTTAGGCAACCACCGTAAACCAAGCAATAATAAAACGACTGTAACAACCTCAACAACCAATTGTGTTATTGCTAAATCAGGAGCAGAAAGCCATAAAAAGGTTGCACAAGTCATCAAACCAGCTCCCCCTAAAAGCATAAGTGAAGCAAGACGATGAAACTTTGCTCGCCAAGCAACTAAAAGCGCACATAATCCGCCAACCAGCCAAAGAGCGAGAAAAGGAATATCAAGTGGAAAAAGCGGTAATGTCCCCACTGGAATGAAACCATCGCACCAAAGTAAAAGACCAACAAATGCAAAACAGACCCAAAAAATCCAATGCAACTGGATCTGCAAACGGCGTGTTGACAAAGCAGATTCCACCGCACGGGCCCATTTCCAAGAAATAATTACGAGAATGCGTTCAAAAATACGCGGTCCTTTTAAGTGACGGAAAAAAGGAGCCCCATCATCACAGGATAAAAAATAACGATGCCCGACAGCATAGAGCAATCCGCCCCCTAATAATGCAACAAAACTCATCACTAATGGAGTGTTAAACCCATGCCAAACAGCCAAACTATAAGGAATTGTCATTGGTCCTAAAACAGACACGACCGCATTATCTAAAATAGGTCCTATTGTTAAATTAGGAAAAATACCAACCGCTAAACAAATAAACACCAAAAGCTCCATTGGTAAACGCATAAAATGCGGTGGTTCATGGGGAGTCTTGGGTAAATTGTCAGGCTTTGGTCCTAAAAAAACACCGTGAATAAAGCGTATAGAATAAGTCACACTAAACAGACTAGCTAGCGTTGCCACATAAGGCGCAATCCAATCGAGCCATGATTCCATATGCGTTTCAACAGCTTCAGCAAAAAACATCTCTTTCGATAAAAAACCATTCAACAAAGGAACCCCAGCCATCGCTGCACTCGCAACTAAAGCAAGAGTTGCTGTAATAGGCATAGAACGATAAAGCCCTGACAGTTTACGCATATCACGTGTTCCTGTCTCATGATCAATAATGCCAGCAGCCATAAATAAAGAGGCCTTAAAAGTAGCATGATTGGCCATATGAAAGATCGCCGCAACACATGCAAGTGGACTACCAAGACTTAAAAGCGTTGTAATTAATCCAAGATGACTAATAGTCGAGTAAGCAAGCAGTCCTTTTAAGTCTTGCTGAAACATGGAAAAATAGGCACCTAGCAGCAATGTCGAGAGTCCTGAAAAGCCAACCAGCCAAAACCAAGATTCTGTTCCAGAGAGCACAGGCCATAAACGAACAAGCAAAAACAATCCCGCTTTTACCATTGTTGCCGAATGCAAATAAGCCGATACGGGGGTTGGAGCAGCCATCGCGTTGGGTAGCCAAAAATGAAAGGGAAATTGCGCGCTTTTTGTTAACCCTCCCAATAAAATACAAATAAGGATAGGACTATAAAGAGAACTTGACCGGATCATATCTCCAGACTGTAGCACCTTATCCAAATCAAAACTGCCAACAGTATACCCAATCAATAAAACTCCAATAAAAAGGGCAAAGCCGCCAAAACCTGTGATCGTTAGAGCCATACGCGCACCCTCACGCGCACTTGCATTATGGTACCAATAGCCGATCAACAAAAAAGAAAAAATACTGGTGAGTTCCCAGAAAACAACCAAAAAGACGAGATTACCTGATAAAACTATTCCTATCATTGATCCCATAAAAGCCAAAAAAAAGGAAAAAAAACGAGGTACAGAATCCGCTGGATCCATGTAATAACGTGAATAAATGACAACAAGCAGCCCAATCCCTGTAATGAGCAAGCAAAAAAGCCACGATAAACCATCTATACGAAGAATCAAATCGCTTCCCCATTCTGGAAGCCAAGAAATATCTAAACGCACTATGTGGTTTCCGCGAACTTCCGGATAAAGCATTATTGTAAAAATAAGACAGAAAAGCGCGACAATCCCAGCAAACCAGGCTTCATTATTTTTTGCTGTCGAACGAAAAAAGCCAATGACAGCACTTCCACCAAAGGGAAGCAAAACGAGCAATACCAACATTGCTTCCCGTGTTGTCATTCTTTAAACTCCATTTTGCCTTAATATTTTGTCATCGACAAAAACTTATATTCTCACCCCCCATTCCACACTTAATGATAATAAGATTTAATAAAACTTAAAAGCATTTAAAATTTTAAAAAAAACAATGCTGGCATGAAAATACTGCGCACCACACAAGTCTTCTCTTTATTTTAAGAACAATAACGCCCACGACAAGAAGCAATTAAAATTTTATTTAATAATTTCTATCCTTTAAAAAAGCGTGATAAACACTGCTTACGCCCCCCATGAAAAGGCTGAAAACTATTATCATTTTTATTATAAGAGCGATAACGCGCAAGGCAAGATTCAATATGTTGTTTAAGCATCCATGGCTCTTTTTTTTCTAATTTTTCCGAAGAAGAAGTTAAAAACACTTTTTTAGCATCTGGTACAACTTTTAATGATGCGCCTTTTGTGCTTAAGTGCGGTGATGTAATAAATGCCACTTCAGGATACCACCAATTATCACTGTATTTACGATAACCACGCCGATAATGACGATAACCTTTAAAACCATTAAGTTCTCTACGCCCCGTAAAAATCAAAGGCACCGAACTATCTTGGAGAGAGGTCTGAGTAACCAGTTTGGCTTTAGCATCACTCCTATTTTGCCCCCAATTAACAAGAGTGGTTATTATAATGAAAAAACTGCTAACAAATACAAAAGCTAAAGCATAATATAATTTTTTTTTCATACTCATAACAAAAAACTCAACATAATAAACAACAGTAATTACAGAAAGCCTTTCTCTTGCTGGACAGAAACAGATTCTTTTCTTAAGATTCTTTTTTCTTGAGACATTCTGTTACTCTTTGTACTAAACGTTGATCTTGGCAATAAGATCCTACAAAAAAGAATGAATAAATAATGATAAAAACCCCCTACTATCTTATAGACAAATCGAAACTCATCAAAAACATGCAAACAATTTCTCGTTTACGGGAAATGTCCGGAGCTAAAATTTTACTTGCTTTGAAATGTTTTGCCACATGGAGTGTTTTTGATTTAATGTCTGAGTTCATGGATGGAACCACATCATCATCCCTTTATGAACTGCGTTTAGGAAGAGAAAAATTTGGCAAAGAAACCCATGCTTATTCAGTGGCTTGGGCAGATGATGAAATTGATGAAGCCTGTGGTTATGCAGATAAAATCATCTTTAATTCCATCCAACAGCTTCAACGCTTTTCTGATGCAACAAAAACCATTCAAAGAGGTTTAAGGTTAAACCCAGGAATGAGCGCATCAAATTTTGATCTTGCCAACCCCTCTCGCCCTTTTAGCCGCTTAGGAGAAACAAACCAAAGCGCTATCAAAGAAGTTCTGCCTCTTATCAACGGATTGATGATCCATAACAATTGTGAAAATGCTGACTTTAATCTTTTTAACCAAATGCTTGGGTATATGGAAGAAAAATTTGCAGAACTTTTTTCTGCTGTTGACTGGATAAGCCTTGGCGGCGGAATCCATTTTACGGCTGAAAATTATCCTCTAGAAGCTTTCGCAAAACGCTTAAAACAATTTTCTAAAACTCATGGTGTCACTCTTTTTCTAGAACCAGGAGAAGCTGCTATTACCAAAAGCACCACACTGGAAGTAAGCGTTCTTGACACATTGTATAATGAAAAAAAACTTGCCATCGTTGATAGCTCCATTGAAGCTCATATGCTTGATCTTTTAATTTATCGTGAGAATGCCAAATTAGAACCCAATCAAGGTCCACACGAAATTATGATTTGTGGAAAGTCTTGTCTTGCCGGCGATATTTTTGGAACATTTCAATTTCAAAAACCTCTTAAAATAGGCGATAGACTGTCTTTTCAGGATGCAGCAGGTTATACAATGGTCAAAAAAAACTGGTTTAATGGCGTTACAATGCCTGCTATTGTTCTCAAAGAGTGCGATGGTACATTAACACTTCAACGCCAATTCAGCTATAACGACTATCAGGAAAGCCTTTCATAAAGATAAACCATAAAAAACGTCATACAACAGTATTAAAAAGGAGATGGACCTACAATGAAAAAAAATGTTCTCATTATTGGTGCCGGAGGTGTTGCACAAGTTGTTGCGCATAAATGCGCTCAAAACAACGATATTCTTGGTGAAATTCATATTGCTTCACGAACACTCAAAAAATGTGAGGCCATCATTGCTTCTATTAAAGAAAAAAACACAATGAAAGAACAGGGTGTTCTCAAAAGCCATTCGCTCAATGCCATGAATGTAGAAGAAACTATAAAGCTCATCCAAAAGACCAAATGCGAAATTGTCATTAATGTTGGTTCTGCCTTTCTTAATATGTCTGTTCTTTCAGCTTGTATTGAAACCAAATGCGCTTATATCGATACCGCAATTCATGAAGACCCATTGAAAATTTGTGAAACACCTCCTTGGTATGGCAATTATGAATGGCCTCGACGTCAAGAATGTGAAAAAGCTGGTATAACCGCTATTTTAGGAGCAGGTTTTGACCCAGGTGTAGTGAATGCTTATGCTGCATTAGCGCGCGATGATTATTTTGATAAAATCACAGATATTGATATTATTGATATTAATGCCGGAAATCATGGGCGTTGGTTTGCTACAAATTTTGATCCAGAAATTAACTTCCGTGAATTTACAGGACAAGTATGGTCATGGCAAAATAAAAAATGGACTTCCAATAAAATGTTTGAAATCAGCCATGAATGGGATCTTCCCGTTGTGGGAAAACAAAAAGCCTATATGACAGGACATGATGAAATTCATTCACTTTCCAAAAATCTTGATGTAGAGAATGTCCGTTTCTGGATGGGATTTAGTGATCGTTATATCACTGTTTTTACGGTTCTAAAAAACCTCGGACTCTTATCCGAACAACCAATTAAAACGGCAGAAGGTCAAGAAGTCGTGCCCTTGAAAGTCGTGAAGGCCGTCTTACCCGACCCTTCCTCTCTCGCCCCAGACTACACAGGAAAAACCTGTATCGGAGATCTTATTAAAGGCGAAAAAGATGGAAACTCGAGAGAAATTTTTATCTATAATATAGCCGATCACAAACAAGCTTTTCATGAAACTGGGGCACAAGGCATTTCCTATACAGCTGGCGTACCAGCAGCCGCAACAGCTCTTCTTATTGCCACAGGCGAATGGGATGTTAAAACTATGGTCAATGTAGAAGAATTACCACCCCACCCTTTCCTTAAATATCTTGATCATATGGGGCTTCCCACTTTTATAAGAGAACAACAAGAAGATAAAAAATTACAATTTTAATACCTATAGAAAGCATATGCTTGATTTTTTAAGTTATCACAAAACTGCCCAATGAAAACAAACTTAATATTCTCGTGTAATTATGGTTTTCAAAAAAATTTTAGCTATTCGTTATATTTTGGCAACATTACGATTTCTTAACAACCTTAAAGAAGAGACATATCATCTTTTTAAGACATAGCAAGCAATGATCAAGAAAAGCAGAGAAGAAAAAACTAACTTAATCACACTGTATGACTTGTCATTATCATCAAAAAGATAGTGTCATAAACAAAAGATATAAAAATACCGCTTTTTTAAAGAAGAGCGGTATTTTGTAGAATATCCAATCCCTCCCCTCTTCATCTTAAATGACAAAGATCCTTAACCCACACCAATCATTAAACAATTCAATTTCTTTGGGTGAATTCCTCTTGGCTTCTCTCTTCATATGATTCATCATCATATATAACACATTGATTTATAACAATAAAATATCATTTTCAACTTGATTCATAACGCTGAATACTGTAAGATTTTCTTATCACAAACTCTCTCACATTGAAGCAATTAAAATCTTTTGTCTGCACATCACAAACAAAGCGAGCGTGTGAGGTAAAATGATAAAAGAACAGAATAAAAATTCTCTTATGAAAACTCTCAAATAATAAAGAGCTTTAGCAATATTGAGAACTAAAAAAGTGTATTATCAATGTCAGCGTGTACTTTTACTAAACATAAAGATGATGGTGCACAATAGGTCTTATAACAGTTTGAATGAATTTCATATATTTCAAGAGAAACTTTACAGCTATACCATTCACGAGCACCATTGCGAAGTAGATTTGGGCATTTTGAGAGATGTTTTCTTAACACAAAGCACGCAGATAGGCTCAGAATCCTATCTTAAATATTTTATAACAGTATAAAAACTACCCCATATATAAGACTTTACATAGACTAAACACCACCGCTCTAAACGATAGTGCACAACAGAATAATCAATCAAAACTGCACAACAGATATCTAAAACAGTAATTATCGAAAAGCATACAACAAATGGAACATTTTAATACAATTGGTTATATTCCTTTTTAAAGTTTTAAAATGTTGTTGCATGCTTCACTAATATTTTCCGCCTCATGTGCCTTTTTAAATGTACTTTTTAAAAGCTTTTTAAATATGAAGTGGTTTAGCAAATGTTGCCAAAGCTGCCTCACGCACGGCTTCTGATAAGGTAGGATGTGCATGGCAACAACGTCCCAGATCTTCTGATGAACCACCAAATTCCATTAAAACTGCAATTTCATGGATCATTTCACCAGCACCAAATCCAAGAATATGCCCCCCTAATACCCGATCTGTTTTTTTATCAGAAAGGATTTTAACGAACCCATCACTCTTTTGCATTGCACGTGCACGACCATTAGCCATAAAAGGAAATTTGCCAACATTATATTCAATACCAGCAGTTTTTAGCTCTTCTTCTGTCCTTCCTACACTCGCAATTTCCGGCTGTGTATAAACAACACTAGGAATAACATCAAAATTAACATGTCCTTTTTGACCTGCCAAAATTTCTGCCACAGCAACGCCTTCTTCCTCTGCTTTATGTGCTAACATTGGTCCTTTTACGACATCACCAATTGCATAAATTCCTGGAACATTCGTCTGCCAATGAGCATCAATTGCAATAAATCCGCGTTCATCTAACTGAACACCAGCCTCTTGTAAGCCAAGCCCCTCTGTATAGGGAGAACGTCCAGTAGCAATAAGCACAACATCAGCCTCTAAAGTTTCAGATTCACCACCTTTGACAGATTCAAAGCTCACCTGAGCAGTTGAGCCAGATTGTGTAACAGCTGTCACCTTTGCACCCGTTTTATATTCAATTCCCTGTTTTTCCATTAATTTCTGAAATTGCCGTGAAACTTCACCATCCATTGAGCCCAAAACTTTATTAAGATACTCAATAATGGTCACCTTAGCACCTAAACGGCTCCAAACTGATCCAAGTTCTGAACCAATGACACCAGCACCCACTACAATCATATGCGCTGGTACTTTTTCAAGTGAGAGAGCTCCCGTAGAAGAAACAATAGTCTTTTCATCAATTTCAACATTCACCCCTGGAATGCCTGAACTCTCTGAACCGGTAGCAATAATAATATTTTTTGTTTCAATTGTTTGTTTATTACCATCTCTGGCAACAACTTCCACATGACCCGCACTCAAAATTTTGGCTGTCCCAAAAAAAGTATCAACTTTATTTTTTTTCATCAAAAAAGAAACACCACTCGTATTGGCTGTTACCACAGCTTTCTTATGAACCATCATTTGTTCAAGGTTAAGCTTAGATTTACCAATAGAAATACCAAGCGTTTCAAAACCATGCTGGGTTTCAGAAAACACTTCTGAAGCATGCAACAACGCTTTAGAAGGAATACAACCAACGTTGAGACATGTTCCTCCTAATGTTGTACGCTTTTCAATAATCGCTACTTTAAGTCCCAGTTGTGCCGCCTTTATTGCTGCTACATAACCACCTGGACCCGCTCCGATCACAGCCACATCATAAGACATCCGTTTCTCCTTTCATCCTGAAAACTGTATTTTACAAATCAAGAACAAGGCGTTCCGGATCTTCTAAGCTTTCCTTAACACGCACAAGGAAAGTCACAGCTTCTTGCCCATCCACAATACGGTGATCATAAGAAAGCGCTAAATACATCATGGGACGAATCACAACTTGGCCCTCAACAACCATTGCTCGCTCTTTAATCGCATGCATTCCCAAAATACCAGATTGTGGTGCATTCAAAATCGGTGTTGACATCAACGATCCATACACACCACCATTGGTAATGGTAAAAGTTCCGCCCTGCATATCAGAAACGGCTAATTTTCCATCACGCGCAAGACGTCCCAAACGACCAATCTCTTTTTCAATCTCTGCCAATGACATTTGATCTGCATCTCGCACTACTGGAACAACAAGCCCTTTATCCGTTCCAACAGCAATTCCAACATTGACATAGTTTTTGTAAACAATATCTGTCCCATCAATCTCGGCATTAACAGCAGGAAGTTCTTTTAATGCATGACAAACAGCCTTGGTAAAAAACCCCATAAAACCAAGTTTAACACCATGTTTCTTTTCAAAAAGATCCTTATAACGCTTGCGCAAATCCATCACCGCTGACATATCAACCTCATTAAATGTAGTTAACATCGCTGCTACATTTTGTGCATCTTTAAGACGGCGAGCAATTGTTTGACGCAATTTCGTCATACGAACCCGCTCTTCACGTGTTTCTTGGACAGGAATTGCCGAAGAACTCGTCGCAGAAGAAGAGGGTGTAGGGGCATTTGTACTTTGTTTTAATCCACCAAGAACATCTTCTTTAAGAATTTGTCCACGTTTTCCAGAACCTGAAATATCGCTTTTTGCAACATTATTTTCAGCCATCAATTTTGCTGCTGAAGGAGAAGGAGGCATTGCACTGCTCAAAGCAGGCTTCTCCGATTCAGATGAAGCCGCTGGAACAAGCGTAGCAGAAGGTGAAAATGATTGGGAGACACCAGCTTCTCCAGCTTTCACCACTCCTAAAAGAGCATTTACTTCAACCGTATCGCCTTCTTTTGCAATGATTTCAGATAATTTCCCAGCAACAGGAGAAGGAACTTCAACGGTTACCTTATCAGTTTCTAATTCAACCAAAGGCTCATCCATAGCGACAGCTTCGCCAAGTTTTTTAAACCATTTGCCAACCGTTGCTTCGGTAACCGATTCGCCCAAAGTAGGAACACGAATTTCAGTAGTCATAATATTTTTCCATACATCAGAGTAGTAATAAATTAAGAACCTAACGCGTCTTTAAGAAACGCAGCCAGTTGTTCAAGGTGTTTCACCATTAACCCAGAGGCCGGTGACGCACTCGCAGGACGTCCTGCATAACGAGCACGTGAATATTGCGCATTAATATGCGTCAAAACCCATTCCAAATAAGGCTCAATAAATGACCAAGCCCCCATGTTTTTTGGTTCCTCTTGGCACCAAAAAACTTCCGCCTGCAAAAAGCGCGATAACACATTCACCAAAACTTTTGCAGGGAAAGGATAAAGCTGTTCAATACGAAGGAGATAAACATCATCAATACCCTTTTTTTCACGTTCTTCATAAAGGTCGTAATAGACCTTACCAGTACAAAGAACGACACGGCGAATTTTATTATCTTTTTGCAACTTAATGACAGAATCTTTGAGACATTCTGCATCATCAAGCAACACACGACAGAAACTTGTTTCTGGCCCCATTTCATTGAGAAGAGAAACCGCTCGCTTATGACGTAAGAGTGATTTCGGTGTCATCAAAATCAATGGCTTACGGAAATCACGCTTAATTTGTCGACGCAAAATATGAAAATAATTTGCAGGGGTTGTACAATTAGCAACCTGCATATTATCTTCCGCACAAAGTTGAAGAAATCGTTCTAAACGTGCAGAAGAATGCTCCGGCCCTTGCCCTTCAAAACCATGAGGCAATAAACACACAAGACCAGACATACGAAGCCACTTACGCTCTGCGGATGAAATAAATTGATCAAAAATGACCTGTGCACCATTAGAGAAATCACCAAATTGTGCTTCCCAAAGTGTTAATCCTCGTGGTTCAGCAAGAGAATATCCATATTCAAAACCAAGAACAGCTTCTTCAGAAAGCATAGAATTAACAACGTCATAAAGCGCTTGCCCCTTTTGTAAATGATTCAAAGGAATATAACGCGCCTCATTTTCTTGGTCATAAAGAACGGAATGACGTTGTGAAAAAGTTCCCCGCTCAACATCTTCACCGGAAAGACGAACCGGTGCACCTTCCAAACAAAGTGAACCAAAAGCTAAAGCTTCAGCGGTTGCCCAGTCAACACCCTCACCGGTTTCAAAAATTTTAGCACGATTATTTAAAAAACGTTGAATGGTTTTGTGAACGTGAAAATTCGCCGGAATTTCAACAATTTTCTGACCAATTTCCTTTAAAGTTTTTAATTCAACACCGGTTGCTCTAGAATGCTGCTCATCAGAACTACTAAAAGCTTTGAGTCCCGTCCAGCTTCCATCAAGCCAATCAGCCTTATTAGGCTTATAAGAAGCACTCGCTTCAAGTTCACCTTCAAGCTTATCGCGCCATAATTTTTTTTGTTGCTCAATCTCTTCTGAAGAAATCATTCCTTCTGCTACCAATTGGTCACTATAAAGTTGAAGTGTTGTTTTATGATTACGAATTGCTTTATACATAAGCGGCTGCGTAAAGGAAGGTTCATCACCTTCATTATGCCCATAACGGCGATAACAAAACATATCAATAACCACTGGTTTATGGAAAATTTGGCGAAACTCTGTTGCTATTTTGGCAACAAAAACAACAGCCTCAGGATCATCACCATTCACATGGAAAATTGGTGCATCAATCATTTTTGCGACATCTGATGGATAAGGCGAAGAACGTGAAAAACGTGGAGATGTTGTAAAACCAATCTGGTTATTGATAATAACATGAAGTGAGCCTGCAACACGATAACCTTTAAGACCTGAAAGACCAAAAGTTTCTTGGATAACGCCTTGTCCTGCAAAAGCAGCATCACCATGAATAAGCAATGGCATCACTTTTGAACGCTCACTTAATGGGAGTAAATCAGTATGCGCAGGTCCCATAAGTTGATCTTGTTTAGCACGTGCTTTCCCCATAACAACCGGATCAACAATCTCAAGATGAGATGGATTAGCCAACAGCGATAAGTGAACTTTTTTACCATCAAAGTCCAGATCAGCGGTAGTTCCCAAATGATATTTGACATCACCGGATCCCTCCACATCATCAGGCTTATAAGATCCCCCTTTGAATTCATGAAAGATAGCCCTATGCGGTTTGGCAAGAACTTGTGAAAGAACATTTAAACGACCACGATGTGCCATTCCTAAAATAACTTCCTGCACCCCCAAAGCACTACCACATTTGATAATTTGTTCAAGAGCGGGAATCAGCGCCTCACCACCATCGAGTCCAAAACGCTTTGTACCTTTATATTTAGTGTCTAAAAACTGTTCGAATCCCTCTGCCTGAATAAGCTTATTCAGAATAGCTTTCTTGTCTTGTTGTGTGAAAGAATTTTTTTTATCTCGCCCTTCAATGCGTTCTTGAAGCCATGCTTTCTGAACTGGATCAGAAACATGCATATATTCCACACCGATTGTTGAACAATAGGTCCGATTGAGAATCTCAAGCATTTGCGGAATAGTTGCATATTCCAATCCTAAAACATTATCAATAAAAATGGGACGCTCGTAATCAGCTGGAGTAAAACCATAAGCTTCTGGAGAAAGTTCCTTATAATCTTCTTGTTTTTCGGCCAATTGAAGAGGGTCAAGCTGCGCATGAAGATGTCCCCGTTCTCGAAACGCACGAATCATCATAATTGCATGAACGGAATCACGTGTTGCACGAATAATATCTTGTTTACTGGAAGTTTTTCCCTTTTGTGCAGCACCTGTTATTGCTTTTTCCTTTAATTTATCGCCAAGATATTTTTCAAGAGAAGACCAATCACCATCAAGAGCAGAAACCAATTCACCCTCTGCTTTTAATGGCCAATGATCACGCTGCCATGTTGCTCCTTCAGCATTTTTAAGAACATCTTCTTTATTATCATGAAGTCCTTCAAAAAAAGCACGCCACTGTGAATCAACACTGGTAGGATCTTTTTCATATTGAGCATAAAGTTGATCTATATAATCCGCATTCCCACCATAAAGAAATGATGTCTGTGCAAAAAGGCTATTTATTTCGTCCTGCCTTGCCATATACCTCTCCGGAACATCTATTCCGTCTCCTTATATCTCTTTTGACCTTTAAATGCTTACAAACAAGCAGTGATTTGAACATTCAAAAAAGTTTTACCTTATTTATACTCAAGTCTTTTCACCTGAATCTAAGAACCTTTGCTTATTCAGGTGAAACTTTCTTTTAGCCTTTCAAAACTGACATCAAAGTCTTACCTATCTGTGATGGTGAAGAAGACACACGAATCCCTGCTGATTCCATTGCTGCAATTTTATCTTCTGCTCCACCCTTACCACCAGAAATAACAGCACCGGCATGTCCCATTGTCCGTCCTGGAGGAGCCGTACGGCCAGCAATAAAGCCAACAACTGGCTTTTTTCGACCTTTTCTTGCTTCATCTTGCAGAAACTGTGCTGCTTCTTCTTCAGCAGAACCACCAATCTCACCAATCATAACAATAGACTGAGTTTCATCATCTGCTAAAAACATTTCCAACACATCAATAAATTCAGTACCCTTAACAGGATCACCACCAATCCCTATAGCAGTTGTTTGTCCGAGACCTTCCTGACTCGTCTGAAAAACGGCTTCATAAGTTAAAGTTCCCGACCTCGAGACAACCCCAACAGAACCTTTTCTAAAAATAGAACCAGGCATAATACCAATTTTACATTCATTTGGTGTAAGAATACCGGGACAATTAGGACCAATAAGACGAGACTTTGAGTTTTCTAATCGCGCCTTCACTTTAACCATATCCATAACGGGAATACCTTCCGTAATACAGATAATTAAACGAATTTCAGCTTCAATAGCCTCTATAATAGCTGCCGCAGCCCCTGCAGGAGGAACATAAATAACGGAAGCATCCGCGCTTGTTTTTTCTTTTGCTTCTGCAACATTAGCAAAGATAGGAAGAGTTTCACCTTTTGAACCTTCCCATGTTTCTCCACCCTTTTTAGGATTAACGCCACCAACCATTTGCGTACCATGATAAGCAAGCGCCTGTTCTGTATGAAATGTTCCTGTTTTTCCTGTAAGCCCTTGAACTAGAACTTTTGTCTCTTTATTCACAAGAATCGACATAGCTTAAGCTCCCTTCACGGCTGCAACAATTTTTTGGGCAGCATCATCTAAATCATCAGCAGGAATAACATTCAAACCACTCTCATTAATAATTGCTTTACCCTGCTCAACATTAGTGCCTTCAAGACGAACAACCAAGGGAACTTTTAAACCAACCTCACGAACAGCAGCAACCACACCTTCAGCAATGACATCACAACGCATAATACCACCAAAAATGTTAACCAAAATGCCCTTAACATTTGGATCGGCCGTAATAATCTTAAAAGCAGCTGTCACCTTTTCTTTTGATGCTCCACCACCAACATCCAAAAAATTCGCTGGCTCTGCTCCATAAAGCTTAATGATATCCATTGTTGCCATAGCAAGCCCAGCACCATTAACCATGCAACCAATCGTACCCTCAAGAGCAACATAAGCAAGATCATGCTTTGATGCTTCTATTTCCTTTGGATCTTCCTCTGAAAGATCGCGTAATTCTAAAATATCTGGATGACGAAACAGAGCATTATTATCAAAAGAAACTTTCGCATCAAGAACACGCAAACGACCATCTTTCATCACAATAAGTGGATTGATTTCTAAAAGGCTCATATCTTTTTCACAAAATGCCTTATAGAGAATCGGAAAAAGCTTTTCACCATCTTCTCGCGCACTACTTTGTAGTTTCAACGCATCACAAAGTCTTGCACAATCAGCAGAAGTAACACCCTCTCCAGCATCAATGGGAAGCGTGAATATTTTTTCTGGTGTCTCTTCAGCAACCGTTTCAATATCCATTCCACCTTCTGTTGAAACAACAAAAGCAATTCGACCAATGCTACGATCAACCAAAAGTGAAAGATAAAGCTCCCGTTCAATATCGGCACCGTCTTCAATATAAAGGCGGTTGACCTGCTTACCCTCTGGACCAGTTTGTTTGGTTACCAAAGTTTTTCCAAGCATTTCTTGAACATTTGCAACAACTTCTTCAACAGATTGTGCAAGCCGAACACCACCCTTTGCATCAGGATCAAGTTCTTTAAACTTACCCTTACCACGACCACCAGCGTGTATCTGACTTTTAACCACATAGAGAGGTCCGGGCAATTTTTCCGCCCATTTTTCCGCTTGCTCTACAGAATAAACAGCGACACCATTTGCAATTGGTGCTCCATATTCATGAAGCAGACGTTTGGCCTGATACTCATGGATATTCATGCATTTGTCCTTTTCTTTTATGGATCATGGATCTTATTAATCCTAAAGTTTTAATATTCTAAATACTTATTTTAATGAATTAAACCTTGTTCAATTTACTTGAGACTAGGTACAAGAGCAATACAAGCTTCACAAAGCTTTTTAACCGCATTTACTGAATGATCAAAAGCACCTCTTTCTTCTTTATCAAGATCAATTTCAATGACTCGTTCAACACCACCTGCACCAAGTACAACAGGAACACCAACGTAAGTATCATTAACCCCATATTCCCCTGAAAGATAAGCTGCAACAGGCACAACACGCTTAGTGTCCTTTAGATAAGCCTCAGCCATAGAAACAGCAGAAGCTGCTGGTGCATAATAAGCAGAACCTGTTTTTAACAAACCAATAATTTCTGCACCACCATCGCGGGTACGCTGGATAATTTGATCAATTCTTTCCTGTGTTGTCCAGCCCATCTTTACAAGATCAGGCAAAGAAATACCACCAACCGTTGAATAACGCACGAGAGGAACCATTGTATCACCGTGGCCCCCTAAAACAAACGCTGTCACATCTTTAATAGAGACCTTAAATTCCTCAGATAAGAAATGACGAAAACGCGCTGAATCAAGAACACCTGCCATACCAACCACTTTATGTGTAGGGAGACCTGAAAATTTCTGCAAAGCCCACACCATCGCATCAAGGGGATTAGTAATACAAATAACAAACGCCGAAGAAGCGTATTTTTTAATTCCAGCTCCAACTTGTTCCATAACCTTTAAATTAATGCCCAAAAGTTCATCACGGCTCATACCAGGTTTTCGCGCAACGCCTGCTGTTACAATAACAACATCAGCACCTTCAATTGTTTCATAAGCATTAGCACCTTTTAGACTGATATCAAAACCATCAACAGGAGAAGATTCGGCGATATCTAGAGCCTTACCTTGTGGCACACCTTCTGCAATATCAAATAAGACCACATCAGCAAGCTCTTTAAGCCCAATAATATGTGCTAAAGTACCACCAATCATACCTGAACCAATGAGAGCTATTTTTTTCCGTGCCATTTTATTTTTTCCTAACTTTTAGATAATTCAGCGCACACCCATCAGCGTCCGTATACTGAATATTTTTGACTTCAACCATATTCAAACAATATCATAAAAAGGAGTAAAGAAATGAAATTTACAAATTTCTCTCTTTACAGAAACAACAACCCTCCGCTGAAACAACTATTAGAAAATTATCACGATGTATCGATAAAGTGAATTTAAAAAAAATACAACAGAATTATTATATTTCTTTAATTTCAAAAAGTTATTGTTTTTACAGTTTACGTAAAGGTAAAAGTATAATCAATGCTTCTTCTTCAAAAGAAAATGTTCTTCCCAAAGTTTTAAATAATCGTAGCTTTGCATTTCGAAAAGACGTGATTGTGTTCTTTTAAATTCAAATGTTTCCGTAATCTGCGCATGCCCTTTATACAAATCCCCTACCCCTGCCGCAGCCGACATAAACAACCGTATGTGGCGCTCATAAAGAATATCAATAAGCAAAATAAACCGTTTTGTTTCATTGCGACATGTATCATCCATGACCGGTACATTATCAATAAAAATCGTATGATAACGCTCTCCTAATAACAAATATTCAGCCGCGGCCAAAGGCTTTGCACATAAATCCCCATAATCAAAACGAGCACATCCTGCACCAAAGCGCGGAATAGGAATAAGGCGCCCTTTTATAGAAAGCTCATCAGATGTCTCCTTATGTCCTTGCAATACAAGTGCCCATGCTTGATCCATATATTCATTTGCCGGGACCCCCAACGGCGACACATACACCTGTTGTAGATTTGATTTTTCAAGGCGATAATCTGTTTTTGCATCAAGATTAACAACGCGAACATATGCTTTCAAAACTTGAATAAAAGGCAAAAAGAGTTCACGATTTAAACCGTTACAATAAAGGTTATCCGGCGCCACATTTGAGGTTGCAATAAAGAAAATTCCTTTATCAAACAAAGCAGAAATAAGCCGCCCCAATACCATAGCATCAGCAATATCTGTTACACTAAACTCATCAAAACAAAGTATTTTTGCTTCTCGTGCAAGATCCTCAGCAACAGCTAAAATAGGATTATCTTGTTTAAATTTTGCACACCCAGATGCTTGACGATAAAAATTAATACGCTCATGCACATCAGCCATAAAATCATTAAAATGGGCACGCTTTTTATGACCTTTAGGCAAACAAGAAAAGAACAAATCCATCAGCATGGTTTTGCCCCGTCCTACTTCACCATAAATATACAGTCCCTGAAAAAAACCTGTTTCATCTCCTTGTTTTACAACACAAGAAATATTTTGTTTTTTCCTTTTAAATATTCTATTAAAGAAAGAGCAAAATATCCAAGTCCAAGGACGAGAGATATTTTGTTCCGTAATTTTTTTTAATAAATGATCAAAATATTCTGTTATAGCTAATTGAGCGGGATCAAAACAAACCTCTCCTTTAGCGACAAGCTCCTTATAACGTGTTGAAACGAGAATCATCCAAAAAACCTTTTTCAAACCGATCTCAATGAAAAATACAAATACTTTTCACGAATCTGTCCGTCTAGCTTAGCTTGTCATAAACGGTCAAAAATGATTTAACGACTTAAAACAACGGGATGATCATCAAGTGTACGTCCCTCAAAACGATCAACATTTGAAGAATAAAGAACGAGGATAACACGTCCAGAGTTATTATAAAAATATAATCTTTTTCCTTTAACGTCCCACGATCTCACTTGGGAAGCAATTCCTGGACAGTGTAAAGGACCAGCACGGTACCCTTTTCCAAACTTTGTTTGTGGAGTTGCAATCCGGCAAACTTTTCCTCCCATAGAAAGATTCCATACCCCAGCAATACTTGCAGGAAATAAATCAGTGGCACTGCTTGGCAATTCGAGACTAGCCATTCGTCCATCGCTCTGAGAATCTCCTTTTTCATACACCAAAGCGTTTGCGTCTTCAGATATCGACGAAGAAGGAGACGACAGATCAGACGCTTCCAATATTGTCATTTGTTGAGATGGATAAAAAACTTCTAATGCGTTATTATCGTCATTACCATCAAACCGTGTTGTTGAACATCCCCCTAAAAACATTACAGTTGATAGTGCAACGAAAAACGAAACTCTTGAAAACGCCATGTCTGTACTCTCTCCCACGACAATAAATAAGTTCACAAAAAAATTAAGCGAATATTTGTTATAGTTACAAAGATAAATTAACAAATTAAAAAAAACAGGTTAAAATCACTTATTTTAAACGAAATAACTTATGTACCAAATTTTATATTTATTAAACACTGGAAATTTATAAGATTTTCAGCCATATATCTCTTTTATAAGTAATCATTAGAAATAGAGAAGTTTCATGAAAACGCCATTTAGCAAAATGGACGGTCTTGGAAATCAAATTATTGTTGTTGATATGCGTGAAAGCACTCATGCTCTTACACCAAAAGCAATCCTTGCTTTGTCAGCAGATCCTGAAATGCATTTTGATCAAATCATGGCTATCCACACACCAACCCAGAAAAAAGCCAACTTCCGCATCGAAATATGGAATGCCGACGGATCAATGGCTAAAGCTTGTGGCAATGGTACCCGCTGTGTCATCGCATGGCTTAAAGATCACAATTTTGGTGAAAAATTTCATTTAGAAACTCCCGCTGGAATTATTGAAGGGAAATACCAAACCGACAATCTCATTTCTGTTGATATGGGATGCCCAAATTTCAATGCAAAAGAGATGCCTGTTTCACGTGAAATAGTTGATACCAATCACGTAGAAATTACGGCTGGTCCCCTAAAAGACGCTTGTCTCATATCCATTGGCAATCTCCATGCTATCTTTTTTGTTGAAAATGATATTCAACATATTCCATTAGAGGAATATGGGCCAAACCTTGAACATGATCCCCTGTTTCCCGAACGGTGCAATATTTCCATTGCTTGCATAACGTCAAAGAAAAGTCTAAATTTACGTACATGGGAGCGAGGAGCAGGATTAACACAAGCATGTGGGAGTGCTGCTTGTGCAAGTGCAGTGGCTGCTTATCGTCGTGGACTTACAGAGCGCCATATTGATGTGAACTTACCAAAGGGAACACTTAATATTTTTTACCGAGAAGACGATCACATTATTATGACAGGACCAATAAAATATCAATTTAGTGGTTTTTTAAGCCCTTTAACAGGGTCCTACAAAAAGGATCACTCCTGATGGCAATAGAAATTGTAACTTTTGGTTGTCGACTTAACAGCTACGAATCGGAAATCATTCGCAAAGAAAGTACTTCTTCAGGGCTAGATCAACTGAAAGATGGTGCTATTATCTTTAATACTTGTGCTGTCACTGCCGAAGCCGTACGACAAGCAAAACAAGCTATCCGCAAAGCACGACGTGAAAATCCTCATGCGCGTATCATTGTAACAGGGTGTGCAGCCCAAACAGAAGCACAAAATTTTGCTTCAATGACAGAAGTGGATCTCGTTTTAGGAAACGAAGATAAACTTCACGCCCATTCTTATCGTCAACTTCCTGATTTTGGTATTAATCATTCTGAAAAGGTGCGTATCAATGACATTATGGAAGTACAAAAAATTGCCCCACATATGGTCAGTGCAATGCAAGAGCGCACCCGCGCTTTTGTACAGGTACAAAACGGATGTGATCATCGCTGTACATTTTGCATTATTCCTTATGGACGAGGACCATCTCGTTCAGTTCCCATGGGTGCTGTCATAGAACAAATTAAAAAGCTGATAGGTGGGGGTATCCAAGAGGTGGTCCTTACAGGTGTTGACCTTACAAGTTATGGCCACGACCTTCCTGGAAAAGCTACTCTAGGAAAATTAACTTCAGCAATTTTGCATCATGTTCCTGACTTAACGCGATTACGCCTCTCATCTATTGACTCTATTGAAGCAGACGAAGAACTCATCAATCTTTTAGCTTATGAAACAAGAATCATGCCCCATTTGCATTTATCTTTGCAAGCAGGTGATAATATGATTTTAAAACGGATGAAACGGCGTCATCTGCGCGAACATGCCATTCAATTTTGCCAAGAGTTGCGTGCCAAACGTCCTACAATGGTGTATGGTGCTGACTTAATTGCTGGTTTTCCTACAGAAACAGAAGAGATGTTTCAAAACAGTCTTGTTTTAATCAAAGATTGTAATTTAACCCATCTCCATGTCTTCCCCTTTAGTCCAAGAGAAGGAACACCTGCCGCACGTATGCCACAAATCAACCGTAAAATAGTTAAGATGCGTGCTGAAAAATTGCGTAAAGCAGGTGAGATGGCTTACCAAAAGCATCTTTCTCATTTACAAAACAGTCTACAAACAATTCTCGTTGAAAAAGATGAAATCGGACGAACAGAAGATTATACCCTTGTACAGGTTAAAGGTGCAAAAGCAGGAACAATTGTTCAAGCCCTTATCGTTGATCATGATGGCGATAAATTGATTGCTGTCCTTCCAAAATTAAACGCTGCTTGAGCAGGAAAATTCTTATGACGAAATCTTTTATTAAAAAAATATTCTCTTTTAACAAATCTCAAGAGCAAGAAATTGAACAACAGATTTCTATTCCTGATAAAAGCGATATAATAGAAGAAAATAAAGACAAAAATGAAAAGACAAAAAATAACCAAGTTTCTATAGACACAGAAAAAGAAGAACAAACAAAAAATCCAGAGTCAATACTTACAAAATATGATGAAAAATCTCCATTTCTAGAATCCCGTTCTGATAAAATTCCTTTTTCTGGTAAAATTATTGTCACAGACAACATCCGTGAAAAAAAGAATGAAGAAATTTTATCTGAACCTTCTGTTGAACAAAAAAAGACAGCGTGGTTTGGGCGCCTTAAAAAAGGTCTATCCCTTTCTTCACAACGCTTAAGCGGATCAATTAGCGATCTCTTTGTTAAAAGAAAACTTGATGAAGACACATTGCAAGAGCTCGAAGATATTCTTATCCAAGCTGACATAGGTGTAGAGACGGCAACACGCATCACAAATACTTTAGCTTCCAGTCGTTACGGAAAAGACCTCTCCCCAGATGATATTCATACTATTGTAGCGGATGAGGTCAAAAAAGTTCTGGAACCTGTTGCAATACCATTGGAACTTGATCTCAGCCATAAACCGCATGTTATTTTGCTGGTAGGTGTAAATGGCACTGGAAAAACGACAACTATTGGAAAACTTTCAGCAAAATTAACAGAAGGGGGATTAAAAGTTATGCTGGCAGCTGGTGATACTTTCCGAGCCGCAGCTATTGAGCAACTACACATCTGGGGTGAACGTACCAATTCTCCTGTTATTTCAACAAAATTGGGTGCAGATGCCGCCAGCTTAGCATTTGATGCTTATGAAAAAGCAAAAAAAACAAACAGTGATGTATTAATTATTGATACAGCAGGGCGTTTACAAAATAAATCTGAATTGATGGATGAATTAGCAAAAATTATTCGTGTTTTAAAAAAACATACCCCCCAAGCACCCCATACAATCCTTCAAACGCTTGATGCAACAACCGGACAAAATGCACTCAACCAAGTAGATATTTTCCGCGATATTGCTGGTGTTAATGGTTTAGTCATGACAAAGCTAGATGGGACTGCACGAGGAGGAATTCTTGTCGCTATCGCAGCAAAATATAAATTACCCGTTTATTTTATCGGTATAGGAGAAGATATTGAAGACCTTCAACCCTTTTCTGCTTCTGACTTTGCCGAAACTATCGCAGGAAAACATGCATGAAACAGCCTTTATCTAATCCTAATTTACACAATAATTCTGAAAAAAAAATGAATAACAATAAAAAAAAATCTCTCTCACCAACACTTAAGTTTCTTTTGGAAATGGGTCCATTGGTTGCCTTCTTTTTTGCCAATTATAAGGGAGAATGGCTGATAAAAAACATTGGATTTTTTCAAAATTTTAACAAATCTATTTTCCCTGCAACAGCTATTTTCATGGTAGCGATAATTATTTCCCTAAGCTTATCATGGATCCTTGCAAGACAAATTCCTATTATGCCTCTTATTTCGGGAATATTTGTTTTAGTTTTTGGCTTTCTAACTCTCTGGCTTCATAATGAAACTTTCATAAAAATGAAACCGACAATCATTAATAGCTTATTTGCTTTTATACTTTTTGGTGGGATGTTTTTTAAAAAACCACTTTTACGTTATGCTCTTGATTCTACCTTAAAACTTGATGATTTAGGTTGGCAAAAACTTACCTATCGTTGGGCGTTTTTTTTCATTTTTCTTGCCCTTTTGAATGAAATAATTTGGCGTAATTTTAGCGATAATTTCTGGACAAGTTTCAAAGTATTTGGCGTCATGCCTATAACAGTCCTTTTCATGCTTACCCAAATGCCTATAATTATAAAACATTCAAAAGGACTTTTTACAGAAGAGGACAAATCTGATTCTTAAAAAAATCACCACTACCGATTATTTTATAGATTCATCGCCAAACACTGTTCGGGAGAAAAAATATGTTGATTGAACAGTTTATTTGTCGAGAAGACAATTTTAGTATACTCATTCATGATGAAAAAAGTGGTATGACAGCTGCAATAGATGCTCCTGAAAGCAAAGCGATCCACAATGCTTTAAAGCGCCACAATTGGACACTTAACACTATTTTTGTAACTCATCATCATCACGACCATGTAGAAGCCCTATCAGAATTAAAACAAGTTTACAACGCTATGGTTATCGGGCCAGAAGCAGAAAAAGAAAAGATCAATTATCTTGATCAAACACTTCAACCTGATGAAAGTTTTTCTTTTGGCACACACCTGCTTTTAGCTCTTTCAACACCTGGTCATACTTTAGGCGCATTATCTTACTATTTTCCTGAGAAGAGTTTACTCTTTGCTGGAGATACACTTTTTTCATTGGGCTGTGGACGTCTTTTCGAAGGAACACCTGCACAAATGTTAAATTCTTTAAAAAAACTTCGTAAACTTCCTGATGAAACACTTCTCTATTGTGGACATGAATATACAAAAAATAACGCTCTTTTCGCACTAACAATTGACCCACATAATAAAAAACTCCACCAAAGAATAGAGGAAGTTTTTTTGCTACGTGCAAAAAACGCTATGACTTTACCTGTCACTTTAGGGCAAGAAAAAGCCACCAATCCCTTTCTCCGCTGGGATGATAGTGTGTTGCGAAGGAACCTTGTAATGGAAGAAGAAACAGATGAAGAAGTTTTTGCTGAAATTCGAAGAAGAAAGGATAATTTTTAACCATGCTTAAGTTCGTATTACGTTTGTTTCTCCTTTTTCTTTTCGTGATACATATTCAACTAACAAGAGCAGAGGAAAAGGAAACAGATAATTCTTCTCTTATATCCCCTCTCGTTGCAAATTATCCCTTAACAGAAGATTTTTTTTTAAAACTGGAAAAAATTGAAAAAGAATGTGAAAATTTACTTCCAGAAACAAAAAATGATCTTATCACTTATGATTCTAGTATCCACTCTAATATTGAAAACTACACTACCTATATTTCTAGTAAACCAAAACTTATGAATATTTTTAAAAAAAATAATATCAAACCAGAAGATTTTGCTGCTGGAACCTTAGTACTTAAAGAAATATCCGCGCTTCTCATATTTGCACCTGAAAAGGAATATTCTACTGAGAAAAATATTATATTTCTAAACAATCTTGAATTTGTTAAAAAACATTTTTACAAAGCAACAATTCTTTTAGATAGCTGTGAAAAACTCATTTTGAGCAACTAATCAGTTATGAAATGTTAGAAAATATCACCCCTTTAATCTAATAAAGAAGTCAGTGCATTAAAAAATCACCGTATTTTTATCATTCCTAATAATTGTTTTTATTTCGATTATATTTACAAATGTTTTTCTAAAAATAAAGAATAACAGACGGAAAAGTATTTATTGAAATTCAAAAAAGAAAGGATAATTTTTAGTCATGTTTAAACTTCTATTGTGTTTTTTCTTCATTTTTCCTTTTGTATCATACGCTCAAGAAAAAAAACAAGAAATAGATGATCCTTCTTTTATACCGCCTTTCATTGCAAATTATCCCTTAACAGAAAATATTCTTTTAAAGCTGGAAAAAATCAAAGCAGAATGTAGAAATTTATCTTCAGAACCAGAACAAACAAATACAAAAAGTGATATCAATACTTATGATGATCATATTGAAAAATATGCTGCCTATATTTCTAATAATCCAAAACTTGTGAATATTTTAAAAGAAAATAATATCACACCAAAAGATTTTATTGTTGCTCACTTAGCACTTAAAGCGACATTATATGTACTTACTGATGAGGAAAATTATACTTATGAAAAAAACTCTTTACCTTCAAGAAATCTAGAATTTGTTAAAGAACATATGTATAGAATAATCCAAATTTTAAGAGATAACTGTTAAAAATCTTTTTATAACAATTGATTAACTTTGTAAACGCCGACAAATTTCATCTAATTGTTCTAATGAAGAGTAATGTATTTTTAAATCGCCACCTTTTTTACCATGTCGAATAATAACTTTCATTCCTATCACATCTGCAAGTAATTTTTCTAAAGATTTTGTTTCAGCATCTTTTTCCGTATTGGTACGCTTTTTAGTTTTAGGATTGGCTTTCTCATATGCAAGTATTTCTGTTTGACGTACTGAAAGCCCTTCACGAATAATTTTCTCAGCTAAATTTTGTGGATCATCAACGGTTATAAGACAACGTGCATGACCAGCAGAAAGTTGTCCATCCGTTAAGAATTGTTGTACTCTTTCTGGAAGTTTTAATAAACGAAGCGTATTTGCAACATGACTACGACTTTTTCCAATAACTTGTGCTAAATCTACTTGTGTATAATCATGCTCATTCAAAAGCATCTCATATCCTTTTGCTTCTTCGATAGGATTAAGATCTGCCCGCTGAACATTTTCAATAATAGCCAATTCCAAAGCGGTTTTATCGTCCACATCACGAATAATAACGGGTAATTGACTTAAATTTGCACGTTGTGCTGCACGCCAGCGCCGTTCACCCGCAATCAATTCAAACCGATGAGGATGATCTCTTAAAGGCCTTACAATAACCGGTTGAACCACACCGTGTTGACGAATTGATTGTGCCAAATTATCAAGCTCTGTTTCAGTAAAATGACGCCGAGGATTGTGAGGATTACATGAAATAGATTCAATAGAAATAAATCGCTCAGAAATACTACCGGATTCATTTAATTTATCAAAGCTTGATGAACGTGCAATATTGTTGTTTAAATTGATATCTCCAATCAATGCCGCTAATCCACGTCCTAGTCTTTTTTTTGAGAGATCATCATTCATAATTTTTCTCTTTGAATTTTTAGATTATTTTTTATATTTTTAAGCAGCAGCGCGTGCTTGTTTTTCACGTTGTATCATTTCTGATGCTAGACGCAAATAAGCTTGGCTTCCAGCACATTTGAGATCATAAAGCAATACAGGTTTGCCAAAAGAAGGTGCTTCTGATACTCTTACATTTCGTGGAATAACAGTACGATAAACTTTATCTCCCATAAAAGAACGTACATCTTCAACAACTTGATTTGAAAGGTTATTACGTCCATCATACATTGTTAGAACAATACCTTGGATTTCTAAAGATGGATTAAGTACGGATCGCACTTGTTTTACTGTTTCAAGTAATTGACTTAAACCTTCAAGTGCTAAAAATTCACACTGCATAGGTACCAAAACAGAATCCGCGGCCCCCATAGCATTAAGTGTTAAAAGATTAAGGGAGGGAGGACAATCAATTAAAATATAATTGAATTTTTTTTCCATTTCCGGATCATCATAGAGAGCTTTACGTAAGCGTTGTATGCGATCTTTTGATGAAGAAATTTCCATTTCCACACCTAAGAGATCAAGTGTAGAGGGAACTATATAAAGATTGGGTACAGCTGTTTTTAAAGCCGCCTGTGTAATTGAAACGCCTGAAACCAAAACATCATAAGACGATAAAGGACGGCTATTACGATCAATCCCCAAACCAGTACTTGCATTACCTTGTGGATCAACATCCATAATAAGAACATTTTCACCAATGGCTGCTAAAGCTGTTGCAAGATTAATTGCTGTGGTTGTTTTTCCGACTCCACCCTTTTGGTTTGCAATAGCGATAATTCGTGTTTCGCTCATTTTGCTCTACCCTCTATATGATCGAATATGAGAAATTTCCAAAATAACAGAATTTTCATCAACTTTACTTTTATGTTTTAACAGATCAAAGTGCCAATTGGCAGAGGCATTTTTTATTTCTGTAGCGTAATCCCGACCTTTTTGCAAAAGAGCTATAGTTTTTTCTGTTAATAAAGGAAAAATAAGTTGTAAAAGAGTATTAAGCGGCGCTAATCCCCGTGCCGTTATAATATCAGACATGGGAATTTTTTGATATATATCTTCAATCCTAGCGTGATAAACCGTTGCTGGAAGATTAAGTTGAGCAATAACTGTTCGCAAAAAAGCAACTTTTTTCCCATTACTTTCAACAAGATTAATATGTCCTTCTTTTTTTTCTTTCAAAAAGATAGCAATCACAATTGCAGGAAAACCTCCTCCTGATCCTAAATCACACCAATGTAAAGAATGAGCATACAAAGGAAAAATTTGTGCTGAATCTAGAATATGTCGTGTCCATAGATCTGGTATTGTTGTAGCAGATATCAAATTAATATGCGCATTCCATTGAAGTATTAAAGACTCAAACTGAATTAAATTTTCCATTGTTTCACGTGAAACAGAAGGAACAATATTTAATAATTGTTGATATTTTTTTTCTATAGAAAAATCCATTAAGCTGTTTTAGCCTTTTCACGTCGTTGACGTTGAATATATGTAATAATAAGAGATAAAGCAGCGGGTGTCATGCCATCAATTTTTTGTGCATCAGCAATTGAACGCGGCGATACTTCTTTAATTTTTGATTTAAGTTCATTTGAAAGACCTGAAATTGCCTGAATATCAAGAGAAGAAGGAATTTCTAAACGCTCATCTCTCTGAAGAGAAGCAATATCTTGTGCTTGTTTATCTAAATAAACCGCATATTGTGCTTCAATTTCTAAAGATTCTGCTGTTTTAGAATCAATTTTTTGTAATTGTGGCCAAAAATCTGAAAGACGCTCTAAGGTCATATGAGGATAAGCAAGAAAATCATAAGCCGAACGCCGAATTCCATCATGATTAACATGTAATCCATGAGCAGAAGCTTCATTAGGTGTAAAAAAAATATTTTGACATATTGATCGTGCTTGATCAAGCCGTTGTTGTTTTTTCTGATAACATTCCCAACGTATTTTACTCACAATACCCCATTTTTGTGCCAAAGGTGTTAAACGCGTATCAGCATTATCAGATCGTAAAGATAAACGAAATTCGGCACGTGATGTAAACATCCTATAAGGTTCACAAACACCACGTGAAACCAAATCATCAACCATAACACCAATATAAGCCGTAGATCGACTTATAAGTATTTCATCTAATTTACCTACTTTACGTGCAGCATTTAATCCAGCTAAAAGTCCTTGTGCTGCTGCTTCCTCATATCCTGTTGTACCATTAATTTGTCCTGCTAAAAATAAACCTGGTAAAGAGCGTAATTCTAAGCTTCTCGTTAATTGTTGTGGATTAACAAAATCATATTCAATAGCATAACCAGGTTGCAAAACTATAGCATTTTCCAATCCTTCAATGGTTTTCAATAGAGAAATTTGCACATCTTCAGGAAGAGAAGTAGAAAGACCATTTGGATAAACGGTATCATCATTTAATCCTTCTGGTTCTAGAAAAATCTGATGTCCATCACGTTCTCCAAATTTAACAATTTTATCTTCAACAGAAGGACAATAACGTGGTCCTAACCCTTCAATATTTCCAGAATATAAAGCAGAACGATAAATATTCTCGCGAATAATTTGATGTGTTTTCTCATTTGTACGTGTTATTGCACATTCAATTTGTGGTTGTTCAATTTTCTCTGTTAAAAGAGAAAAGGGAATGGGATTTTCATCTGCTTGTTGTTTTGGAAGATAATCCCAAGCAATTGTTTTTTTACTCAAACGAGCAGGGGTTCCTGTTTTTAATCGACCAAGTTTTATATGATAATTTTTTAAACGTTTAGCAAGTTTTACACTTGACTGATCCCCCATACGTCCAGCAGCCCATGTTTTATCACCAATATGAATAAAGCCATTTAAAAATGTCCCTGTTGTTAAAACAACAGCACCAGATAAAATTATTCCTTGTTTTTTTAAAATAACACCTGATACACAATTATCTTTAACAACCAGATCAATAACTTCATCCTCAATAAGAGTAAGATTTTCTTGTTCTTTTAATAATTTTTGAATTTCTTTTTTATAAAGTTGTCTATCTGCCTGTGTTCGTGGTCCTCTTACTGCCGGTCCTTTACGTCTATTAAGTAGTCTAAACTGAATTCCAGCAGCATCTGCTGCTCTTCCCATGAGACCATCTAATGCATCTATTTCCCGAACTAGATGCCCTTTTCCAAGTCCACCAATAGCAGGATTACACGACATTGTTCCCAATGCTGATATTTTATGTGTAACAAGCGCTGTTTTGGCTCCTACACGTGCTGAAGCTGAAGCTGCTTCACAGCCAGCATGACCACCACCAACAATAACAACATCATATGATTGCATTTAATTCATTCCGTAGAAAATATTCTAAGGTTTCACGTGAAACAATATATAAATTACATAATCTTTATAATCTGTCTATGAAATAATCAATGTTTCACGTGAATCATTATTTACCAACACAAAATTCTGAAAAAATAATATCAAGCAAATCTTCAACATCAATATCTCCTGTAATTTTACCAAGAAAATCACTTGCACAACGGAGATGTTCTGCACGTAAACTGAGATCAAGAGAATGATAATTAAGAGAAAATTCAATCTCTTTAACAGCCTCCTTTAACAATTGAAGTTGTCTTTTACGTGCTGGAACAATATTTCCAATTTCAGAAGCACGATGATGACAAAATGATTCAAGTTCTTTTATAAAATAATCAAAATTTAAACCAGTTAATGCGGAAAATTGTATAGACCAACGCTGATCATTTTTTTCATAAAGATCAAGCTTATTGCCAACACACCATATTTCAGCCGATGTTTCTGGTAAATCAACTTGCTTAGGATTTCCTATATCATAAACCAAAATAACCAAATCAGCTTCCATAACATGCTGTTTAGCAACTTCTATTCCCATCTGTTCTATTTTATTTTCTGTTTTTCTAAAACCAGCAGTATCCGTTAAAAAAATAGGTAAACCACCAAGAATAATTCTCATTTCTAAAGCATCACGGGTTGTTCCTGCTTCTTCCGTTACAATAGCAACAGATCTTCCTGAAAGACGATTCATAATGCTTGATTTTCCAGAATTAGGAGCACCAGCAATAACAATTTTTAATCCATCACGTAAAATACTCGCACGCTCTCCTTCAGTAATATATTCTCGAAGAGAGGTACAAAGATCTTCAATATCTTTCCAAACTTTATCAGATATTGCGTTGGGAATATCTGCTTCATCAACAAAATCAAGTTCTGCCTCAATAAAAGCACGCGCCTTCATAAGCTTATGACGCCAATCACGATAAAGCGTCGTTAAATGTCCACTTGTACCCATAACAGCTAAACGCCGTTGGCTTTCCGTTTCTGCTTCTATTAAATCAGCAAGACCTTCTGCTTGAACAAGATCTAATTTTCCTTCCATAAAAGCACGACGTGAAAATTCACCTGCCTCTGCAATACGGCATCCAGAAAATGTCGACAATTCATCGAGAAAACGATTAACGACGGCTTTTCCTCCATGTAAATGGAATTCTGCACAATCTTCCCCCGTAAAACTATGAGGAGCAGGAAAAAAAACAGTTAAACCAGAATCTAAAAAACTACCATCACGAGCAGTAAGATTTCCATAATGCATAAAACGTGCTTTAGGTAAACGACCACAAAGCGTTTTAACTATATCTACAACATGAGGACCAGAAAGCCGAATGACTGCAACCCCTGAAGGTAACAATCCACTCGAAACAGCAAAGATTGTATCCACAGGTTTTATCCTAATAAAAACTTTAATGACTCTACGTATTCATTGAATCAAAAAATTCACTATTGTTTTTTGTTTGCTTTAATTTATCAATCAAAAATTCAATTGCATCTGTTACATTCATAGATGCTAAAATACGACGAAGAACAAAAATTTTGTGTAAATCTTGTCGTTCTACCAGAAGTTCTTCCTTACGCGTTCCTGACTTTAAAATATCCATAGCAGGGAAAATACGCTTATCAGCAACTTTTCGATCAAGAACAATTTCCGAATTACCTGTTCCTTTAAATTCTTCAAAAATAACCTCATCCATACGACTTCCTGTATCAATCAAAGCCGTTGCAATAATGGTTAAAGATCCGCCTTCTTCAATATTACGTGCTGCACCAAAAAAACGTTTTGGACGCTGGAGAGCATTTGCATCCACACCACCTGTTAAAACTTTACCCGAAGAAGGAACAACTGTATTATATGCACGCCCAAGACGTGTAATAGAATCGAGAAGAATAACAACATCACGCCCATATTCAACGAGACGTTTGGCTTTTTCAATGACCATTTCTGCCACTTGTACGTGACGTATTGCTGGTTCATCAAAAGTAGAAGAAACCACTTCTCCTTTCACTGAACGCTGCATATCAGTAACTTCTTCTGGTCGTTCATCTATTAAAAGAACAATGAGATAACATTCAGGATGATTAGTGGTAATAGAATGAGCAATATTTTGAAGTAAAACTGTTTTTCCCGTCCGAGGAGGAGCTACAATTAACCCTCTTTGTCCTTTTCCCAATGGAGATATCAAATCAATCACGCGTGATGACATATCTTTCTCTGTAGGATCTTGTATTTCCATTTGGAAACGTTCATTTGAATAAAGAGGAGTAAGATTATCAAAGTGAATTTTATAACGAATCTTTTCAGGTTTTTCAAAATTAATTGTATTAATTTTAAGGAGAGCAAAATAACGTTCTCCCTCTTTTGGACTGCGTATAGGGCCTTCAATTGTATCACCTGTCTTTAAAGAAAACGACTGTATTTGTGCAGGTGAAAGATAAATATCATCAGGACCAGGAAGATAATTAGCATCAGCAGATCTCAAGAATCCAAATCCGTCTTGTAAAACTTCAACAACACCCTCTCCTATAATTTCTACGTCTTGTAGAGCAAGTTTTTTCAAGATAGCAAACATTAATTCTTGTTTGCGCATAAGGGAGGCATTTTCAACTTCTAATGTTTCAGCAAAAGAAACAAGCTCAACGGGATTTTTGCTTTTAAGTTCTTGTAGTTTCATTTTTTGCATGAAATATGCTCTTTGTAATGGAGAAGATTGTTCTAAATAATTTATGGAAATTTATGAGTGAAATATTATTAAGAAAAAAATATTCTACACTCAATTTTTTTAATCTGCAAGTACCCTTTATATGAAATTTATTCCTGTAATATTAAGTAATTATATGAAAAACTTGAAAAAATATAAAATCCAAATAGTATTTAATTATTTTAATAACAAAAATGTAAGTTAAATTTATAGCATTAATGAAATGCTATTCAAAAGTATTTTTACAGAAATTTATATTAATAAATTTATATTAAAGAAAGGATTATTCTTATTTATAACTGTGTTTAGTGTGGATTATTATTTATCCTCAATTTTATCCACAAAAGGAAGTTAAAAAAGAATAAAAATAACACTATCTTAAAGATATTATCCCCTCTTTTTTTATAAGAGGGATTAAATTATCACAAGCATTTAATTTGTGCATAAAAAAGGAGAATTTTTCCTAAATTTTAGTTTTATAAAAAACGGTGAAGATATATACACATATCTTAACAAGGAGTTAAAATTTTTGTGACAAAAGAAAAAAAATTCTTTCATTTACACATGCTTTCTGATGCAACGGGAGAAACATTAATCTCTGTTGGAAGAGCTGTAGCATCGCAATATGCAATGAGTCAGGCAACAGAGCATATCTATCCTATGATTCGTAATAGAATACAGTTACAAAAAGCTCTTGATGAAATACAACAAGAACCAGGTATTGTTCTTTACACAATGATTGATGAAGAATTTAAACTTCTCCTTCAAAAAATGTGTAAAAAAATAAAAGTTCCCTGTATTGATATATTACATCCTGTTTTAAATGCTTTTCAGTCTTACCTTGGAATGCCAACACATTTACGTGCGAGCGCACAACATGATCTTAATGCGGATTATTTTCGCCGTATTGAGGCACTGGATTTTACAATAGAGCATGATGATGGACAGTCTTCCAGTAGCTTATCCGAAGCAGATGTGATTCTTGTGGGAATTTCAAGAACCTCTAAAACGCCAACAAGTATCTATTTAGCAAATCGCGGAATAAAAACGGCTAATATTCCTCTTATTCCTAATATTGATTTGCCAGAATCCCTTTTAGAGGCAAAAAATTCTTTAATTATTGGTTTAATTGCTTCAGCTGAAAGAATCTCACATATCCGCCAAAATCGAGATTTGGGAGAAAGTTTTGCTCTTGATAATTATACAAATCGTATCAACATAGCTGAAGAATTAATCTATGCAAAACGCATTTGCGAACGTTTTGGGTGGCCTATTATTGATGTCACAAGACGTTCTATTGAAGAAACTGCTGCTGCAATATTTGAACTGTTATCACGATTTCGTGAAGGAAATGAGAGAAAATTCTCATGAACGCAGATACGTTAATATTAGCATCTCTTAGTTTTTATCGTGCAAAATTATTAAAAAAAGCAGGCTTAAATTTTTCCATTGAAGGAGCTTCTTTTGATGAAAGAGAAGTAGAAAAAAAAGCAAAAGAAAAAACACCTAAAGAACTCAGCTGTTTTCTTGCGAGCGCAAAAGCAAAAAATGTTTCAGATCGTTTTCCTGATGCTTTCGTTATTGGTTGTGATCAAGTTCTTGATTTTGAAGGTCAAGTTTTTCACAAAGCAACAAATATTAAAGAAGCACATCAACGTTTATGTGAATTATCAGGAAAAACCCATTCTCTTCATAGTGCGGTAGCTTTATTTAAAAATGGTCAAAAAATTTGGGTTGAAGCTTTTAGTGCACATATGTCCGTCCGTTTACTCTCATCAGAATTTATTGAACGTTATTTAGCACGCGTAGGAAAAGATGTTTTAAACAGCGTGGGAGTATATCAAATTGAAGGAGAAGGAATTCATCTCTTTGAAAAAATTGAAGGAGATTTTTTTACCATTGTTGGTTTACCTTTACTGCCTCTACTCATAAAACTGCGTCACTTAGGAATTATTGATGGTTGACTTAACAATAAAAAAAACAAATTATCCGCGTGCTTTTGTTGTTGGTTCTCCAATTCATCATTCAAAATCGCCAAAAATTCACAATTTTTGGCTTAAACAATATGGTTTACAAGGAGAATATATTGCACAAGAAGTAACATCTGAAGAATTCAGTCATTTTATTGCGTCTTTACAAAAAATAGGCTTTTGTGGAGGAAATGTTACTTTACCTTATAAACAGGAAGCTTTTCGTTTAGCAGATTATAAAGATGAGAGAGCAACAATGATTGGTGCTGTTAATACACTTTGGTATGAAGGAGATAAGCTTTGTGCCACGAATAGCGATGCCTATGGTTTTAGCGCTAATCTTGATGATTTTGCATCTGATTGGGGAGGGGAAACAGCTCTTGTTTTTGGAGCAGGTGGTGCCGCACGCGCTATCATATATGCCTTAAAAAAACGCGGATTTGAACAGATTTATCTGATTAACCGTACAAAACAACGTGCTGATAATTTAGCTCAGCATTTTGGAAAAATCATTAAAGTTTACGATTGGCATAAAATCCATGAAATACTTCATCAAGCTGATTTGATTGTTAATACAACCTCTATTGGTATAAAAAGTCCAGAAGAAAAAAGTGATTCTTTTTTTTGCGATTTTCATAAAGCAAAAAAAACGGCGTTAGTAACAGATATTATTTATACACCATTGATAACTCCTTTTTTACAACAGGCAAAGGCTTGTGATCTCAAGACGGTTGATGGACTTGGGATGCTTCTACATCAGGCTGTTATAGGGTTTGAACAGTGGTTTGGAATAAGACCACAGGTAACAAAAGCTTTACGGACAGCTATTTTAGAGGATATGAGTGAAAAAAGAGAATGAAGATCATAGGATTAACGGGATCAATTGCTATGGGAAAATCAACAGTTGCTGATTTTTTCAAGCAAGCGGGTATTTCTGTTTTTAGTGCTGATGAAGCAGTAAAACAGCTTTATAAAAGTGAGCCAGCTTTGTCATTCATAGAGCGTATTTTTCCTGGTGTTGTTGAAAACGGTGAAGTTAACCGTTTGAAACTTTCTGAAATTTTGATTGATGATAAAGAAAAATTACAAACATTAGAAAAAATAATTCATCCTTTGGTGCAAGAAAAAGAAAGGGAATTTATTGATATAGCGCGTGAACAAGGGAAAAAATTCGTTATTCTTGATATTCCACTTTTGTTTGAAAAAAATGGTGAAAGTCGTGTGGATAGCGTTATTGTTGTTTCTGCTCCACCAGAAATACAAAAAGAACGTGTCATGATTCGCCAAGGTATGAATGAGAAAAAATTTGCCTTTATCAATGCTCAACAAATGCCAGATGAAAAAAAACGAGAACGTGCTGATTTTATTATTGATACAGGGAAAGATTTAGAGAATACACGTCAACAGGTTTTTGATGTAATAAAAAAACTAAAGAATTGAAGTTATGCGGGAAATTATTTTTGATACAGAAACAACAGGTTTAGATAAAGAAAAAGATCGCATAATCGAAATTGGTTGTGTAGAAATGGTTGATCGTTATCTCACAGGACGCCAATTTCATGTTTATTTAAACCCTGAAGGCGTTATTATTCCTGATGAAGTTGTAGCAATTCACGGATTAACCAATGAACGCCTAAAAAACGAGAAAAGTTTTAGTGATATTGTTGATGAGTTTTTAGAATTTATCAAAGACGCGACAATGATTGCGCATAATGCGAGTTTTGATATTGGTTTTATTAATGCAGAATTAAAACGTGTCAACAAACCGCTTATCAGTGTTGATAATATTCTTGATACACTGGCTATGGCGCGGCGTAAATTTCCTATGGGTCCTAATTCTCTTGATATTTTATGCAAACGTTTTGGAATTGATAACAGCCATCGTGTTCTTCATGGTGCTTTGCTTGATGCAGAGATTCTAGCCGATGTTTATATTGAGCTTATCGGTGGAAAACAAGGTGTATTGGGTTTTGATAACAGAAGGGGTGTTGATGAACATATCCAGAATGATAAAGATACATCTTATGCCGTTAAAATTCGCCCACAGGCTTTACCTTCAAGATTGAGTACGCAAGAAAAAAAGTTACACGCTGATTTTATCTACAAAATGGGTGAAAAAGCTCTGTGGAATAATTTCAAAATTCATGAATAACATCATCTTTTCTCTAAAAAAGTCACGATTGAAATTAAAGAATATCGATGTCAAAAAAAAACGGTCGTTGTGGGGAGGGGAACACCACAACGACCCTGTCGCTACATCGTACCTCAGCTATCATAGGAGGAGCAAAATGAAAGCTATTAATCCTGTAACAGCAAAGAAAAGCTCTAGGTACTTAATATAAAGTGCAACGACTTCATGTCTTATGAAAAGAAAAAATGGCTTTTTAGAGGCAAAGTGAAAAAATATATAAGGACAAATTGTTTTTTTAGCTGAAATGGAGAAAAAATTGTAATGAAAGCAACAGATCATCTTTTTTTGGTTGACGGATCAGGCTATGTTTTTCGTGCTTATTATGCTTTGCCGCCTTTAAAACGTAAAAAGGATGGACTTCCTGTAGGAGCAGTAGCTGGTTTTTGCAATATGTTATGGAAATTACTATGTGATGCTCGTAATACAGCTACGGGTGTTGTTCCAACACATTTTGCTGTTATTTTTGATTATTCATCTGATACTTTTCGGAAACAAATTTATCCTGAATATAAAGCGAATCGCGCTGAACCTCCTGAAGATCTAATTCCTCAATTCGCGCTAATACGCCAAGCAACGAAGGCTTTTAATTTGCCTTGTATTGAAAAGGAAGGCTTTGAAGCGGATGATTTAATTGCTACCTATGCAAAATTTGCAACAAAGGTTGGGGCAAAAACAACCATTATTTCTTCTGATAAGGATCTTATGCAACTCGTAAATACGCATGTATCTTTGTATGATGGAATGAAAGATAAGCATATAGGTATCTCAGAAGTTATAGAAAAATGGGGTGTTGCGCCTGAAAAAATGATTGATTTACAAGCATTAATTGGAGATTCAACAGATAATGTACCGGGTATTCCAGGCATTGGTCCAAAAACTGCAGCTCAGTTATTAAATGAATTTGGTTCTCTTGATCTTTTATTGCAACGCGTAACAGAAATTAAACAAACAAAACGGCGTGAAAACATTCAAGCTTATAGAGAACAAGTTAAAATGTCTCGTGAACTTGTCAGGCTTAAAACAGATGTTCCTATAGATAATGATTTAGATGATTTTGTTTTGGAGCCACAAGATGGTCCACGTTTAATTGCTTTTTTGAAAGCGATGGAGTTTTCAACATTAACGCGTCGCGTGGCAGAGGCAACGTCATGCGATGCAGCTGTTATTGACGCACTTGATATAGATGTTGAATGGGAAAAACTAAGCCCCAGGCATGATTCTGAGATCAAGAATACTGAGCACGCATCTCTTCATAGTTTTTCTGAAAATTCTCCACAAGTTTTTGCACAAAAACGTAAAGATCAAGCGCTGACTCAAAAAATTACAAGAGCTACTTATACAACAATTCTTGATGAGAAAATTTTAAAAGAGTGGTTATCACAAGCACAGGAGCAGGGTTTTTTCGCTTTTGATACTAAAACAACATCTCTTGATCCGATGCAAGCAAAGCTTGTTGGTTTTTCACTCGCATTACAGCCGGAAAAAGCAGCTTATATACCTCTTGAACATTTTGATGAAGGAGAAGAGGACCTTTTGAGAGGCGGGCGCATTGCCTCACAGATTGAGGCCCGAAAAGCTTTAGCACTTTTAAAACCGATATTAGAAGATTCAGCGGTGTTAAAAATTGGTCATAATATAAAATATGATTGGTTGGTGATGAAGCAATACGACATTATGATAAGCTCTTTTGACGACACCATGCTTTTATCATATGCTTTTGATGCTGGAACTTTAACCCATAATATGGATGATTTGTCTGAACGTTGGCTTGAGCATAAACCAATTGCCTATAAAGATTTAACGCATAACGGAAAAAAAATTACTTCTTTTGCACAAGTAGATTTAAAACAAGCAACCCTTTATGCGGCGGAAGATGCTGATATAAAGCTGCGCCTTTGGCAAGTATTGAAACCGCAACTTGTTGCTCGTGGGATGACAAAAATTTATGAGCGTCTTGATCGACCCCTTGTAAAAGTTCTTGCAAGAATGGAAGAACGGGGGATTCTTATTGATAGGCAGATTTTATTGCGTCTTTCCGGAGAGTTGGCACAAGCTGCTTTGATTCTAGAAGAGGAAATTTATAAACAAGCTGATGAAAAGTTTAATATTGCTTCGCCAAAGCAATTAGGGGATATCCTTTTTGGCAAAATGGGATTGCCTGGAGGCGCCAAAACTAAGGGTGGACAATGGTCAACTTCTGCACAGACTTTAGAAGAGTTGGCTGCTGAAGGTCATATTTTACCGCGTAAAATTATTGAGTGGCGTCAACTTGCAAAGCTAAAATCTACCTATACAGATGCCTTGCCTTCTTATATTTTTTCAAAAACAGGGCGAGTTCACACGAATTATTCTTTGGCAATAACATCAACAGGTCGGTTATCATCATCAGAGCCAAATTTGCAAAATATTCCAGTGCGAACTGCTGAAGGGCGTAAAATCCGAACAGCTTTTATTGCTCCCAAAGGACGTGTGTTACTTTCTGCTGATTATAGTCAGATTGAGTTGCGCATTCTTGCACATATTGCGGATATAAAAGCATTAAAAGAAGCTTTTGCTAAAGGGCATGATATTCACGCTATAACGGCATCACAAATGTTTGGTGTTGCGATAGAAGGAATGCATTCAGATATACGACGGCGTGCAAAAGCGATTAATTTTGGTATTATTTATGGTATTTCAGCTTTTGGATTAGCTAATCAATTGGGAATTTCACGCCAAGAAGCGGGTCGTTATATTCAACTGTATTTTGAAAGATTTCCAGGAATTAAAGATTATATGGAGAAAACTAAAATCTTTGCACGTGAAAATGGTTATGTAGAAACAATCTTTGGACGTCGTATCCATTATCCAGAAATAAAAGCAAAGAATGTAAAAATTCGTTCTCTTAATGAGCGAGCAGCTATCAATGCTCCAATTCAAGGTTCTGCGGCCGATATTATTCGCCGCGCTATGATACATATGGAAGATGCTTTAAAAGAAGAAAAACTATCAGCAAAAATGTTGCTGCAAGTGCATGATGAACTGATTTTTGAAGTACCAGAAGAAGAAAGTAAAAAAACCATGACTGTTGTTAAAAATGTTATGGAAAATGCTACAATACCGGTTCTATCTTTATCTGTACCGCTTGAAGTAAAAGTCATGACGGCTCAAAATTGGGATGAGGCACATTAATTTTTTTATTTATTTTTAAGAATGTTGATTGCGTTAGAAAGATTAAGATAGGCTTTGATAGGCAAATGATCTGAAGCAATGCGTGCAAGCGGTGAAAGATGATTTTCAATACTTGTTACCAATTGGTGGGGAAAAGAAAAAACTCTATCAAGGGCTAAAAAAGGAAAGCGAGAGGGAAAGCTTGGTACAACTTCAAAAGTGCTATCAAAATAGGGAGAAAAATGATTTAAAGATGAGCCTTTTCCCATCCGCCATTCATTAAAATCTCCTATAAGGAGTGTAGGCATAAGGGGGCGTTTTTGGAAAATTTCAAGGAGCATTTTTGTTTGTTGTTTACGAGAGTAACGTAATAAGCCAAAATGAGCCGCAATAATACGAATAGGGCCTGCTTCCATTTCCAACTCTACAACTACAGCCCCACGTGGTTCAATACTAGGAAGAGTGACTTGTAAAGTATCACGTACATATCCCTTTCGCAAAAAAAGAGCATTCCCATGCCAACCATGGCCATGAGGTGACATAGTATTAAGAGGTACAGGAATCAAACCGGTTTCAGCTTTTAATAGCTGAAGATTAATCAAACCAATGCGTTCCCCAAAACGTTTATCTGCTTCTTGAAGAGCAAGGATATCAACTTGTAATTCAGTAATAACACGGACAATTCTTGTAGGATTAAAAATTTTATCAACACCTACACATTTATGCACATTATAGGAAGCAACGGTCAGATCATAATTACTATTTTGATTGATGATGTTTGATTGATGATGAGAGCGGCTGTGAATTGCATTAAAAAGGGAGCTGTGGAGTTTTTGTTGGATAAAACCGGTAAACCAAGGGAATTTTTGCTTATAAGGTATTTTTGTCATTTTACGAAAAGAATAGTCCCTAAGAGGCCAAGGGTAAAGACTTACACTAAAAACAAAAGAACCTTGTCTCTTTTAGAAACAAGGTTCTTTAATTAAGTTATGATTTTTGCAATCAATCACGGTTTGAGCCAAGAAACTGTAGCAAGAAGACAAACATATTGATGAAATCAAGATAAAGATTCAACGCGCCCATAATAACTTTACGTCCTCTGGTATCGCTTTCATCTCCTTCATAATACATCAACTTAATGCTCTGGGTATCGTAGGCTGTTAAACCAGCAAAGATAAAAACACCAATCACAGAGATAGCAAACTGCAAAGCGCTTGATCCAAGAAAAATGTTCACAATCATGGAAAGAAACAAGCCGATCAATCCGATGAATAAGAAGGAACCGATTGCTGTGAGATCACGCTTTGTTGTGTATCCATAAAGTGAAAGAGCTCCAAAAGTTGCGGCGGAAATGACAAAGGTTTGCACAACACTTTCTGTCGTATAGCGCAAAACGATTGAAGATAGTGAAAGACCAACCAGAGCAGCATAACCAAAAAAGAGACTACGAGCAGCATTTGTGCTCAATGTATTAATTTTAAAACTGAGAAATAAGACTGCTATGAGTGGTGCAAACATAACAATATAAGAGAATGGCGATGTATAAAATGTTACTCCAAGTGGTGTTAGATAAACACTGCTATTGATTTGAGCTGCTGCTTGGCTCATATCTGTTGTCGTTGCTAATGATACAATTGCATAAGCGGCAGCAGCTGTAATAAGCAAACCAATGGCCATTGCATTGTAGACACCCAACATATAGTCGCGTAATCCCTGATCAATTGATGCATCGGCATGAGAAGCAGGTGCCGAACGTAAATCTTTAAAATTAGCCATAATATAAAATCCTTTAGCATATGTTCTGTCAGGTATAGGGCTTTAAAAGTGTCTCTGTCATTACACAGATAAGCTTGGTATAAGCCTTAATTGGGCAAATACAAAAACCCTTAAGAATCACTGACAGAATTCCAGCATATATGCTCTTATTATGGAGATTTATTTAAAAATTACAAGAGATTTATATGAAGAAGGAACCTTACAAATTGGTAAGGAAATAGTTCATTTTAATAAAAAATATTTCCATTTTTTGCCATATTTTTGCAAGATAAAAAGACTATACTTAAAAATTTTTCTATTTTCACAGAAACTATGTAATACAATCCCTTATAAAATATTCACTATTTTTGCGTTTATGAGAAGAGCGGCAAGTATCATCACACTATTTTCAACCTCCAATATTGCATCTGTTTTGCACGGTTATAAGAGCTATCGAATTGGATTTTTATATAATATATTGATATGTAATGATAAATTGTCTTTTTGAATGCTAAATGATACTCTAAATATCGCAAGCTTCTCTGGTTTCAAATCTGTTTATATTAATCAAGATTATTAACTTGCTTGTGTCTTGCAAGAGACAGGGTTTTTATGGATTCAACATGAACAGATTCCAAATAAAAGAGATTTAGGCTATTAAGGGCTTTATTCAATATGAAAAAAGGTAATTTATATTTATAATCAATATGTTGCTTTAACAAGACACCATTGAAAATAGTTGAAAAAATGTTTTTTATTAAACAATATATAAAATAAAAAAAGAGAGTTTTTAAACGAAGCACTTAAGAAAGGCTCTGTAAAAGCGATATCTGTAAAAACTAAAAAACATACGAAAAGCAATTGTTCTAATTAAATAAATGGAACTTTAAATGCTGTGAAATATCTCCTCAAAAATTATGATGTAGGACACATGGATAAAAAATATTGATTTCTATTTGAGTTCATTTCTTTTGCACTAACTAAGTGTAGAAATGTGAAGTTGAAAAGAAAGTAAGATCTTATCGTCCCATGAAGAGAAACACGTGAAATGACGAGCAACAAGAATTGATTAAGAGAAATCAATGCGTAATCAGACTTGTGATGATCAAAGCTCTCTGTTTTCTAAGGCAATGAACATATCAATGAGGAGATGTACTATTGGAATGACGCCTTCCTTTCATCCAAGTACGCAATTCTTCAATAAGGATGGCAATAACACCGAGAGTGATAAAACTATCTGCAAGGTTGAAAATAGCAAAATAAAAAATATCATCAATATGAAAAAGTATATAATCAGTGACATGATGAAAGCGAATACGATCAATGAGATTGCCGATGGCTCCTCCAATAATAAAAATAAGGCCAAAGCGCATTAAATACTTATTATATTCAGTATTTTTCCATAACCATAGAAGGAAGATAATCACAATGATCGTGATGGCGATGATTCCCCACTGAGAAAAGGAAGAAAAAAACGAAAATGCGATGCCAGAATTGCGCACATGATAAAGGGAAAGAAAAGGAATAAGCGAAATTTCTGTTCCTAAAGGCATATTGTGCATAACCCAGTATTTGACAGCTTGATCAAGTACTACTGTAAAAGACAAGCCCAAGAGAAGAAAAGGGAGTGATTTACGAATCATGTTTTTCCTCACATGGTTCCAGTATTAAATAGGGGCGACGGATTTCATAAAGCATAACAGCTGTTGCTACAGCTAGATTAAGCGAGTCTGCTCGTCCGCTTTGTGGAATACGCGTAAGTTTATCACACCGATTCGTAAGAAGATCTGATAATCCCTGTTTTTCATTCCCCATTAAAAGGATAATAGGGCCATTTTTGAAGTCAAGTGTGCGATAATCCAGAGATCCTTTGAGGTGTGTTCCAACGATCATACCTTTAAAGTGAGAAGACCAGTTTAAAAAGGCGCTTTCATCAAAACGATAAAGTGGTACAGAGAAAATAGATCCCATGGTTGCACGGACCGTTTCAGGCGAGAAAGGGTCTGTTGTTTCACCAATTAAAATAACACCTTTAGCACCTACAGCATCAGCGGTTCGAATAATGGTACCAAGGTTTCCAGGATCACGCACACGATCAAGCGCGATGTAAACATCTTTAATCTGTCCTTTTATCATTTCAAAAGAGTGCCATTTTTGCTTGAAAATACCAATAACTGTTTGTGGGTTATCGCGTCGGGTAAGTGATTCCATAACCTTTTGTGAGGCTTTAATAACAAAACCACCGTTGGCTACAGCACGTGCGGCAGTATTTTCGATAGTAGCATTACCGATTTTACTTTTAGAAAAAATAAGCGTCTGTATTGTCCAGCCAAGATTGAGAGCATCAATGACCAATTTCAATCCTTCTGCCATGAAAAGACCTTCTCTATTACGGTTTTTCTTTTGGCTAAGTGCTTTAAGATCTTTTATGATGGGGTTGCTAAGAGAGGTAATTTCTTTCACTCTACCAGTTTTAGGTCTACACATATTCAAGCAATCCAACGGCTAAAAAGAGAAGTAGAAAGAGCACGTCCTGCAACTTCTTCACGCAAAATGAGTTCTCCTGATTCGACTGTACCACCAAGATTTACAAATGCATCACGCATTAAAGCATGAAGTGCAAAGAAGGAAGCACGAATAGAATAAGCTGTAAGGACAACAGAGAGCGGTTTATCAGAGAGAAGTTTACGACAATTTGTGATCATGGCGGGTAAATGATCAAACAGTTGCCAAATTTCACCATGGGGTCCACGCCCATAAGCAGGGGGATCAAGAAGAATCATATCATAGCTTTTTTTACGACGCAGTTCACGCTCGACAAATTTCATAGCATCATCACAAATCCAGCGAATAGAATGATCTGGTAATCCTGCTCTTTCTTGATTAGCTTTTGCCCACGCAATGGCTTTTTTAGAAGCATCAACATGGGTAACATTCGCACCCGCTCGTGCTCCAATCAAAGAGGCAATACCTGTATAGCCAAAAAGATTCAACAATTTTATAGGGCGTTTGGCTTGAACAATTTGTTCTTCCATAGAGCGCCAATGGGCATCTTGTTCAGGAAAAACCCCCACATGACGAAAGGAAGTAAAACGGCCTAGAAAAGACAATCCATTCCAAGCAAGAGCCCATGTTTCATCAAGTGGCTTTTTAGGAAAATGCCAACGCCCAACCCCTTCTTCATCAAGGTTTCCTGTGAAAATAGCATCAACATCAGCCCATTGTTGTTGAGGTAAAGCGGGTTTCCATAGTGCTTGACCTTCTGGTCGAATAATGCGGTAAGCTCCATAACGTTCTAATTTTTGTCCATGACCAGAATCAATGAGAGCATAGTTTTCGCTTATACCCGTTTCTAAAATAAGGGGCAACTTTTCCTGCGGATATCTATTGTTATGGGAGGATTGAAAGTATTGTGCGGGCATGTTTTGTATCACGGTATATGAGGTATAAAAAGATATTATAAAGCTCTTAAATGTTTCGTAAAAGTGCAAAAAAGCTAAAGTCAATTAAAACATGTATAAAAAAAGAAAAAGAGCACTTTTAACTCTGTACTGAATATAAAATACTAAAGAGAAAAGATTTCATTTAAATACCATTACACCAGATTTGTGATAGATGTTTTCAATTTTTCAATCTCGGCTTTACTTTTTTTGAGAGCTTTTTTGTATTTGTGATAGGAAAACCAACTTATCAGATTTCCTAATAAAATACCAAAACCAAAGAAAATAAAGAGCCATATAAAGAGGGGAGCATGATAAGTAAAACTTTCAGGATTTGCTCGAAAAGGATCAAGGGTTAACGGAACCATTTGACGATTAGCCACGATAAAAATAATCAAAACCGCTGCGAGAATCACACCGATACTTGTTAGAAGAATACGTTTAATTATCATAAGTTTCTCACTGATTAAGACGGTCGCGTAAATCCTTGCCAGTTTTAAAAAAAGGAATCCACTTTTCTTCAACAGAAACAGCTTCACCTGTTCGTGGATTACGTCCATTACGGGCTGAACGGCTTTTTACAGAAAAAGCTCCAAATCCACGAAGTTCAACGCGATTGCCATTTGCAAGTGCTGTTGCAATTTCCTCAAAAATAGCGTTTACAATATTCTCCACATCCCGTTGAAAAAGATGCGGGTTATGACGAGCGATAATTTGCACAAGCTCTGATTTTACCACAATAGCCTCACTTTCACACAAAAAAATTTTGTAATTGTGCACTCCATGCATATTACAATATATAAACGGATAAAAGCAAAATAAAATCAAGAAAAAACAAATTGCAAGAAACAAAATTTGAAAATACCTTCTATAAAGGTTATACAGATTAAAAATGCGGAGTATTTAAGAGATCAGGAGAGTATGTCCGTACACAATCATTATGAAGCCTTTTCAACGCAATCATCTTGTGGAGATGTTTTAAAAAAAGCATCCCGTCATTCGCGTCGCATTAGCATATTAAAAATCTTTTTACCTCTCTTAGCGTTGATTTCAGCGCTGGTTTTTTGCTGGTTTACGTTTTTCTTGGTTCCCATTACTTCTGATTCTATGCCTTTGAACAATGGAGAAAGTGGCGTGATGAATTTGACGATGCTCAATCCAAAATTAGAAGGGTATACGCGTGCTCATGAACCTTATTGGCTTAAAGCAGAAAAGGCATTTCAAGACCATACACACGCTGGAATGATTGGGTTGCAAAACATTACAGCTAGAGCATTTATGGGCCAACAAAGACAGATTTTTCTCGCAGCACAAGGGGGGGTTTACGATAACATTAATGGTTTTTTACAGTTGGACAAGCCATTCACCATTACGACGAATGATGGGATGATGGTACAATTTATGTCAGCTAGTATTAACTTATCCGAGGGACAGTTAAAAACAGATCAACGTGTTAATATTCAGCAAGCCGGTTTTCATCTTGCCGCAAACGCCTTACAAATTCGAGAAAAAGGAAAAAACATGTATTTCCATGGTGGAGTGCATTTAGTGCTTCAAAAGCAATAACGCAATATCAATACAAATCTTTAAAGGATATTTATAAAGAGAAGTATGTGTATATACAAACAAAAGAATTGAAATAATGAAATCGTACAAAAGATGGATAGGTGTGATGTTGGCTTTTAGCATGGGAATGTTAGGAGGAGGAGCAGTTTTAGGATATGCTGAAGTGGCCCATTTTGGAATAAGTCTATCAAGCGATAAAGAACCGGTAGAACTTCATGCAGATTCTTTGGAAATACGTGATAAAGAAGGGATAGCGCTTTTTAAGGGTGATGTTTCAGTGGTGCAAGGTGAACGTCTTTTAAGAACGGCAGAATTAGTTGTTTACTACGATAAAGCATATAAAGAAATTGATAAAAATCAGGAAAATACAAAGGCATCATCTGTTTCTTTATTTGGTTCGTCGAGTATACAAAAAATGGAAGCTTTAGGAAAAGTTTATATAAAAATTGCTACGCAAGTTGCTACGGGTGATAAAGGCGTTTTTGATGGAAAGTCAAAAATGATGAGTTTGACGGGGAATCATGTTGTGTTAACTGATGGTGACAATGTGGCAACGGGGTGCAAACTAACGGCAAATATGGAAAGCGGAAAGGCTTTTTTAGAAGGTTGTGAAACACCTAAGAAAAAAGGTCGTGTTTCTATTATTTTAAAACAAAATCAAAAGAATGGTCATTAAGATTTCATGTTTGGAATCAAAATAAAAAAACAGACCGATAGGTATAATCTTGAAAGTGAAGCTTCAAAAAACCCCTTAAAAGGGACCTTGATTGCCAGTAATTTGATTAAAGTTTATCGAGGAAGACGAACTGTTAATGGTGTTTCTTTTGGCATTCGTACGGGAGAAGCCGTTGGCATTTTAGGGCCCAATGGGGCAGGTAAAACAACTTGTTTTTATATGGTTACGGGGCTTATAAAATCTGATGGAGGATCCATTAAAATTGATGGATTTGATATTACGCATCTTCCGATGTATCGACGTGCGCGTTTAGGTATTGGATATCTTCCACAGGAAGCGTCTATTTTTCGTGGTCTTTCAGTAGAAAATAACATTAAAGCTGTTTTAGAGGTCGTTGAAAAAGATCGCCTTAAACAGCGTGAAGAGTTAGATAGCCTTTTACATGAATTTAAAATTGATCATTTACGTAAAATGTCTGCACTTTCGTTATCTGGAGGTGAACGTCGGCGACTTGAAATTGCGCGTGCTTTAGCTTCTCGTCCCCATTTTATGTTACTTGATGAACCATTTGCAGGAATTGATCCTATCGCTATTTTCGATATTCAACAACTTATTCGTCATTTAACGAAGCGTGGCATTGGTGTTTTAATAACGGATCATAATGTGCGTGAGACATTAGGGCTTGTCGACCGCGCTTATATTATTCATACAGGGCGGGTGTTAGTTCACGGTTGTCCTAACGATATTATCAACAACGTTGATGTACGCAGAATTTATTTAGGAAATCAGTTTTCTCTTTGATTTTACAGCTTTCACGAGTTTCCATTTAAGTTTAACCAAACATTATTACTGAAAATCTCCTTATTTATGCCAAAACTTCTTTTATGACTATAACCTTAGAATGTTTTTATTGAGTGGTGAAAAAAGCTTCATCATTAAAGAGTTAGTTTGTTTTTTTATAAGTTTAGCTTACTCATGATTGTATCATAGAAAAGATATCACTAGATTAACGTTATAATGAGTGATAAATGAAACTCTCAATAAATGCGTGTATTATTGAAAGGTAAGAGATGTTTATCATATTTTTCTCTGTAATATATCGATGATGCTGGTTTAGGTATTTTAATAGGAGCGCCGGTTATTCAATAGGAGTTGTCGTATTTTATTGGTTTATATGGCCCTATTAAAAAATAGGAGCTTGACTACAGATATCAGGCTAAATCTATAAATCTTTTAAAATAACCATTAAATCTCTAAAAACCTTTATATTCTTGTTATAAGGCGGTATTCAAGCTATACAGTAATTTTCAAAGTAAAGGTCCATTTTGCTCAGTATGCTTTTCATTTTAATTTAAGGGATCATTTTTAAGAAAAGAAAAACTCTGATAGCGAATTATACATCAATTCTTATGACAAGTTTAATAAATTTATGAATAATGACCTTTTCTAGAGTCGTAAGGAAATTAACTTTATGAACAACTTCATTTCTTTGTTTTCTCATGCCGTTAATGAGGAGCTAAATACTATTTATTGTTGTGTTAAAAGTGATATGACATGTATTGAGTTATCATCCGTTATAAATTGAAAAATAAAAACACATGCGATGTTGCGAAAAGTGAAAGAACATTAAGTATCTATACCGTTTATAGGTTTATTGATGAGCATTTGAGCGTGTAAGAGGAAAATTAAAGTATGAATTTGAGTGAGTTAATAGCACCGGAAGCGATCATTCCGGCTCTTAAGGCTAATTCGAAAAAACAAGTTCTACAAATTTTAGCCGAAAAGGCTTCTAAGCTGACAGGTCTTAGTGAGCATGTAATTTTTGATGTTGTTTTGCAACGCGAGAAGCTTGGTTCAACGGGTTTGGGTGGTGGTATTGCGATTCCTCATGGGAAATTACCTGATATTGATCGGATTGTTGGTATATTTGCACGTCTTGAAAGTCCTGTTGATTTTGAAGCTCTCGATGACGAACCTATAGATCTCGTTTTTCTCCTTTTGGCACCTGAAAATGCTGGTGCAGATCACTTAAAAGCTTTATCTCAGATTGCACGTGTTTTGCGCCATGCTGATGTTGTGCAAAAGTTGCGCAATACGCATAATGCCAATGCGCTTTATGCTTTATTGATTCAAACTTCAGAATCAAATGCAGCTTAAAAGGTATTATGAGCGTATAAATTGCGAGGTATGCACCACAGAGCGTAGGAAATAATATAATTTGCATCTTAAGACTAATAACAAAAGGTTATGTCATGAGATTTAAAAAAAATCATTTCTAAGTGAACCTTCTTTTTAAAGAGCAAGCAACAAAAACGAAGGAGTTGTCCTTTCTTGTTCTCGTATATTAAAGCACCTAATTATTATGTTCATGGATTCTTTTATCCTATTATACTATAAAAACACTATCATTTGAGGTGTGGTGAGATAAATTCTGGAAATCTTCTTGATATATTAAGTGCTTTTAGAGTGCGTGGTAAATATTTTTAAGCAGGATTTGTCTGTAGAGCCTTTAGTTAAGTGAATCACATGAGTGGAAAGGCAAGGGGAACTCGACTCAACAAGAATCCAAACTTCTTATACACCAAATTGGGTTAAAAATCTTCACCCTCTGAGGGTGGGGCAGTAATCAATAGAAAAGTTTATTCGTGCATTGAATTTTTTAGTAAATTAAATTTTAGTACTTAGGGATAATATTATTAAGATTCAAGTAGAAAATAGGGGATATTGTATCCTGTGTGTTTCAACATATTAATTTATAAAGATAATTTACTGTTTTACATGTTGAATGAGAGATCCGAAGTTCATAAGATTCCCTCATGCCGAACCTATTTATGTTGAATCAATCAAAACCATTCACTTACACGATTACAATCAGGGAAAGCCGTGTGAATAAGATTGTATGAGACAAGGAGTAAAAATGCTTCTTATGAACCGTCTCAAGTGCCAAGGGCTGTAGCAATATTGGAAGCTGGCAAAGTGTGATTAAGTATGATTTAGATGTCAGCTGTTGTATAGAGCTCATACTAAAAAATAATTTTGTACGGTAAGAATGAAAACTATACCTTTAGGTTGGGTGAAAGAGTTTTTGTGCATAAGAAGATTTATTCAAGTGTCTTTAATTGATTAAAATGTTGTTTAAAAAACGGTAATGTTAGAACTTCTATAGAAAAAAGTTTTATATTTCTTGTTATAAATTACTTAGAAATAAGATAAGAGAACTTGTCAAAAAATTCTTAAAACGTTTTTGGTAACAGGAAGAAAGGAATTGTCTAATACATTTAAAATAATATGTTTAAGCTATTATAAGCTACTAGAATCACTTTAGAACTTAAAAATTGGAGATGAAATATATAGGAAGAGTTAATAGGAGCAAAAGAAACAAAGTTACATGTAGTTGTTGAGACAAAATCTAAGTACTTTATGTTTCATGACCAATGTAGTGATAATAGTCTATTATTTTTTTAAGATATTTTGAAGATTATGAAAAGGCGATATGGGAACGATGTTGAATACGAAGTATGAATGCACTATAATGGATAAAAGGTGAGGTATTTACGAACATAAATGTATTGAATGTGTGAAGTCGAGAAGTGATATTCGCAAGGCTGTGAAATTTTTGGGGAGGTCAGGGTGTGTTTGCAAAATTTTGCAGCAGATTTCTTGTGATATTAAAGAGTATAGTTTATTTCTTAACAGAGTGGTAGTGTATTTTCATCTCGTTTTGAAGTTCTATTGCTTAAAGAAATCGTTTTTTATACAAAAACGAAATGAGTAGCATAAAATGAAAATGTTATTTTTTAATGTGGTTATTGAATAAGAAGTTTATATTTTGGTAACACCTAAAAGGTCACAATGAAACGTAGAGATCTATTTTAATTGGTGTGAAAATATTTTGCTTATTGGAAGAATTAGGACAGTGATACATGAGTATCGAGGTTTTTTTGAATTTTTCCAATGAAGAGAATCTTGTTAGAGACTAAAGAAGTGAGCTAAATAAAGATGTTTGAAAAGACTGTTATTGCTGCATCTGTAATGGTTCTGGTTACAGCTGGGGCAGCATGTGCACAAACGCCAAATCGTTTAAATCAATTTGAAGCATGGGGGGTCTATTCTTATAAATCGCCCCAAAATACGATTTGCTATGTGTTATCGGTACCTTTGAAGGCTCTTCCAACGACGGTTAATCATGGTGATAATTTTTTCTTAATTACCAAGCGTTCTCATTCACCTGTTTCGTTCGAACCGCAGTTTATGGCTGGTTATACGCTTCAAGAAGGATCGAGAGTGACAGTGACCATTGGAAATAAGGACTTTAATTTTTTCACGAAGGATTCCTCAGCTTGGTTGGCGTCATCAGAGCTAGAAAAGCAGCTTGTTTCTGCTATACGTGCTGGAAACAATATGACAGTGCAAGCGATATCAAAAAGAGGAACGCATACCACCTATACTTATTCCTTAAAAGGGGTCACTGCTGCATTAAACGCAGCTCAAAAGTGCCATTAAGGTTTCGATAACTTCTAAAATAGTGATGTGAATTGGAAAGCAATGGCCATTTCCTATGACCTTAGACCAGTTGGTTCATGTTTTGCACGAAAAACAGATAATGTGGTCGTGAAGGAGAGTTCTAAGCTCTCTTTAATTGGTTTGTCGCAAGATGAAATGATACAAGCTTTAAAGACAGTTGGTGTACCAGAGCATCAAACGCGTATGCGTATGCGTCAGCTTTGGCATTGGCTTTATGTGCGTGGTGTTTCAAATTTTGATGAGATGCTGAATATTTCTAAAGCAATGCAAGAAACACTTAAGTGTCATTTTTCCATTATGCGTCCAGAAATTGTTGGAGAACAAATATCAAAAGACGGTACACGTAAATGGCTTTTACGTTTTCCTGCACGTGGAGCTGGAAGACCTGTTGAAATTGAAACGGTTTATATCCCTGAAGAAGGACGTGGTACTTTATGTCTTTCATCGCAAGTAGGGTGTACGTTAACCTGCTCTTTTTGCCATACGGGAACGCAGATGCTTGTTCGTAATCTGACCGCAGAAGAGATTTTAGCACAACTATTAGTTGCACGTGATTGTTTGGGTGATTTTCCTGATAAGAATACCCCTGATGGAGCAATTGTTCCCATTGAAGGACGAAAAATTACCAATATTGTTATGATGGGAATGGGAGAACCTCTTTATAATTTTGAAGCTGTTAAAAAAGCTTTATTGATTGCCTCTGATGGCGATGGCCTTTCTTTATCAAAACGTCGAATTACGCTTTCAACTAGTGGGGTTGTTCCTGGAATTATCCGAACCGGAGAAGAAATTGGTGTTATGTTAGCAATTTCACTCCACGCAGTACACGATACACTAAGGGATATGCTTGTTCCCATTAATAAAAAATATCCGCTTGCTTTACTAATGGAGGCTTGCCGTAATTATCCTGGTCTTTCCAATGCAAAACGAATCACATTTGAATATGTTATGCTGAAAGATATCAATGATAGTTTAGATGATGCTAAGCGATTGATTCAGTTATTGAAAGGGATTCCTGCTAAGATTAATTTAATCCCTTTTAATCCGTGGCCAGGGAGTAATTATCAGTGTTCTGATTGGGAGCAAATCGAGCGTTTTGCTGATGTCGTTAATCAAGCGGGCTATGCTTCTCCTATTCGGATACCGCGTGGACGCGATATTTTAGCTGCATGTGGACAGCTTAAATCAGCTTCAGAGCGCTTACGTAAATCTGAACGGTTACGACTTGAAAATGCCATTGGTCATTAGTTAACGCAATTTTCAGCGATATCGAGGCCTATGCTTTTTTTCAGTAAATCATCATATAATAGCATGTGTGAGACAGAGATTAAGATAGATAAGTGCTAGACGAACAGTCTCAGCTTTTATATGCTAAAAGGGGTAAGATATTGTCTATAGTCTGTTTGCATAATCTCTGAAATAAGAAGGAAGCCTAATTTAGAGGGAATATGAGGTCTTAAGGATTGTAACTAATTTCTACCTTATTATCATACTCTTTAATTCGGTTTTATGTCTTTTAAAAGCATCTACGGTAATATCTTTTAAAAAGTGGAGATGGTGCACTGCCTCATGCTTTTGTTTATTACGTTCTTTAATAAGATCACGCTTCACAAGCACAACAGAGGATCTAAAATATAAATACCATTGTGTTGTCCATTGATATGTTTTTTAGGTATCTCTGAGTGCACTCTTCATATCACGACAATGCCTGTGAAGAGTATAACAAAAAGGCTCTGTGAAATGTACTATACTCCTACACCTTTATGTTTAATAAAGGTGTAAGTTGATACCACCATTCTATTTTTTAGCTCCCAATGTTGTAAACAGCTTTTGGCACTTAAGATGGTTCATAAGAGGTATTTTTATTCTTTTCTTAGACAGTTTTTATCCATACGAAAACTCCAGCTTCGCTTGTGATGTACAAAGGAAAGGTATTGTTTTATTCAACATAAACGGGTTTGAAATGAAAAAATCTTATAATATTTGTTTTTTTATTTAAATTAAAAGCGATACATTACACATATAAATCAATGTTTTGTAACGATAAGGAGATGGAGGGCAAAGCTGGTAAAAGTACCAGCAATAAGCCAGTCGAGAAAGCGAATATAAAGAGGGTTCTTTTTGAGAGTTTTGGTAAGTTTATGCGCTGTAAAAACGATTGCAATTGTAATGGGGAAAGAAATAGGAATATAAGAGAGTCCTAAAAAGAGCAATTTTTGTGTTGCCATAGGATCATTCGCATTGATAAATTGTGGTAAGAATGTCGCGTTAAAGAGTATAACTTTAGGATTGAGAAGATTAATTCCAATACCAGCAAGATAGTTACGTTTAGCGCTTTGAGATTTAGAAGATGTCTGTTCAAAGGAAAAAGTGGGGTTTCTCCGTAACGCTTGAAAGGAAAACCATAAAAGATAAAAGGCGCCAACAATTTTCAGAAGAACAAAAGTATGTGGTGCAGCAAAAATAAGCGCTGATAAGCCAAGTGCTACAGCGGTAACCTGAATGGCAAACCCTGTTGCACTACCCAAGGCGCACATAATTCCAGCTTTTTTGCTTTGTGTAATGGTTCGTCCTACAGAAAGCATCATATCTGGTCCTGGAATAAGTGCTAAAATCAACGATGCTAAAGCAAATTGTACAACAATAGACCACTCCGGTAGAAATGACACGTAAATCTCCTTTTATTTTTAAGCAGTGTTCACTATTTATACTTTGAGGCACTTTTATTTACGCTTTTTACGTCTTTTTAATGTTGCTTAAAAAGAATTTATTTTTATATTTCTTGTATCGTTTTGATTTTTGGGTAGAAATAAAAAAAGTAGCTCATATAGAACGTTAAAATGAAAAAGTGGCAAAATATTAGAAAAGTTGTTTTGGCTTATTCAGGTGGATTGGATACGTCAATTATTCTTAAATGGTTGCAAAGTACGCTAGGCGTTGAAGTTGTAACTTTTACAGCAGATTTGGGGCAGGGGGAAGAGCTGGAACTTGCTCGTCGTAAAGCTGAAATGCTAGGTGTTAAAGAAATTTATATTGAAGATTTGCGTGAAGAGTTTGTGCGTGATTTTGTTTTTCCGATGTTTCGAGCCAATACCATTTATGAGGGGACTTATCTTTTAGGAACATCAATTGCACGTCCACTTATTTCAAAACGCCTTATTGAAATTGCTAAGGAAACAGGGGCTGATGCCATTGCTCATGGGGCAACAGGAAAAGGCAATGATCAGGTACGCTTTGAGCTTTCCGCTTATGCGCTTAATCCTGATATAAAGATTATTGCTCCATGGCGTGATTGGGATTTTAAGAGTCGGACAGATCTCTTTGAATTTGCTCGTATTCATCAAATTCCTGTAGAAAAGGATAAGCAAGGTGAAGCGCCTTTTTCAGTGGATGCAAATTTATTGCATTCTTCATCAGAAGGAAAGATTTTAGAAGATCCAGCACTTCCTGCTCCTGAATATGTCCATATGCGTACTCTTTCGCCGGAAGATGCTCCAGATCAAGCAACCAGAATTACTCTTGGCTTTAAAAAAGGCGATGCTGTTTCAATCAATGGAAAAAATTTATCTCCTGCAACTTTACTTGCAGAATTAAATCATTATGGGCGCGATAATGGTATTGGTCGGTTAGATTTGGTAGAAAATCGCTTTGTGGGTATGAAATCGCGGGGTATTTATGAAACACCAGGGGGGACCATTCTTTTGACGGCTCACAGAGCGATAGAATCTTTAACACTAGATCGTGGTGCAGCTCATTTGAAAGATGAATTGATGCCACGTTATGCAGAACTCATTTATTATGGATTTTGGTTTTCGCCGGAACGTAAGATGTTGCAGGCAGCTATTGATTTATCTCAAGAACATGTTGAAGGTGAAGTCACGTTAAAGCTTTATAAGGGGAATGTAATTATTGAAGGGCGCCAAAGTAAAAAATCACTTTATTCTAGTGAGTTGGTAACTTTCGAGGATGATCAAGGTGTTTATGATCAAAGAGATGCAACTGGTTTTATTAAATTAAATGCTCTACGTTTGCGTACATTAGCAATGCGTCATCAAGGTGATAAAGAAAAGAAATAGAAAATTACGGTGACAAGTGTAATATGGATTAGTGATTTTGTATGAAATGCCTAGTTTAAGCATTTTTTCTGTTGGTTTTTACCGTTCTTTCGTTCAATACTAGAAGCTTATCTTCTGCGCTAATAAATATAATAAGCAAAACCCATGATAATAATAGCAATGAAGGCTTCGATAATCAAAACAAGTCAATTTTGCTTTATAATATTGAATGTTTTTGATTTTTATCAGAACAAAACATGTTTATAACGAGGGCGGTTTTTGTATTGTGACTTAAGAGTATAAAGAAATTTTCATCTTTTTGCTTGCTATTATTGACGAATAAATTCAAGAACCATACACCCTATTTTGAAAGAGTGTAATTTTTAGGATAAATAATGATGCGTGATCAGTGTGATACCCTCAACCTTACGCCTGAATTAAAAGATGCAGCTTCTCAATCGAGAACTTGGCCATTTGAAGAAGCACGTAAGATTATCAAACGGTATGAAAAAACGGGTTATCCAGACAATGTGATATTTGAAACAGGTTATGGCCCTTCTGGTTTACCGCATATTGGAACTTTTGGGGAAGTTGCACGTACAACCATGGTGCGTCATGCATTTCATATTCTCACGGAGAATAAAGTAAAAACAAAATTACTTTGTTTTTCTGATGATATGGATGGTTTGCGCAAGGTTCCTGAGAATGTGCCTGATCGCGAAAGGATGGAACATTATCTTGGTCAACCGTTGAGTCGTGTACCCGACCCTTTTGGAGATGATTATCCTTCTTTTGGGGCAGCGAATAATGCGCGGTTACGGGCTTTCCTTGATCGTTTTGGTTTTGATTATGAATTTGCAAGTGCTACGGATTATTACAATTCTGGTCGTTTTGATGAAACACTTTTGAAAATCCTTGCCTGTTATGACAAGGTTATGGCAATTATTTTACCAACATTAGGTGAAGAACGGCAAGCGACCTATTCACTCTTTCTACCGATTTCTCCCTTTTCTGGAAAAGTATTACAGGTACCGATGATTGCGCGTAATGTTGAAAAAGGTACAGTCACTTATATTGAGCCAGAAACAGGAGAAACCATAGAAACAGAGGTTACGGGGGGCAAAGTTAAGTGTCAGTGGAAGGTAGATTGGGCAATGCGTTGGACAGCACTTAGCATTGATTATGAAATGGCCGGAAAAGACCTTATCGATTCCACAAATCTTTCTTCTAAAATTTGTAAAGTATTAGGTGGAAAACCCCCAGAAGGATTCAACTATGAGCTCTTTTTAGATGAGAAAGGGCAGAAAATTTCCAAATCCAAGGGAAATGGCTTAACCATTGATGAATGGCTTACTTATGCTCCAACAGAGAGTTTAGGGCTTTATATGTTTTCAAAGCCTAAAACAGCAAAAAGGCTTTATTTTGATGTCATTCCTAAAGCGGTTGATGAATACTATGCGCATCTTTCAGCCTATGGTCGCCAAGAATGGAAAGAGCGTCTGAATAATCCTGTATGGCATATTCATAATGGTTGTCCGCCGCAGGTTGATTTGCCTGTATCCTTTGCGATGCTCCTAAATTTGGTAAGTGCTTCAAATGCGGAGAATGCAGAAGTTCTTTGGGGTTTTATTTCTCGTTACGCTAAAGGAGCAAATGCACAAACTTATCCAGAACTTGATCAATTGGTGAAGTTTGCTATTAAATATTTTGATGTTTTTGTTAAACCAAACAAGAAATTTCGTATACCAGATGATAGCGAACGAGAAACATTAGCACAAATTGAGGAAAAATTAGCTCATTTACCTGAAACTATTGATGGCAACATGTTACAAAATATGCTTCTTGATGTTGCACGATTAACGGAACGTTATCAAGATCATAGCAAAAAAAGCCCTGAAGGTGGGCCTGGTGTTTCCAATGTTTTTTTTCAAATGTTGTATGAAGTCCTTCTGGGACAAGAGCGAGGTCCACGATGGGGATCATTTATAGCGCTTTATGGGATTAATGAAATGCGTGCACTGATTGCTGAAACACTTGCACGGCCGACGGAGGAATAATGGAACGAAGAGTGCAGGAAGTAAAGCGACGCCGTACATTTGCAATTATTGCTCACCCAGATGCGGGGAAAACAACATTAACAGAAAAGCTTTTATTGTTTGGTGGTGCTATTCAACTTGCAGGAGAAGTAAAAGCCAAAAAAGATCGTATTCAAACCCGTTCTGATTGGATGAATATTGAGCGTGATCGTGGTATTTCCGTTGTGACTTCGGTGATGACGTTTGAATATGAAAATCATATTTTTAATCTCCTAGATACCCCAGGACATGAGGACTTTGCGGATGATACGTATCGCACTCTCACAGCTGTTGATAGTGCTATCATGGTATTGGATGGGGCCCGCGGGATTGAGCCTAGAACATTAAAATTGTTTGAAGTGTGTCGGATGCGGGATATTCCTATTGTTACGTTTATCAATAAAATGGATCGTGAGGCACGTGATCCTATAGAGCTTTTAGATGAAATTGAAGAAAAGCTTGCTCTTGATACCGCGCCTATAACATGGCCAATTGGGTCGGGTAAAGATTTTGTTGGTACCTATGACCTTCATCATAATCGTTTTCGTCAAAAAGATGATGAGATAATACAGCAGATAGTTTCAAATCCCAGAGAGGTTGTCCATTTACTCCCTGAATATCAACGTTCAACTTTTATTGAAGGGGTAGAACTTGCTCAAAGTGTTTGCAAGAATTTTGATCTGCAAGCTTTCCGTGAAGGTCATATGACACCGGTTTATTTTGGTTCAGCTTTGCGAAATTTTGGTGTTCGTGATTTGATCAATGCGCTTATAGATTTTGGTCAAAGTCCTCGTGATCAAAGTGCAGATCAGCGCAATGTCATAGCAACTGAACCTAAAATGACGGGATTTGTTTTTAAAATTCAAGCGAATATGGACCCTAATCATCGTGATCGTATTGCATTTTTTCGGGTATGTTCGGGAACGCTTGAACGTGGTATGAAAACAAAGTTGGTTCGAACAAGAAAACCGATGACACTTTCGGCTCCACAATTTTTCTTTGCGCGTTCGCGCCAAATTGCTGATCAAGCCTATGCTGGTGATATCGTAGGGATCCCTAATCATGGAACATTGCGTATCGGCGATACTTTGACTGAAGGAGAAGATATCCTCTTTAAGGGAGTACCAAATTTTGCACCAGAGATTTTGCGTCGTGTTTGTTTAGGCGATCCAATGAAAGCAAAAAAGCTCAAAGAAGCTTTGCAACAAATGGCTGAAGAAGGGGTTGTACAATTGTTTATTCCTGATGATGGGTCGCCTTCTCTCATTGGTGTTATTGGTGCTTTGCAAATTGATGTCTTAAAAGAACGATTAAAAATAGAATATTCTTTGCCAGTGAATTTTGAGTCTGCGCGCTTTAATTTATGCCGTTGGATTTCAGCGCAGAGCAAAGATGAGTTGCAAAAGTTTCTCAGCAATCACCGCTCTGCTATTGCGTATGATTTAGAAGGTGATCCAGTTTTTTTAGCGGAGAACCATTTTTCATTGAATTATGAGGCAGAAAGAGCTCCTAAAATAAAATTTTCTGCTTTTAAAGATTATCAAGTACGCTCTTAAAATAAAGAAAAATATTTTCTACAATAATTTGATTTATAATGATAATTTATCGTTTTTTATATGGGAACAATCAAAATCATTTGTTTAAAAATCATAAGTAGGATTGGTGTGTGCGTAAAACACTTGAAGCAAGAAATACAATACCTCTTATAGATCTTCTCTATAGCCAAGAGCTTTCAAAATATTGGGTGAGGGTAAAAATGATGATGGTGGTTATAGCGTTATGATGTAATGATGGTGGTGTGTGATGTATCTTATCCCATTCACGGAAGTTTACGTTATACTATTCATTTATATTATTTACGGGATGACATGACGAGGTAAGATCAAGTACAATGAAAAATGTCCCTTTAAAAACAAACATATAAAATTGCAACATAATGATATTTTTGGGCATTCTATTTTGCATAAGGGATGTAATCCTAGCAAGATAGAGGCTTGCACGATAAACTTTCGCAAAACTCTCTCCCTCAAAGTAATCTGTTTTCGCTGTGAAATGTGGAAATATTATTATTTTTTTCCAAGCTTTTTATGGGATTCTAAAATATTATTTATGAAACTGATTTTTTAAGTTTTGCAATATCATGATATCTATTTTTTTCTGAAAGTGATGGAGTATGTAAAGGATATTTTTAGATTGAACTGTATAAAAAATACGGTAAATTTATTTATTATTAAAAGAGTTACAGTGCACTGGTACCTCTAGAACCTTTTAAAACTTTAATATTTATTTTTATATTACCTATTTGAGTTAGAGAATAAACTGTAGCCAATTCTACGTTGAAAAATATCAGAAAAATTTTATATATTTTTTCGCGATGACTTAAGACATATAATTTATTTCGATATTTTTTAAATCTAAACTAAAAAATCTGCTTTATAAACATAGCTTTTCAGTTTTTCCTTGTATAAATATTGTATACAGTCAAAATAATACAAATAATCAATAAGCTGAAATTTGTTATCCCAAATATGAGATCATATGACCTATAAACCGCATGTCTTTTCTATTTCTCCGGGAACTGCTTTTTTGCCTCACTTTGTTGATGCACTACTTTCTGGTAGCCTTATTGATAATTTCGCTTCAAGTGGAGACATTCAAACTGCCCTTGCCGATAGCCTTATTTATGTTCCGACACGTCGTGCTGCTCGCGCTTTGCGTTTAGCCTTTGTTGAAAGAAGTGATACACAATCAACATTTTTGCCAACCATTCGTGCTCTAGGAGATGTCGATGAAGACAGTTTTCTTTTTGTTGAAAATCATACCAGCGCTCTCGATCCACCTATTGGAGAAAGCGAACGTCTTTTACTTTTAGCGCGCCTTATCCGTCCATGGCGTGAAAATTTGCCTGCGCATCTGCGTGCCATGTTTGGTACAGAAGATGTACTTATTCCGGCTCATAGTGCTGATGCGATTTGGCTTGCGCAAGATTTAGCACATTTGATGGACGAAATTGAAGCAGAAGGAGCAGATTGGTCAGAACTTAAAAATATTGCACCTGATATGGTCGCTGAATGGTGGCAAATAACGCTCGATTTCTTGACTATTGTTACGCAAAATTGGCCAAAAATCTTGAAAGAAAAACAACGAAGTAATCCCGCTGAATGGCGTAATCAAGTACTCACAATGCATGCAGAGACTTTACGATGCATGCAGCCTGATAAACCGATCATTGCAGCTGGTGTGTCAGGTTCTATGCCCGCAGTTTCTCATCTTTTAAAGGTTATATATTCTCTGCCCAAAGGGGCTGTTGTTCTTCCTGGTCTTGATCTTCATATGGATGAAGAACAATGGAATGCACTAAGCACAAGCAATAAAGAAAAAACAGCTTGTGATTTTTTTGATCCTGCAGAAAATGTTTTTAGCCATCCTCAATATCATTTAAAAAAACTTCTAACTCTCATGGAGTGTCAACGTCATCATGTTTGCGAAATTGGCCAACAGAGTAGCATAAAGAAAAAACGAATGGCTCTTTTATCAGAAGCACTCCGACCAGCTTCTACAACAGACAAATGGGTACAAATTGTCCGTGATGATTATGAGAATCTTTGTGCAGATTGGTCATTTATTGAAGCTATAAATGAACGTGAAGAAGCTCTTGCGATAGCTGTTACCTTACGCAAAGCTATTGAAGAACCCAAAAAAACTGCAGCCCTTATTACAAATGACCGTAATTTAGCACGCCGTGTTGCTGTGGAATTACAGCGATTTGGAATTGAAGCAAATGATTCAGGCGGAATACCACTTGCACAAACATTGCCTGTAACTCTCTTACGACTTATTTTAGAAAATGTATTGCAAGCTGATGATCCCATTGCTTTTCTTTCTCTTCTTAAACATCCCCTTACAACACTCCAACAAAACCGTCATCGTTTACGGGAAATGGCAGAAAATTTTGAACTTTTTGTTCTTCGAGGGAATACAGGGCGCATCAATCTTTGCGAGTGTGATCAATTTCTCGAAAAATGGATTGATACATCCTTTCATAATAGTTCTGAAGTCAACACCCTTGATCAGCAGAAATGTGAAGAAGCACGTCTCCTTTGTCATCTTTTGAAAAAAGCTGTTGAACCTTTAACATCTCTTATGAAACAAGAGAAAGAATGCACCATCAATGAGGCTGCAATAGCAACTGTTGAGGTTTTTGAAAATTTTGGTCGCAATGAGGATAATTCTCTTGCACATCTTTATCAACACGAAGCAGGACAAGCCCTATCAAATTTTTTGCGTGAATTGGTCAGTGATCAATCGGGATTAACATTTCATCTTTGTGAATGGCCTGCTATGTTTTCTGCCATAATAGCAACTCGTTCCGTCGCACCTTCGCCTGGAGGACATCCACGTTTATTCATCTGGGGTACTTTGGAATCGCGTTTGCAAACGGTTGATACAGTGGTCATCGGCGGTCTTAATGAAGGGTCATGGCCGATATCAACCCGAAATGATGCTTTTTTATCGCGACCGATGAAAATGATGTTAACTCTGGAACCACCAGAGCAGCGTATTGGTATTTCTGCGCATGATTTTCAATGGGCGATGGGAATGGAAAAAGTGGTGATGAGTCGCGCATTGCGCGTTAATCATACGCCTTCCATTCCTTCACGCTGGCTACAACGCATGGAAACAGTTGTAGGAAAACAGGTTTGGGAACAAATCCGTGAACGAGGTGAAATACTACGCCATTGGGCAAAGATGCTTGATCATACAAGCATAACTTCTGAGGTGGAACGTCCTTGCCCTGCTCCGCCTCTTGATATACGCCCGCGTCATTTTTCAGTTACTGAAATAGAAACATTGCGATATGATCCCTATGCTATTTATGCTAAAAAAATCTTAAGGCTCAAACCACTTAAAGAACTTATTCATGATCCTAGCGCTTCAGAACGAGGAACACTTTATCACGCTATTCTTGCAGCTTTTTGCACACAAATGAAAAATCCAAATGCTGCAAATGCACTCAATGTACTGCTTGCTATTGGGCGTAAAGAGTTTGATAAATTCAATTTTCCACCCGATATTGAAGTAATTTGGTGGAATAGTTTTGAAAACCTTGCTCCACGCTTTATTCAATGGGAACAAAGTTTAGGACTGCGAGAGCGATATTCGGAAGTGGTATCACAAAAAATTTCTATAGGAACAACAGGAGTAACCCTTTCAGGACGTGCTGATCGTCTTGATGTTTTGCCAGATAAAACGGTTGAAATTCTAGATTTCAAAACCGGAACCCCTCCTTCATCAAAACAAGTTCGTGAATTATTATTTCCGCAATTGGCGTTAGAAACAGCTTTACTCATACAAGGGGGCTTCCCAGATTTTCAAGATTTTACCCCCTCAAATTTATTTTACATTCCTCTTAACAAAAAAGGTGAAATTAAATCCCAATCAATTCTTTTAAAGAAAAAAGACGGAAAAACTCATCTAAGTGCTGTTGATCTTGCTGACAATGCATGGGAAAATCTTATCGCACTCATAACTTATTATCAAAATCCACAACAAGGTTATCTCTCACATGCTGTCCCCATGTCAAAACGATATGAAGGTGACTACGACCATTTGGCTCGGTTGTGGGAATGGTCAAGTGGTTTTCATAAAGAAGAGTAATCATGACGTTTTTTTCTATTCCTGAAGCCGCTCTTGATGCACAAGCAACAGCAACACATCCCCAAAAAAACGTGTGGGTTTCTGCAAATGCTGGATCTGGAAAAACCCACGTTTTAAGCGAACGTGTTATCCGTTTGCTTTTAAACGGTACGCCTCCAGCACGTATTTTATGCCTTACTTATACAAGAGCTGCTGCTGCTGTTATGCAATCACGAATTTTTCGCACGCTTTCCAGTTGGAATGAGCTCGATGATGCACAGCTGCAAGAAACCTTAACACGGTTTGAAAAAAAGCCTGTTAATGCGCAAAAACTAACTTATGCACGACAACTCTTCGCGCGTGCTCTCGAAACGCCTGGTGGCTTAAAAATTCAAACGATTCATGCTTTTTGTGAAGCTCTCTTACATCAATTTATGTTAGAAGCCAATATTGCAGGGCATTTTGAACTTCCCGATGATATCGGTCGAAAAAAATTACGACAAGAATCCCGTCGTCAACTTTTAGCCCGTCGTGATGTACAACCTGCTTTGCAACAGTTACTTCAAGTTATTAGCGAACATACTTTTAACCAATTGCTCTATGAAGCAGTTGAAAAGCAACATAAATTGTCTGATTTTTTATCTTCTCTTTTATCTGAAAATGGAGAAGAAAAATTGCGCGCGCTTTTTAACTTAGCGCCCAATGAAACAAATCAATATCTGCTGGAACAAATTAAACAAACAGCGCGCCTTCCTCTTTATGCTCTTAAGCATTGTGAAATCAATGGTAGTCAAAGCTTTAAGGATATGGTGGAAAAACTTTCCCAATTAGAAAAGGTGCATGATGAGAAAAATATTCTCAATATTATTTCTGATATTTATTTTACAATCAAAGGTGAGCCGCGTAATTTTTCAAATTTATCTCGTAAAAAATCAGACGAAATTTGGCCTTTTATTCAACAAATGCTTGAAGATAAACAAAACAAGCTTTCTGTTCTTTTAGAAAAATATCAATGCGCAAAGGTTGCCACTCTCAATATGGCTGCTTTTCAGCTTTGTGCTATTTATCTCAAAATTTATAAGAATCTAAAAAAGTCCAATGGCTTCTTAGACTTTGATGATCTTATTGAGCGTACACTTCATTTGTTACAGCGCAAAGGTGCAAGCCAATGGGTGCACTATAAACTTGATCAGGGACTTGATCATATTCTACTTGATGAAGCACAAGACACCAACCCTGAGCAATGGCAAATTATTCAACTGTTGGCACAGGAATTTTTTTCAGGGTATAGCCAACGAACAAACATACGCACTCTTTTTGCTGTTGGAGATGAAAAGCAATCTATTTATTCTTTTCAAGGCGCTGCTCCAGAAAATTTTGCTGCAAATGGACGAATTATTCAAAAAAAAGTGCAGCAAACAAATCAGCAATTTGAAAAAATACAACTGCATTATTCTTTTCGCTCTACAGCAGATGTTCTTAAAAGTGTTGATCTTGTTTTTGAAACACCAGAAAACTATAAAGGACTTTCGGCAGAAAATACAAAAACGGTGCATGAAGCTATTCGTGTTCACAGTCCCGGTGAAGTTGTTATATGGGATGCCATTTCCAAAGAAACGAGTGACTTTCCTCAAGATTGGCATGCAACTGTTAATCATTTAGATACACCTGAAGTGCGTTTAGCAGAAAAAATTGCTGAAACGATTGCCGACTGGTTACAAAAAGGCGAAATGCTTCCAGCAAAAGGACGCTTAATACGTGCAAGTGATATTATGATCTTGGTCCGTAAACGTGATCAATTTGTCTCAGCTCTTTCCCGTGCTCTTAAACACCGTAATATTCCCGTAGCAGGAGCTGATCGTTTACAGCTTACCAAACATATTAGTATCCGTGATTTAATGGCGCTTGCACGTTTTGTTTTACAGCCACAAGATGATCTTTCTCTTGCTTGTGTTTTAAAAAGCCCACTTTTTGCTCTTAGTGAAGAGGAACTCTATCAGCTTGCTGCACACCGCACCGGCTCTCTTTGGCAAAGCTTATTTACGCACGCATCATCGCAGGCATCTTTTAAAGATGCTTTTGAAAAGCTAAACCATTATCGCGCTTTAGTGGATAAAATACCGGTTTTCGAGTTTTATAGCCATATTTTGAATAATGATAAGGGAAGACAAAAAATTCTGTCTCGTTTAGGATCTGAAGCAAATGATGTGCTCGATGCTTTTATGGATTATACGCTCACTATTCAAAAAACAGGATTACCAGGATTACAAGCTTTTTTAGAAACATTAAGTGCAAGCGAACCAGAAATTAAACGTGAATTTGAACAAAGTAATGAAGAAATTCGCATTATGACTGTTCATGCTGCAAAAGGACTAGAGGCTGCTGTTGTGTTTTTAGTCGATCCTGGCAGTGCGATTTGGCATCCTCAGCATGCGCCTCACTTGCTTAAAGTTCCTTTAAACAATGCACAATGGAATGGAAAACAAGCCTTTATTTGGCATCCCAATGAAAAGTTTGATACAAAACTCTCTAAACAAGCAATTTCATATTTAAAAGAGCGTGCAGAAGAAGAATATAGGCGTCTTCTTTATGTAGGAATGACACGTGCTGAAGATCGCTTGTTTATTTGTGGATATAAAGGCCCGAAAACGCCATCTCATACATGGTTACAACTCGTAAAAAAAGCCCTCGAACCGCATGCCCTTGCTATAAAAGATTCTTCGGAAGATATTGCAGCTTTGCGTTATTGCATTACACCTGCTTCTTCTGCTTCTATAAACTCAAAAGTCCCTTGTGCTGAATGCCAAACCTTACCACCTTTACCTGCTTTTTTCTCCCATAAAATACCAGAAGAACCAGTGCTACCAAAACCGTTGAGACCCTCTGTTGCTAGTCTTTCCATTGAGGCTGATACCGATATTTCTTCTAATTCAAAATATCATAGCGTCTCGCCTGTTTTGGGAGAAAAAAATACCAACAGAGCTTTTCCCATTGAATATGGTAATCTCGTTCACCGATTGTTACAATACTTACCCGATTGTCCCCCACAAAAACGTCGAGATTATGCTCGAAACTATCTCAATATCAAAGCCTCTCATTGGGATGAAAGCCAAAGAGAAGATGCTCTTCGCCATGTTTGGAAAATATTAGATCATGTTTACCTCAAGCCCCTTTTCTCTGAGCATTCACGTGCTGAGGTCTCCTTAATGGGTATTGTGAAAATTCGTGGAAAAGAACAAGCAATCTCTGGTCAAATTGACCGTCTCTACATCACGCAAAACAGCATTATCTTTGCCGATTTTAAAACAGGAACCCCGCCAGAAAATGAAGCTGCTATTGCTTCCCATTATTGGTTGCAAATGGCTCTTTATCGAAAATTATTGCAAGCTATTCATCCCGATAAAGATATCCAGGCTCTGCTTATCTACAGTAAAGAAGCCAAAATTTTTAAACTTCCTCCAGAAAAACTTGAGGCATTTCTTAGTGAAGTTGCTTTATAAGCTACTCTTTTCCTTGAAAATCATCTTTACACTTTATTTACTTTCATAAAATCGCCCAAACAAACACAATGCACAATCTCTAGTGTAAAAAAGTCCTTTAATAATTTATCTTTGCAATAACTTGATATGAATTGTTATTATACCAATCTATAAAAAGTGAATATAAAGGATAAATCAATGACGTGTATAAAAGTTGATAAGGACAATTTCGAAAGTGAAGTTCTAACCTCTTCCACCCCTGTTGTGGTTGATTTTTGGGCAGAATGGTGTGGCCCTTGCAAAGTGATTGCTCCAATGTTGGATGAGATTTCAATAGAAATGCAAAATCAAGTTAAAATTGCTAAGGTAAATATTGATGAAAATCCGGAACTGGCTACCCAATACGGAGTACGTTCTATCCCTACATTATTAATGTTTAAAAATGGAAATATTTCATCGAATATGGTTGGCGCTACCTCTAAAGGACGTCTTTCTGAATGGATAAAAGATGGGCTTAGTTAATTCCACATATAATCACTATAAAGGAGAGAAGTTTTGTCTCTCCTTTTGACTTTTTTAAAATATTCTTTTTTGCATTATATTATAATGAAAAGACAATAAAAATCAAAATTTTAAATGAATTTAAGAATTCGTGCTTTTATGCATGATTCAATTGACCATTTTTATAAAAAATTGCTTTGTATGAAGAATATAGGCAATTCTTTCCTTATATGCGTGTTAAAAAATATTGGGTGAATGATAATTTCATAAAGGTATTTTTTCTTAGATAAGACTATTGAGATAGATAGTGCTTTCAACACATAAAAGGAGATTTTAAGCAAAAACTTTGCAAATTACTTTTCTGAAGCTCACAATTTTTAAGCAGAAAGAAACAAGCAATTCACTACAGGTTATAGAATGCTCTTCTAAAGGGTTACCATTTCAATTTAAAATTCTCTTATACTATTCTCTAGAATCAAAATTGTAGGTATCAGATTCTCTAAAATAAATTGATGAATTCCTATAAATTAACGGCTGTCCTTTGCAATTTATGTCATTGTTATATGAAAGAGTCAGCACTTCGTTTCATCTTCCATGGTTGGTGCCTCCATGAAGCCTTCTTTATGTTGTTCATCATCTCAAATTTCATAGGTACGTACTGAGGTATTATAAATTAAAATGATGATGTTCATGTCGATGTTTTTTTTTAATGTACGAATTGTAAAGACTGTTGCAAACACTCAATGGAATGTTGTGCTGATTTAACTGTTACATGACGCCCATGTTCTTTATAGTGTAAGGTGAGTGCAAAAGTGGCAAGCTCTAAAAGAGCTGTATTTCTTTCTGGCCATTCAACAAGTAAAATATTTTTCTCACGAGCTTCATGAAGCCCTAATTCATCAATTTCTTCTGCCATAGAAAGGCGATAAAGATCAGCATGAATAATTTCAAACTTTGGAAGTTGATAGCTTTGCACAAGAGTAAAAGTAGGGCTTGGAACATCCATAGTGTTATCGTTTGCAAGTGTTTGGATGATTGTACGTGCAATGGTTGACTTTCCAGTTCCAAGATCCCCTTGCAGCGTTACAAGATCTCCTGGCTTTAAAGAAAGAGCTAAATTTTGTGCAAAAAGCTTTGTTGCCTCTTCATTTTCAAGAAAAAAACTAAAATTCATTAAAAGTTCCATGAAATGGATGAAAATTTTTTGTTATCATAAAAGTTAAAATTAAAAAATCTTATCTCCTTTGGAGAGTGGGAAAAAACATTTAACTGTTGTTCCTTTTCCAGAACCGGTAAGAATTTCAACATGTCCACCGTGTAGTTCAACGAAACTTTTCACAAGGGAAAGGCCAAGACCCGCTCCCGCACGCCCACCATGGTGTGAATGGGAAGAAAAACGTTTAAAAATACGATCAAGGACGTCTTCTGGGATGTCAGAGCCCTGATTGTGAACGCTAAAGACAATGTTATCATCTTGTTCATCGACGCAAAATTCAATAGTACTCGCCTCCGTTGCAAAATTAATAGCATTGCTCAGTACATTCACAAAAATTTGATGCAAGCGTTTTTCATCAGCAGAAATAGAATTTAAGGAAGGGGAAATTTGTTGTAAAAGCGTAATATGACGTCCATTAAGGCGATCTTCTACGCGTGCTACTGCTTGTATCATAGCATCGGCAATGTTAACCGATTTTATGTCCAACTCCATAATGCCTGCATCAAGGGTAGCAAGATCAAGAATATCGTTAACAATATTTAAAAGAGTTCCTGATTCTGAATGAATGTGTTCAAGATATTCTTGTTGACGTTCATTGATAGAGCCGAAAATTTGATCACGTAAAATATCGGAAAATCCAATAATATTTGTGAGAGGTGTGCGCAATTCATAAGAAACATGTTGGACAAATTCATTACGCAAACGATCAGCACTTTCTAATGCTTCATTTTTTTCTTGAAGAGCACGAGCAACATGGACAGTATCCGTAACATTCACAAAAGTAAGCATCGTTTGTCCATTAGGAAGAGGGACCAGAGTATAGTCAATAATCATATCATTTTTAAGATCTATACGACCTGAAAATGTTTCACGTTTTTCAGCAAAACCGGTAATGAACTTGGTAAACTGATCCCATTCTGTCCCCAAGGTTAAGGCTGAACAATGGCTTTGTAACTGTGTAATATGGGTTCCTTCTACCAGCAAATTATAAGGAAGAGACCACAATTTCGACAAGGCAGGATTCGATAAGCGAAGGCGTCCATCAGTACCAAAAACGACCACGCCTTCAGAAAGTTTATCAAGTGTTTCACCTTGTATTTTAATAAGTGTATTATAACGGCGCTCAAGATCAATTTTTTCTGTAAGGTTTTCGTAAAGCCAAGTGACACCTCCTTGTGGATGAGGGTTCGAGACAACACGCACCGTACGCCCATCTGGAAGATTCCAAATTTGTTGGTTTGATTCTGTTTGCCAATAGGCTTTTAAAAGTTCTTCTTTCCATGCGCGCCAATCAGGGTGTTCAGCAATGAGCCCCTTTTCACGTAAACGTTCAAGAAACAATGTATGGCTTGGTTCACTTTCTAAAAAAGAACTCTCCAACGGCCATAAAATTTTGAAAGCATGATTACAGAATTTTAATTTTTGGTTTGTATCAAAAATGGCTACAGCTGTTGAAATTTGGTCAAGTGTTTCACAATGGCTTTGAAGAACATATCTTAATTCATGAGCAAGATTTTCATATGCGCTGTCATCACGTGCAAAAGCTGCCATTCCTTCAGCTGTTGTAATACGTGTGAGATGAAAACGGTGCCGTTCTCCACCAATAACCGTATGAACATGTTCTTGAAAAATTGTTTCTGTTTCATCTGTTTTGCGTTGTGTATTTTCATTGAAAAGATCCCCCACGTCATCACTGTCTTCAGGAAAGTCTGTCATTTCTCTAAAGGCGCGATTGATAAAACAAACTTTTCCTTCACAATCTTTTATCCATACGGGCTCTTGAATAAGATCAAGAAGATTACGCTGCATTCTCAGTTCAGTAAGAAGGCGGGCTATATCTTTCTGTAAACGAGCATTTTCACTCTGTTGTTTTGAGATATCTTGAAAACGAGCAATAGCGACTGTTCCTGCGATGACTCCTGTAACTTGTAGCAGTACATTGTTTGTGGTGGTGATAGAAAGATCAAAAGGGTGACATTTACAACGTAGTTGAGTCAATGCATAATCAAGTTCTCGCAGAGAATTTTCTTCAACCCAGAGCTCAAAACGCTGAAAATCTTTCTGATCGATTCCTATTTTTTGCAATGCAGAAAGAGCACCAACAACACGGGGTAAGGTTGTTGGATTTTCCCAAATAAGAAGGAATTGCTCGGTTTCTTTCAGAAGCCATTCATAATATTTAAGTTTTTCAGAAAAATTTGCCTGAAGTATCTTCAAAGGCTTCTGTGCAGTTTTTTTTGCACGCACGGTAACAGCTATGCACGAGAGAAGTGAAGCACAAGAAATTCCTCCACACAGCGCTAAAAGCAGCCATGGACTATTTGGAAAAGTGAAGAAAAATGGTAAATAACCTTCCAATGACTGAGCAACAGCGCATGTTGGAGAAAAAAAGAAAAAAAGGCAAAATATATACGTATAGATTCGGATCTCTTTTTGAGCTTTTTCTTTGGGGTTATAGTCACCAAAGCTGAGCACGGCATCTTTCCCTTTTTTAACCCAAGGAAACGTATTAGTAACGGTAATGGTTTGGTTTATAAGGTCCTTGTGGTGAGACTCCAATATAGGCGGCTTGTTCTTCTGATAAAACACTTAATTTTATTCCTAACCGATCAAGATGTAGACGTGCAACTTTTTCATCAAGATGTTTAGGCAAAACAGTGACTTCATTTGTATAGTGTTCTGCACGGGTAAAAAGTTCAATTTGCGCTAAAACTTGATTAGTAAACGAGGCTGACATGACAAAAGAAGGATGCCCAGTCGCATTCCCGAGGTTTAACAAACGCCCTTCAGAGAGCAAAATGATGCGTTTTCCATCGGGAAAGGTGATCATATCAACTTGTGGTTTTATATTTGTCCATGGCAAATTTCTAAGGGCAGCGACTTGGATTTCGTTATCAAAATGACCAATATTTCCAAGAATACACATATCCTTTACTTGTCGCATATGGTCTAAACGAACAACATCTTTATTGCCTGTTGTCGTGATGATAATATCAGCACTGGAAGCAGCATCATCCAAATTAACAACTTCATAGCCATCCATAGCGGCTTGAAGAGCGCAAATAGGATCAATTTCTGTTACTTTAACACGAGCCCCAGCACCAGAAAGAGATGCTGCTGAACCTTTACCTACATCACCATAACCACAGACAATGGCAATTTTACCGGCGATCATCACGTCTGTTCCACGTCGAATACCATCGACCAATGATTCTTTACATCCATATTTATTATCAAACTTTGATTTAGTGACGCTATCATTAACATTAATAGCAGGAAAAGGTAGAAGTCCTTCTTTTTGTAACTGATAAAGACGGTTTACACCTGTTGTGGTTTCTTCGCTTACACCTTTAATTGCTGCACGCTGTCGTGTAAAAAAACCTGGCGTTGCATCCATACGCTTTTGTATTTGTTTGAAAAAAATTTCTTCTTCTTCTGTTTTGGGATGCGATAAAATATCTTTATTTTGTTCTGCACGACTTCCCATTAAAATATAGTTTGTGGCGTCAGCTCCATCATCTAAAATAAGATTGGAAGGATTACCATCTGGCCATTGGAAGATTGCATCTATATAAGTCCAATATTCTTCCAATGTTTCACCCTTAACGGCAAATACAGGAATGCCAGTTGCGGCGATAGCTGCTGCTGCATGGTCTTGCGTAGAAAAAATATTGCTAGAGCTCCACCGTATATCGGCGCCAATCGCTTTTAATGTTTCAATTAAAACAGCTGTTTGAATTGTCATGTGCAATGAGCCAGAAATACGCGCTCCGCGCAAAGGTTGGCTGGAAGAAAACTCCTTACGACAAGCCATCAAACCAGGCATTTCAGTTTCAGCAATATTAAGTTCTTTACGACCATAAGCGGCAAGTGCAATATCTTTGACAACAAAATCTTGAGCTGCCATTCTTCATTCCTTTAAAATAAGTTTTTCCAAGACGGTAGGAGAAATTAAAAAAAAATGCAAGACAAGAAGAGGACTTCTCTATGTGAAAAAGCTCTTTTAAAATCTCCATAAATTTGTGCAACAAATATGCATTTACGGATCTGAGTAGTGATGTTACTAACAGAATAAGAGATCTTCATGATAAGTCTTATTATATAAACAAAACTCTATCCTTTTCACGTAACTTTAAAGCTTTTAAAAATCTCTAGAGGGAATACCTTTTAAATAATAAAAATGGTGCATTGCTTCACAGTTTTTATATCGATTTTTTATGGGATAATATCGAAAGTAGTATACCCATATTCTACTCACTTATGCGGTTGTTGAAAAAGGAAGTATTACTTTAATCTCATTATTAAGCTTTTTAGCAAAATAATATAATGCAAAGCCATAGGCTATCATGTTTATGAATAGGCAATTCAGAATCGGTTCTTTAGGATTCCAATATTGCATCTGCTCTTGGATAAAGACAGTTTATAAGAAGTGCTTTTCTCCTGTTTTCAAAGATTTTTATCAAAAGACTATAGATATACGATTAAACATTTTTTGTGATACTGAATAGAGTCTTTAAAATGTAAAAACATCACTCTATTGAACACTCTGATTTTAAAACTGCTAACAACGAGCGATGAATTATAAATCAAATAATTAACTCAGTTTTAGAAGAATTTATTCTAAACGAATAGGTTTTGGGAAAATTGACCATGTGGACGAAATCGCCAAAGATAACTTGGCAAGAATGCTGCCATTGCTCTGGGGGTAATTCCCACACCTTCTAGAGTATATCCATTCTCTATAGCTTCTTTAGAAACAATGTTATCCATTTGCAAAAAACGTATCTGATTGGCTGTTACGAGTGTTGGTACAAAAGGCAATTTACCGACTGTTCCCAAAATTCCTCCAATCAATAGACCAGCAGAAAGGGGCATGGATAGGATTGTTTTTTTACGGTGAATAATTTTGAGTATATTTTCAAGAGTATTTTGGAAGGTGATAATCTGGGGACCACCAAGATCATAATTTTTTCCCCAAGCAACTTGTCCATCTAAAGCGCGCGCGATAAACTCAGCAACATCACCAACATACACGGGTTGCAATTTGCTTTGCCCACCTCCAAAAAGAGGCATAATTGGTAAAAAACGTGACAAATCTGCCAAGGTGTTAAAGAAACAGTCCTCTGGTCCAAAGATAACGGATGGACGGATAATAATTGCTTGAGGATGCTTGTTATGAATGATTTGTTCACCCATAAACTTAACACGTGCATAAAGACATGAAGCATTCTCGTTAGCCACAAGTGTTGACATATAGATTAGCGGAATACCAGTTTCTGCTGTTAATTCAGCAACATTGTAAACACCATCAATTTGTGTTTTTTTAAAATTCGATTGATTTGCTTGTTTTAAGCTACCAGGCAAAAACACTGCTGCATCAGCTCCAAGCAATGCGCGTGCAACAGAAGCACGATGCTTGATATCTGTTTTAAGCATTTGGGTTTGTCCTACTTCTCCTATTTGAAGCATGTAATAAGCTTTTTGTGGACAACGAACAGCGATACGAACGCGATACCCCCGCTTAGTCAAAGTTTCAACGACATGTCGTCCTACAAAACCAGATCCGCCAAAAACAGTAATAAGTTTAGGATGTTGATAAAGTGCACAATCAAGTTGCATGATGAAAAAGTCTATCTTTCAAAGTTTTAAAAATGGCTAATTTTTAGCACGGAGGTGTTTTATTGTCACGCAAAATATCGCCCGCAAGATAAAGGGAACCACCAATAAGGACAATTGCCTCTTTATATTCCACCTTAATCTTATGCAAAGCATCTTGTAGATGAGCTTGTGGAGTAGCAAGGATTCCTGCTTTTTGCGCTGATTCAGCTAAGTTTATTGGAGAGATACTTGCATTATTGTTAATCAGCGGTATCGTATATACTTTATCGACAAGGTTTGCTAAGGAACGAAAATAACCGACAGCATCTTTGGTATTGAGCATGCCAGCAATCATAATAATAGGACGATCTGTTTTTTTTCTCCATTGTGCAAGTTCTGCTCCAATAACTTTTCCAGCAGCAGGATTATGACCACCATCTAACCATAAATCGATATTAGGAGACAGTTGATCAACCAAATGTCCTTGGGTAAGATGTTGCATTCGTGCGGGCCAATAAATATTTTTCAAAGCATCATTTATGGCTTGTTCTGAAAGTTGAAAACCTGCTTGAAAGACTGCTTCAAGAGACGCGCCAGCATTAGCAACTTGGTGGTCTCCAATAAGGTTAGGAAGGGGAAGATCCATGAGACCTTGATTGTTTTGAAAAACCATACGTCCATGTTCTTTATAACTTTGATAATCTTGATCAAATAGAGAATAAGATGCTTTATTTTTATTAGCAAGGGGTATTAGAGTAGCAAGAGTTTCTTCATAATTTTGCTTTCCAATGACTACAGGAACGTTTGGTTTGATAATCCCTCCTTTTTGAAAAGCGATTTGAGCAATTGTCTTTCCAAGAAAGATCTCATGATCATAATCAATGGGCATAATAAGTGATACAGCTGGTTTGTTAACGACATTGGTAGCATCAAAATGTCCTCCCAATCCAACTTCTAAAATGACAACATCAGCTGGATGTATACTAAACAGCATAAAGGCAGCGGCTGTAAAAATTTCAAAAATAGTAATCGGCTCTTGACGATTTACTTTTATAATTTCATGGATTGTCTCAGCTAATTGGTTTTCTGTAACAAGTTGACCACCTCCTTTTTGACCTAACCGGCAGCGTTCATTCCAGTTGACGAGATGAGGTGAGCTATAGACATGAACGCGGTAGCCTGCACTTTCCAAAAGAGCACGGCAAATTGCTGAGGCAGATCCTTTGCCATTTGTTCCAGCGATGTGAATAACAGGTGCAAGTTTTAAATGTGGATTACCAAGACGCTCTAAAAGGTGAACAATACGCTCTAAAGAAAGATCAAATTTTTTCGGATAATTTTTTAGTAAATCATCCACCACCCTTTGTATTTGGCTTTGTTGCATAAATTTAAGCTGCTTTTGTTGTAGAAAGCGATGTTTGAGAGTCTGTTGGGGATGGATCGGAAGGGTTAAAAACAGCAGGGCGTTTCATTATCAAGCGTAAAAGACGTGCAATGGTTGTTTTCATGTCTAAACGCGATACAACCATATCAATCATACCATGTTCAAGCAGATACTCACTACTTTGAAAACCTTCTGGTAGGGTTTCGCGTATAGTTTGTTGAATTACACGTGGACCAGCAAAACCAATCATAGCGCCAGGTTCGGCAATGTGAATATCACCAAGCATGGCGTAAGAAGCAGTAACACCACCGGTGGTTGGATTGGTCAGCACAACAATATAGGGAAGTTTTGCTTCTTTCAACATTTCAATCGCTACTGTTGTACGAGGCATTTGCATCAACGAGAGTGTTCCTTCTTGCATGCGTGCACCACCAGAAGCAGCAAAAAGAACCAGCGGGCGCCTTTCAGCAATAGCAGTATCAAAAGCTTTGATAATAGCTTCTCCTGAAGCCATACCGAGTGATCCACCCATAAAGGCGAAATCTTGAACGATTGCAATAATTGGTAAGCCTTCAATCGTACCACGTGCACTTAAAATATTGTCATCAACACCAAGTTTAGAACGATAATCTTTTAACCGGTCAATATAGCGTTTTTCGTCACGAAATTTTAAAGGATCTGTTACAACTTTTGGATTTTCAAGAGTTGTATAAACACCATCATCAAAAAAATGCATGAGACGATTTTTAGCACTGATACGCATATGATGGCCAGAATTGGGAGCTACAAATTGATTAGCTTCCAGATCTTTATGGAAGACCATTTCACCACTGGTAGGATCTTTAATCCATAGATTTTCTGGAATTTCACGGCGCCCCAATATAGAGTTAATTTTAGGACGAACATAATTTGTAATCCAGTTCATCTTTATAACCTTCCTTTAAATATTGTGCATCTTTTGCATGATTTGAAAGAATATAGAACTTAAGCAGTCACATTTGCTTTATCGGTTGAACAAAGGAGTCTATTTAATACTTTTATCAGTGTACGTATAGCTTGTTTTTTAATTTTTAATTTTTCCCATATCATAACAATCATATGCATCATGAAGAGTATTTCCTATAATAAATTTCTCATAAGTTTTAAGAACTTACATTTTTTTATTTTTTACTTTGGTATTAAAATTCACTCCTTGTGTGGTTAACAAACGCCTTATTTTTTAATAAAAATGAATATCCAATTAATCATTCGTATCAACAGTTTTGAAGAAAAGAAACCTTATAGTATAAGGCGCTAACAAGGCTAAAATAATCCATTAAAGATAATGAATACGACAACGCTATATTAGCGAAACGCTAACATCAGAGCAAGGTTTTTTTCAAAAGGTTTCTTTAAAGCGCATGCTTTTTACAATTAAAATTGAATACGCTCAAAATACTCCTATTCCATTGAACTCAATATTGTTTTGAATAAAAACAAGAGGAAAAAGCATGCCGCCAAATAGTAGAAAAGTACAGAGTATTAGGAATTGTGCAAAACAATTAAGCACGTAGCTAAACGAAGTTAAACAACTCTACTGAATAAATAAAAGTAAACAACTTTCCTCCCAACTAGTTCTTATTCCTTAATTTTTTAGATATATCATACAAATGCAATAATCTACACTCTGTACAAAAATATTAAAAATTTCTTCTACAACAGCTGCTTTTTAAATTCTTCTTGGTTTTTAAAATTCAAAATTTCTATTCATTAAAACTTTATTTTAAACAAAGAAGCCCTAGCCGTTTTTTATAATGTTCTTGAAAAAATCTTGTAGTTCAAAGAAAGAAAAAATTATACAGTACATTCTTTAAATATATTTCTTGTTTTTTTTGCGTCTTTCCTTAGTTTATTAATCTATGATTTTTACTGCTGCTTATCGTGCTTTACAACGTCTTTTGACCTCGCAATATCGTATTATGATACTGAAAGCATTGGGGGTTACTTTTTTCACTCTCACCATTTTATGGTTATGTGTGCACCAACTTTTTGTGTCTTACTTTTGGCCCTGGATTGCTCAATTTCTTCCTGGACTCCCTAGTTGGGCAGGATGGATTGGTTTTAGCATGCTTATCATTTTTAATCTTGGTTTGGCTCTTTTGTTGGCTTTTTTGATTGCACCAATCGCAGCTATGATTGGTGGTTTTTTCATTGACTCTGCTGCTGAAATTATTGAAAAAGAGGATTACCCAAACGAGCCTATTGGACAAGCTTTGCCGTTTCGGCGTTCTCTTATCATTTCCTTTAAATTTGTTATTTTAAGCCTTCTTGGTAATGGAATTGCTTTTATTTTATTCTTCATACCAGGTATTAATTTAATTGCTTTTTATCTTATTAATGGTTATTTGCTCGGTCATGAATATTTCTTGTTTGCTGCTTATCGTTTTCGAACAGAGCAAGATGCACGTGCTTTTTTACATACTCATTACACAACGGTTTTTGGTGCAGGATTATTGATAGCGCTTTTTGTTTCAATTCCAATTCTTAATTTAGCAACACCGCTTTTTGCAGCCGCCTTTATGACATATTTACACAAAATGCTTTCCCAAAAGACCATGGCACGCATTACACAAAAATAGTGTTCCTTGGCTTTAAGGTTAATAAAAATTGCTAGCCAAAGAAAGCATAATATAAAATTTTATACTTTATCTTTTATTAAAGCAATATATTGATTTATAATGATAATTTATTGTTTCACAACATGAGTGAAAAACCTAAATATCATGAGGATTTCTCATTTTAGTCCTATTCATATTAGATCAATTGAAATCGTTTGTTAATATGTCATAAACGGAGGTGGTGTGCAGATAAGAGTACTTTCAAAAAGGCGTGAAATATCTTTTATGAATCCTCTTAATGCAAACATTATCGTCGCATTGAAAACTGAAAAAGAGTATGATGGTGCCGCTTTGTACCTTCTATTTCAGTAAAAATGGATAGCATAATGTATTTTATACCATTCATGGAGAGTGTATACTCTTCATAAGAGTGTTTTGGCAATTATTGAAAGATATCTGTGTAAAACAAGCACGTAGTTATATAGGAGTAACGTAGTAGCGCCGTAGATATTCTGATTTTGGACAACAGAATGATTAATATGATAAAAGTGGGAAAAATAAGCTTAGGCGATTGACCGTCCGATCCCATGGAAGAGCTCTTTCTTAAGAAGAAGCCAAGAATGAGAGACACCACTGATGATTAAAAATGATGAGATTTTAAAAGCTATAAGTGCAATGAAATAAGAATTCATTGAAGCACTTTTCGTACAAGTGGTGCACTGTATCAAATAATTTTTAGATAATAACACCATTAATTTATGAAGAGAATTGATCATTTTCAACTTGAATAAGAATCCAAAATATAGAAATATTCTTTAATTTCAAAGTCTCTATTCAACATCAAAAAATTATTTACTTGCACATTATAGACGAGACCAATGTATGGATACAAGGCTTTCGATAGAGGAATAAAAATGCTTTTCATGAATCATTACAATGTGAGGATATCATGGATAAAATTCTAATCTTTGTGGTCTTGGTATTCTGGAGAGAGGACACACACATTTAATCTTAAAGACCGATCACTGAGGAAAATAATAAAGGCGTCAGTTTAGACAGTGGTGCAATGAATTTTGTCTATACTCTTTATAAGCGTCAGTGTGAGATATGCTTTAAATTGCATTGAGATATTATAATATATTGATTTATATATTATTTTTCATAGTGAATAAGAGCTCCAAATAAAGTTGTCATATTTTCTCATTAGCTGCTCTCATCATGAAACAATCAAAATCATTTATTTGCATATCATAAATATGACCAATATGAGGATAAAAACATTGAAGAAAGAAAATGCTTTTTATAAATTTTATCCAGTGCAAGAGCTTTGTCAAAATTGATGGTAGCCAAAGTGAATGATAGCTTGTTTTTTTATAAGCTGGGGAGACAGTGGTGCAAGAGATCCTACTTTTATGAAGGCTAAGGTGATACGGGATTTTAAAAAAAATATTTCCCAATGCTCGTCACACCCATTTCGCAATCGCGCCCATGAATGGTATAAGGGCAAAGTTCTCGTGAATAATATAAAACTTATAGGGCATCACTATCTTTACGCTTAATAAAAAGAGCACGCTGGCGCCATCATCCTCAGTGTTGCCCGAGACGGCCCATTATAAGCGTTTTTAGTTCTTTCTTAAACGTTTTTTGTATTCATACAGCTATCCTTGTTTGCAATGTACAAGAAAATGATTTTTATTGCTTTAACATGAGAGAGATTGGAAATGAGAGAATCTTACGATATTTGGGTTCTAATTTAATATGAACAATGCGAGATTATCATTATAAATCAAAAATATTGTATAACAATCGAGATGAATAGACACCTATTGTCAGTTCTATTTTATAGGTTTTTTTAATATCAACGCGTTTGAAGAGTTATTATTTGCAAAGGGGTATATTTTCCTCATGAGGAGTAGGTGTTTTGGGGGCAAAAAATGATACAATCACGTTTGCTAATTTTTGCGCTACGTGTTGTTTACTCATATGGGGCCATTGTTCAACTTTTTTTCTACTTACGAGATAAACTTGATTTGTATCAGCACCCATGACACCTGTGCCATCTAGTTGAAGAGAAATATCATTAGCAAGAATGAAATCAGCTCCTTTTTCAACACATTTTTTTTGCGCATTGGCAATGATATCACATGTTTCTGCAGCAAAACCAATGACCAGTGAGGGGCGGTTTGGAGCGTGTCCAATCGTTGCTAAAATGTCAGGATTTTCGACCATATGAAGGGATGGTGGTATTTTATGAGCATTCTTTTTAATTTTGTGTAAAGACTGCGTTTGACTGCGCCAGTCACAAACAGCGGCAACAAAGATGGCACCATCAGCAGGCAATGCGGTTTGAACGGCTTGTAACATCTGTTGTGCTGTTTCAACATGAATGGTTTTTACTTCTTGTGGGTCTGCAAGATTAACAGGTCCACAAATAAGTGTTACTTTTGCACCCAAATGCGCAAGAGCGGTTGCGATGGCATGACCTTGTTTACCTGAAGACCGATTAGCAAGATAACGTACTGGATCAATTGGTTCATGGGTAGGGCCAGAGGTAACGATGAAATGGCGGTCAGAGAGAGGTTTTTCATGCCCATTCAAAAGAGCCTCTATGGTAGCAACAATAGTTAAAGGTTCGCTCATGCGCCCATATCCTATCTCGTCACGTTCAGCCATATTTCCGATTTCTGGTCCGATGATATGAACGCCATCTGCGCGCAGTTGTGCAACATTGCGAATAGTGGCAGGATGCGCCCACATGGACGGATTCATGGCGGGTGCAATTAAGAGTGGACAGCGTGCCGCTAAAAGAATGCAATCAGTCAGATCATCTCCTATGCCATTGGCTATTTTTGCAATGCGATTGGCTGTAGCAGGGGCTAAAATAATAAGGTCAGCGTTACGTGCTAATCGGATATGTCCAATATCATGTTCTTCTTCGCGTGAAAATAAATCAGTATATACAGTACCACCGCTTAAAGCTTCAGCGGCTAAAGGCGTAATAAATTTTTGCGCTGCTTTTGTCATTACAACTTTTAAGTGTGCTCCACGTTCTTGTAAACGGCGAATCAAATCAAGTGCTTTATAGGATGCAATACTTCCACCAATAATAAGAAGGAGAGATTTTGATTTCAATGATTTCACTTCAACAGCACTAGCATGAAGGGGTTGTGTGGTGAGAGGAGTGGGATTGCTTAAAAGGCGTCGGACTTCTTCTTCCATAGAAATACCATTTTGCGCGGCGCGTATACGCAAAGCTTCTTTGGTTTCAGGAGACAGGTTACGAATGGTAATACTGGCCATAAAATACCTCCAAGAAATAAAATGATTGCAATGATTTCATTGTTGATATTTTTAGCATATTAAGGAGATTAGAAAAGATGAAAAAAGTAAAAAGTAAGAAAAGTGCAACAAAGTGCAATGATGAAAAGGCTATAACGACCATAACGGTTTCGATGACTTTGTTCCACAGCAAGTTGTTTGAGGGTAGTAGGAGAAAGATTAAAACCTGTTTTTCTCATTTGATTAAAATCTTCTTCTATCCGTTGGAAATTTTGAACCAATTGTGGTGTTTTGCGTGCCAGCGAAAGGAGAGCTTGTGCTCCTTCACTAAAGTCTTTGGCAACGCCTACGGGTCCTAAATTTTTACTAATCCATTCTTTGACAACGGGTTCAGAAGCTTTCCACATATTAAAAGTGGGGTCTAATGTGCGGGCAACGCCTTCCACAACAACCATCGTTTTTTGCAACAATAAAAGTTCAGGTCGCGTTTGCATGTCAAATAATTCAGTGACTTCAAACAATAAAGTGAGCAATTTAGCCATGGAAATGCTTTGTGCTGATTGTCCGTGAATTGGTTCGCCAATAGCGCGGTTGGCTTGCGCAAAGCTTTCAATATTATGGTGTGAAGGAACATAACCTGCCTCAAAATGGGCGCGTGCAACCCGATGGTAATCGCGGGTAATAAAGCCATAAAGGATTTCAGCAAGGAAATGCTTTTCTTTTTTACCAAGCCTTCCTGTAATGCCTAGGTCAACAGCAACAATACATCCTTTTTCATCTACAAATAAATTACCAGGATGCATATCGGCGTGAAAAAAACCATCACGCAATGTATGGCGAAGAAAAGATTGAATAAGCGTAATAGCGAGCGCCTTCAAATCAAAACCTGCTTCTTTAAGTTTGGAAGTTTCGGATATTCTTATACCATCAATCCATTCCATTGTAAGGACATTACGTCCTGTCCGTTCCCAGTCAATACGTGGAACCCGAAAGCCTGTATCATGTTGAATATTTTCAGCCATTTCAGATATAGCTGCTGCTTCTAGGCGTAAATCCATTTCAAGCCGTGTTGTTTGTGCTAAAGTATCCACTACACAAACAGGACGAAGCCTTCGAGAGGCAGGGATATAGCGCTCTTGTAAATGAGCAATGAGATAGAATCCTCTAAGATCTTTAGAAAAACGTGCTCTGATATTGGGACGAATAACTTTTACAGCACATTTTGTCGTATGGCCAGTTTCATCACTGTATTCAGCTGGATGAACTTGAGCAATAGAAGCGGCGGCAATGGGGGGATAAAAATTTACGAATAAATCATCAATAGAGCGACCAAGAGAACTTTCAATTTGAGCAATAGCGGCGGTACAAGAAAATGTTTGGACGCGATCTTGTAGTTGTGACAAATCTTTCGCAATATCATGGCCGACAATATCAGGCCTTGTTGCAAGAAATTGACCAAGTTTTATGTAAGAGGGTCCAAGCTTATTAATGGCATACGAAATATTTTCAGATCGCTGTTTCTTTTTTGTTTTGCGTCTTGCTAATGCGCCCGCTATACGATGACATAGCGCTGGAAATCCTTGAAGATCATCATGAGGAAGAGCACTTAAAACACCTTCACGTGTTAAAACCCATCCTGCACGCATCAATTGAAAGTAAGGGGAAATTTGCACCATTTTTAAATTTTCCAACCTGAATGCAGCGCTGCAATCGCACCGGTGAGATTGCGGTACGATACCCGCGAAAACCCCGCATGCTTGATCATATGGGCAAAATCATCTTGCTTAGGAAATTTGCGGATAGATTCAACCAAATAACGATAAGCATCGCCATCATTTGCGATAAATTGACCCAGCGTAGGGATAGCATGGAAAGACCAAAGATCATAAATTTTATCGAGCCAAGGCATCTCGACATTTGAAAATTCTAAACATAAGAAACGTCCACCGGGCTTTAAAACACGAAAAGCTTCTCTAAGAGCTTGATCAATATGAGGAACATTGCGAATTCCAAAAGCAATCGTGTAAGCGTCAAAGCTTTGATCTTCAAAAGGTAGATTTTCTGCATTGGCTTCAACAAAATCAATCAGAGGGGCAAGACCATTTTTTTGTGCGCGTTTTTTGCCAACGCTGAGCATTGAGCCATTAATATCAAGTACTGTAGCATGGGCTTTTTGGCGTGAAGCATTAAGAATACGAAAAGCAATATCACCTGTACCGCCAGCGACATCAAGAACTTTCCAATGAGAAAGTGCTGGTGGGGAAAGCCAAGCAACCATGGAATTTTTCCACACACGGTGTAGCCCTAAGGATAAGATATCATTCATCTTGTCATAATTTTCAGCGACAGAATGAAACACACCATCCACCATGGATTGTTTTTGCGTTTCATCTACTCTTGTAAAACCAAAAGAGTGCTCCATGCCACCCTTGGTTCCTACACGTTCTGTTTCAATTGCCATGTATATGATCTTCCTTATTTTTCTTTTATCGTAAATGAAATAGAGAGGGAATGTTCAACTACGAAAAAACAACGTATAAAACTACGACATTTACACAGCCAAAAACAGAAGAGTACCTTTAGATATCAAGATTGGCAACGTTTAAGGCATTGTCTTGAATAAAAATACGTCTAGGTTCAACTTCATCACCCATGAGACGAGAAAAAAGTGAATCTGCATCGGTTGCATCATTAATTTTTACTTGTAAAAGAGAACGTGCATTGGGATCAAGCGTTGTTTCCCAAAGTTGTTCAGCATTCATTTCCCCAAGACCTTTATAACGTTGAAGAGTAACACCTTTTTTACCGTTTGTAAAAATGCTTTCTAAGAGGCTCATAGGACCAAAAATACGCTCTGTTTTATCTTTGCGACGTAAAAGAACAGGAGGATGATATATGTCGATAAAATTTTGGGAAATGCGATCAATTTGACGTGCATCAGTTGAATTTATAAGTCCCACATCAAGCGTAACAACATCTTTAACACCACGCAAAATACGCTCAAAACATAAACTTCCATCTGCTGTATATTGTCCACTCCAACCTTGTTCCATATCATCAGCAATCAGATTAAGGCGGTGTGCTATAGTATCTGCTATTTTTTGCGCTTTTTCTTGTGATGCAAAGACTTCAAGATTAAAAGCGCCAACAATTGCTGCTTGTTCAACAATATTACGATCATAACGGGTATGAAGACCATTTAAAAGTTGACGTAATATACGAGCATCTTTAGCGAGTTGATACAAATCAGCCCCTGCACGAACTTCTCCCGTTGAAAGCTCAAGCGTTGTTTCTTCTAATCCAGTATCGATCAAGAATTCTTCAAACGCTGCTTCATTTTTAATATACTGGGAAGATTTTCCACGCGATACTTTATAAAGAGGAGGCTGAGCAATATAAAGATGACCACGTTCAATCAATTCAGGCATTTGTCTAAAAAAGAAAGTAAGCAGCAAAGTTCGAATATGGGCTCCATCAACGTCCGCATCCGTCATGATAATAATCTTATGATAACGTAATTTATCCGGTGAAAATTCATCTTTACCGATAGACGTTCCAAGAGCTGTAATAAGTGTTCCAATCATATCAGATGAGAGCATGCGGTCGAAACGTGCTCGTTCAACATTGAGGATTTTACCACGAAGGGGTAAAATTGCTTGATTTTGACGTGAGCGCCCACTTTTTGCTGAACCGCCAGCCGAATCCCCCTCGACAATAAAGATTTCTGATTTTGCAGGATCACGTTCTTGGCAATCGGCAAGCTTTCCTGGCAGAGAAGTGATATCAAGTGCCCCTTTTCGTCTTGTGAGTTCACGTGCTTTGCGCGCTGCTTCACGTGCTGTTGCAGCTTCTACCACTTTACTAATGAGAAGTTTTGCTTCATGAGGATGTTCTTCCAGCCATACTGAAAGACCTTCATTGACCAAATTTTCAACAATAGGGCGCACTTCAGAAGAGACTAACTTATCCTTTGTTTGTGAAGAAAACTTTGGATCAGGAACTTTGACAGAAAGAATAGCTGTTAATCCTTCACGGCAGTCATCACCGGTTAAGTTCACTTTTTCTTTTTTAGCAATACCTGAAGATTCAGCATAGCCATTAATTTGGCGCGTAAGGGCACTTCTAAAACCTATCAAATGAGTTCCACCGTCACGCTGAGGAATATTATTGGTAAAACACAAGACCTTCTCATGATAGGAATCATTCCACCATAGGGCAACATCAACACTCATACCATCCTTTTCACTTGCAATATAAATAGGATTATCAAGCAGGGCTTTTTTTGATTGGTCAATATATTTGACAAACTCCGTTAATCCACCTTCATAATGCAATTCAACTGATTTAATATCAGCATGACGCTCGTCAACAAGAAGAATATAAACCCCAGAATTTAGAAAGGCTAATTCCCGTAAGCGGCGCTCCAAAGTTTCAAAATCAAACTCAACCATAGTAAAAGTTTCAGAACTTGGTAAAAATCTGATTTCTGTTCCACTTTCTCTATCGCAATCGCCAATAACTTTTAATGGAGCATCAGCTACCCCGTGGGTAAATGATATTTCATGAATTTTACCATTGCGTTTGATTTGCAATTTAAGCCAAACGGATAATGCATTCACAACAGAGACACCAACACCGTGTAATCCGCCTGAAACTTTATAAGAGTTTTGATCAAACTTTCCGCCGGCATGAAGCTGTGTCATAATAACTTCAGCTGCAGAAATACCTTCTGTTGGATGGATATCTGTCGGAATTCCACGTCCATTATCACGAACAGAACAAGAACCATCAGCATGGAGCGTGACGTTTACAAGAGTAGCATGACCGGCTAGAGTTTCATCAATAGCATTGTCTACAACTTCATAGACCATATGGTGTAAACCCGATCCATCATCAGTATCACCGATATACATACCAGGACGTTTGCGTACAGCATCAAGACCTTTGAGAACTTTGATAGAAGCGGCATCATAGTTATTGCTTTGTACTGGTGAGGTTATTTCATCACTCATAAGTTAGTCCATTCCTGTGTTCAATTTACAATATTTTATCCGCTTTTTTCAAAGCTCAATGTTCTGATCAGTTATTTATGGAATAACCACATTAAATATTTACCGTATATCAGATCTAGATTCAATATCTGTCGATATATAATGGAGAGAATGATGAAATGATAGTGTACTGTTATGCTGTAAAACACGAGGGCGGTGATATAAGGCGAATAAACACTTTTGACTTATACAAAAAGTTGTTTCATAAAACGATGCTATTTACTTTGTTTATTTTTGCATATGCGTAATGTTTTAAAATTAGTTATGCATTTTTGTGTTACTCTAACAGAGGTCTTACTTGTTTTATCCATAAATCAATTTTCAATCCTAATTCTACCATATATTTAAAACAAAGGTTACGAGCTCTCTAAGCAGTTCAAACTTTTGTATGTTAGATTGAGGCGAAAATATTGTGTATATTGGTTGGTGTCATCTTTAAAATGTGAAAAAAGCCTCATTTGAGGAAAATATAAACGCGTAAATATAAAAACACGTTTCCACGATCATCTTTTATATTCAACTTTACAATTTTAAAAAACGTCTACGGTGATGTTTTTGAATAATGAGGGTGATGACGCATTGTCTTACGCTTTATGCTTTTCTCATTTCTGTAATGGAGGTTACGTCCCTCATTTAAAACAAAGCACCATTGCGCTGATATTCTCGCGCTTTTTTAAGGAACATCTCTCAATGTTTCCAAACTCATTTTACAACGATGTTTGAATAATATAGCGCAAAATACCCTGTGAATACTACAAGATTCATGTCTCCCACCTTTCCCATCTTGACAATAAAGCACAAACCAGAATCATCATTTTATTTTTCAACTCTTAAATGTTGATGCAACCTTAATGTTGAGAAAAACCTCGGCATTTGAGGGGTATTTTTACTCTTTTCTTCAATAGTATCTATATACTTCCCTAGTTGTGATACGCAAGGAAATGGTCTTAATATTTTAAGATACGCGAGATATTTTGATAAAATAAAGTGTGCCACTAAAGTATATACAGCTTATTTCTTATATTTAAAAAATTAAATCACCTTTCTCTAAAATTACCTTTTATATATTTATTTTGGAAAATTAACATCAGAAATCTAAGCATTTTCAATGGTTTCAAAAAAAATATATGAAAACTGTTAAATTTTTTAACAGTTTTAAAAAATAGCAAGAATTTTATTTATTAAACGCCAGATATTTTGGTGAAGTGCGTTAGATAATAGTTAAGAAGAGTTGCATCTTAGTTTTGAAAAATGGGGGAGAGATTTTGAAAATAAAAAAATCTATATATGTAAAACATCTTCAATTGCGTTTACGGTATCTTTTATTCAATAATCCATACAATATTTTTATTCGTATTTTATTTGTAGCAGGGGGGGTTCTATTTTCCTCTTACGCAGAAGCTGAAAGGCTGCCTTCTTTTTTTGATTCGCATGAACACTTGGTACAACCTGATACAACGGATATCTTTCGTTTGCGTTTTGTAACAACTTTTGATTTTCCTCCTTTTAATTTTATTGATCAAACGGGGCATCTTGCAGGTTATAATATCGATTTATTGCGCGCTATTTGTTCAAAATTAAAATTAGAGAAGCTTTGTGAAGTAGAAGTGATTCCTTGGAAAGAGCTTGTAGAACATGTTGAAAATGGTGATGCGGAAGTCATTATTGCGGGTTTAAAAGAAACAAGTAAAACCCAGCAAGATCTTGTTTTTACAAAGTCATATTTACGTTTTCCAGCGCGATTTGTTGCTTCTCGACGTTTAAATCTCGATGAGCCAATAAGCGATCAATTGATACATTTAACCAGTGGTGTTTTGTCTAAAAGTGTTCACGAAAAACTCTTTCAACATTATTTTCCTAAAGCCAAATGGCAAGGATTTAAAAAGAGAGAAGAGCTCTATAAAGCGTTACAAGAGCGTAAAATTGACCTTATTTTTGATGATGGATTTGCTTTATCATTATGGTTCAAAAAACAAAAATCTGTTGATTGCTGCCATTTTGTTGGGGGGGCATATATGGCGCCACAGTTATTGGGGCAAGGAATGCAGCTTGCTGTTGCAAAAAAGAATGAAAAATTGGTTGATATACTCAATTATGCGCTGAAATCACTAGAAGAAGATGGTAAACTTACAGAACTTTATTTGCGTTATTTTCCAATAAGTTTTTATTGATGAATAGTTTTTTAATTAAGGGCTGTTAATCTTTCTGCGCCTAGTCGATAGGAAATAGCTTCTGCGAGATGATAGCGTGAAAGAGTATCTGATCCGTCAAGATCAGCAATTGTGCGTGCAACTTTGAGAATGCGATGATAAGCGCGTGCAGAGAGGTGCATTTTTTCACTCACATCTCGTAAGAGTATGGTCGCACTTTTATCAGGAATGGCAATCTGTTCTATAATTTTGGCAGGGCAATCGCCATTGGTACGAATATGATCAAACCCCATTGTTGAAAAACGTTTAGCTTGAATGGTACGGCATCGTGCGACGCGTTTGGCAACGTCGCAGCTTTTTTCTGATTGTTCTGGTTGCATAAGGTCCATAGCTGTCAAAGCAGGGACATCAATCCGTAAATCAATTCGGTCAAGCAGAGGACCAGAAATACGGGACTGATAATCGATTTGACAGCGTATTCCTTTAGGGCAAACATGGTCTTTTTCGCCTGCCATACCACATCGGCAAGGATTCATTGCGGCAATGAGTTGGAAGCGAGCAGGATAGCTAATATGGTGATTAGCGCGGGCGATAACTGACTCCCCACTTTCTAAAGGTTGACGAAGAGAATCAAGAACCTGCGGAGAAAATTCAGGCAATTCATCAAGGAATAACACACCATTATGGGCAAGGGAGACCTCTCCCGGTCGTCCTTTAAGCCCCCCACCAATCATTGCGGCCATGGAAGCAGAATGATGTGGGGAACGAAAGGGGCAATGAAGTGAAATGGTATTATGAACCGTTTCTCCTGTAATAGAAGCAATCAGAGAGACATCTAAAAGCTCACGGCTATCAAGAGGTGGCAAAATGGAAGGTAAGCGTTGCGCTAACATAGATTTCCCAGCACCAGGGGGGCCTACAAACAAAAGGTTATGGCGTCCAGCAGCACAAACTTCTAAGGCACGTTTGGCTGTTTTTTGTCCTTTGATTTCGCAAAGATCTGGAAGTTCAGTTTCGATAGTATATTGGCGCGGTTGTGGACGTTTTTGAATTTGGGTTCCTTTGAAATGGTTGACTATAGTGAGCAGAGTCTCTGGAGCAAGAATATTTATTTCTGCATTTGCCCATGCTGCTTCAGGTCCACATTGGAAGGGACAAATCAGCCCTTTATCGAGTGATAAAGCTGTCATGGCGGCTGGTAAAACACCATTAACAGCGGTAAGCGAACCATCCAGTGATAATTCTCCTAAAATGATATAGTCTTGTGCTACTTCAGGAGGGAGGATTCCCATAGCAAGCATTAAGCCTACGGCGATTGGCAAATCATAATGCGATCCCTCTTTAGGCAAATCAGCTGGTGCAAGATTAATCGTAATTCGTTTAGTAGGCATAGAAAGTCCACAAGCGTGGAGGGCTGCTTGTACACGTTCACGGCTTTCTGCAACTGCCTTATCAGCTAATCCAACAATAGCCATTCCTATTTTACCAGACGAAATCATAACCTGTACATCGACAGGGACTGCTTCTAGACCGCGAAAAGCAACAGTTGTAATACGTGCGATCATTTATTTATTTTCCCCCTTTAGACTTGGTAGAGACAATCATATCTATTTATAAAAATCAAGAAGCATCTCTATGGTTTTTTTTATAGAGAGATCTATATACATGGGCAGTTTTTAGCGTTCTCATGGAAAGTCATTTGTACAAATTTAACCATGATAATATGGGACGCAATAAAACATTTATAATAAGCTAAATAAATATGTTAAGAAAAAAAGAATGAGGCTGTTCGTGTTATACAACAGTGCAGAATTTTATGAAAATATAAGGGGAGGGTGACGTTATGTATCGCAGAGTGTTATTTGATGTGATAAAACGCGTAAAATGTGCAAAGTAATTATATTTACCTTTCTTATTTTTATATTATTTAAAGCGTAGTAGAGGCAAAGTGTATTATAAGGTATCTGATTTTATGGTATACCAGACAAGAATTTTGTTAAAATCAGGGACTGTGCGCTGTGTCTTTATAGGCTTGTGTTTTTCTTTTTCTTTTCCACAGCCTCTTGCTGCATTTGATTTTTTCGGCATTCCTCTTTTTGGTAAAAAGAAAACAAATTCTCCTTCACATTATGCAAAAAGTACAGAGAGATTTTATAAAGTTGATGTTGTTGCACCGCCAGGTGCGCCATTAGAAGGTATAAAAATAGTTAAATCTGTTTCTTCTCTTGTTGCTGATAAAGAGAAAGCATCCGCCAGTTCTTCTGGTTTGCTAGCCAAGGCGCGTTCAGATTATCGAGCAATTCTTTCTGCTCTTTATGCTGATGGACGCTATGGTGGTGTTATTAGTATTAAAATTAATGGCTTAGAAGTCGCTGATTTAAGTCCGGTAACTCAACTTCCAGCACAATCGAATATCGTTATTACAATTAATGCTGGTCCACAATATGTTTTTAGTATTGCCAATATTGATAAAGTAGCTCCGTTTGAAAAACGTAAAGCGCATAAAATGCCCACAATTGAAGAATTGGGCTATAAAGTTGGGGCTATTGCTAAATCTGAAACCATTTTGAAAGCAGAAAAATGGGCGATAGAAGGATGGCGGCAACAAGGTTATGCTAAAGCTAAAATTATGAAGAGTGAAGTCGTGGCTGATCATGCTACATTGCGTGTTGAAGGACGGATTGTTGTTGGTCCTGGACAAAAGGCTCATTATGGTCCTTTAAGTGTGCGTAATATAAGTAAGAAACCACGTGTAGATTCAGCTTATATCGCGTGGATGACTGGATTGAAACCAGGGCAGATATACGATTCCGATGCGTTAGCTAAGGCAAATGAACGTCTTGCGCGCCTTGGTGTTTTTCGTGCTATCAATATACGTGAGGCTGATACTATTAATCTAGATGGTAGTTTACCGCTTATGCTTGTTGTACAAGAACGTAAACCGCGTCGTTTTGGTGTAGGCGGTAGCTATTCAACATTAGATGGTGCTGGTTTTGAGACTTATTGGATGCATAACAATCTTTTGGGTCATGCAGAGACTCTTAAAATTGAAACAAAAATAAGTGGTGTTGGTAGCAATAAAAAGCAATCATATAATTTTAAAAATTTTGATTATCTTTTCGGTGGCACGTTTATAAAGCCTGGTGTACTCACGCCAGATACAGATCTCAGGTCAGAATTAAAAATACAACAAGATGTTTTAGAAAATTATACGACAAAAGCCATCAAAGGAAAATTAGGTATTACGCATATTTTCAATGGTAATCTATCGGGACAGGCTGCTGTAGAAGTTTCAAATGGTTATTCACGTGATATCTATTTTGGGAGCCGTAATTTTACAACAATCGGTTTCCCTAGCGGCTTGATTTACGATAGTCGTAATAATAAGTTTAATGCAACAAAAGGTTTATATGGTGAAGTTTTCATTGAGCCTTTTTATGAGATGCGTTTTAGCAACTTTGTTGCAAAAGTAACAGCAGAAGGTCGTTCTTATTGGGCGTTGGATGAAGGGGATCGTTTTGTTGTTGCTGCGCGGGCAAAGCTTGGTACAATTCTTGGGAATGATACAGCACAAGTACCCGCAAATACGCTTTTTTTTGCTGGTGGTGGGGGCTCTGTTCGTGGTTATGCTTACCGTAATATTGGTATCAAAATAGAAAATGATGCGGTTGTTGGTGGACGGGCGCTTATTGAGGGATCGGCAGAATTGCGTGTTTCTTTAAATGATAAAATAGGGGTTGTCGGTTTTCTTGATGGAGGTTTAGTAGGGGAAAAGGCGAATTTTGATTTTTCTCAAAAAATTAAATGGGGAGCCGGTATAGGAGGACGTTATATGACGGGTCTTGGTCCTTTACGCGTTGATTTAGCCTTTCCTTTAAAGAGAGAGAAGGGTGACCCTCGCATTGGTTTTTATGTGGGTATAGGGCAAGCATTTTAATGAAAAAAGGTGTACGTTTATCAGCTTTCTTCTTTGTATTTTTGTTTTTTGGGGTGGGTGGTTTTGTTTTTGCGCAAAGAGGAGACATTCTTCCCTCTAGCGAAATGAAAACAGATGATCGCTCATGGTTTGTTTCTTTAATTGAACGAAAGCTTTCAGCGCCTAATCGTCAAGTTCGTTTACACAATATGCAAGGGACACTGTCTTCTCAAACATCAATTGATACTATTACTGTCAGTGATAAAAAAGGGGTTTGGCTTAAAATTACCAATGCTAAAATGGATTGGAATCGTCTAGCATTGCTGAGAGGGCGGATGGATATTAACCAGCTTTCGGCAGAACAGGTTACATTCTTACGCAAACCGCAAGGCAATTCTTCTTTTGTTTCTTCCCTTGAGACGGGTAAGTTCTCTTTACCAAAATTACCGCTTGCTCTTTCTATCAATACGCTTACAGCTCAACATGTGACATTTGAACAGAATCTTTTTGGTTTTTCTGCTGATATGTCCTTAAAAGGCAATTTCACCTTGGCTAGTGGTAATTTTGATGTTGATATAGCGGCGCATCGTTTAGATGCACCGGGTTCTTTTTCTGTTCTCACCAAGATATCTGATAGTAATCGTACAGCTCAAATTGATATTTCTGCTAACGAACCACAAAATGGTATTTTGGCAAATATTTTTAACATTGAACAATGTCCAGCATTAAATCTCGTCCTGAAAGGTGATGGTACTTTTGATGATTTGGTTATCAAACTTTCTTTAGAGTCTGATCATCATTCTATTGTAGATGGTAATGTTATTCTTGCAAGTGTTCCAGAAGGACAGAGTTTTTCTACGAAACTAGAGGGAACACTGAGCCCTTTAATACCTTCTCAATATCGTAGTCTCTTCGAATCTAATATAACATTAAAAGCAAAGGCAAGAAGAACAAAAGAAGGTGTGACACACCTTGATCAGATGGTTATTCAGAACAAAGCAATGAACGTTATAGCCAATGCTGAAATAACCGCCGATGGATTTTTGCGACGGCTTTTTGTTGATGGAAAAATGGCTCTTGATAACGAAAAGGATTCTGTTCATTTACCTATATCAGACGTGCCAAAATCTGCGAATACTCTTGCTTTGAACATTGACTATGGTCGCGAAGGTCAACAATCTTGGAGTGGGCGGTTGGTTGTAAATCATTTAAGCAATAAAAATATTTATATTCGCGATGCAATTTTTGATATGGGAGGAGTAAGCGAAAATCTTGATAATGCAGCTTCTCGTCATGTTGGTGTTCAGGTTAAAGGGACGCTTCAAGGGGTTAAAAAGATTAAGGGAGCGTTAGTAGAAAATTTAAGCCAAGCGGTTCATGTGCATTTAGATACGGATATTGTTTCGAACAAACCAATTTTGATTCATGATCTGAGTGTTACGGCTCAGGGTTTTTCTTCTTGGTTAAAAGGGACAATGGAGAATTTTATTTTTAAAGGCGATCTCGGTTTAAAAGCTCAAACATTAACTCCTTTGGAAGTGTTCAGTAAACAATCACTTTCTGGTAGTGCAGATATTAAAGCCAAAGGAACGATCAGTTTATTGAGTGGCATTTTTGATCTCCAATTATCAGGAATGGCTGACGATATGAAAATAGGCATGCAGTCTTTTGATCGTTTATTCAAAGGAAACATCACTCTTTCAGGTGGTGTTACTCGAAATACGAGGGGTGTCATTTTTCGTCATTTTAATTTGAAAAATCAATATACAAACATAGAGGCTAATGGTTATTTTTCAGATGAAAGCGCTAAAATGGATCTATCTGCTCAAATATCTGATTTGTCCAAATTAGATCCAAAGATAAGCGGTGCGCTTACAATTCAAAGTACGGCGAGAGGGCGCAATAGCCATATAAAACTAAATACACGTGCCCATATTGCTGAAGCATTAATTGTAGGGAAGAAACTTCAAAACACAACACTTAACATAGATGCATTTGTAGATAATACAGCACCAATTACTTCTTTAACGGGGGTGGTAAAAGGTGAAGGGATTTTTGCTAAGAAACCTTTGCATGTATCGGCCTCTTTTGAAGATTCTCATAAAATTCGAAAACTTAAAAATATCGATATTAGAGGGGGAAGTGCAAAAATAACGGGTGATCTTTCTCAACAACTTGGCGGTTTTTTGAAAGGAGCGCTGCATATTGATGCCGATGATATTTCCGTACTTTCAGCGTTATTTTTGCAGGATGGTAGTGGAAAAGTAAAAGGAGATTTTATTTTTGATGAACAAAATGGCAGACAAAAAACCAATGTGAAGGCGCATGTTAACCATTTGAATTTTTCCAAGAATAAAATAAAAAAATTGGCAATAGATGCTGACATATTCGATCCTTTTGGCATGACTCAGTTTGAAGGAGTTATCAATGCAGAACATATTCAAACACCTTTGGTAATGGTCAATCGTTTAAATGCTCACGCTGATAGGAATAATGGACAAACGGTTTTTACTGTCCAAGCGATGTTGCATGATACTCTCAATGCACGGCTTTCTGGTCGTTTAATGGTTGAGGAACTTCCAGAAAGTATAAAACGAGAAGTGCAAATTGAAACTGTGGACTTAAAACAACATACTTTTCATGCAACATTGCCGAAGCCATCCATAATTGCTTTTGATAAAGATGGAATGACAATCAATGAATTAGGAATTGCAATAAATGGAGGCAACATCATCTTAGCAGGGAATATTCAAGATACCATGAATTTGCAACTTACAATGAATGCGCTTCCTGCTGCTTTAGTCAATCTGTGGAAATCTGATCTTGGAGCAGCAGGGAGTGTAACAGGGCAGGTTATGATTCGTGGTCATTTAAAAAAACCTAATATAACTTACGATATAAAAGGTGAGGGACTGACAACCGTTGCTTTTCAAGATAAAAAAATTATGCCTTTTTCTCTTTCTGCTACGGGGAACACTGTAGATCAAAATCTTACTTTGAATGCAAATTTAACAGGAGAAGGAGTACAAGCACAAGCTCAGGGGCATGTATCTCTAGAGAAAAATGCGCTTGATCTTCATATTAATTTGCAAAATTTATCTGCACGTTTGGCGAATGGTTTTATTGCAGGACAAGCGCTTGATGGGACAGTGATAGGTAAAGTTGATATTGGTGGAACAATGAAGGATCCATCTGCTCATTTTGAGCTTTCTAGTCAAAATTTAACCGCTATGACGCATAAAGGACCGATGTCAATCAATATAAATGCTCGTGGTTCTTATAAAAAATCGACATTTCATATTGAAAATATGATAGCTACTGGAGATAAAGGATTAGATCTTTCCATCCATGGGCCTGTGTCTCTTAATGGTTCAGAGGCAAAATTAAACGTTAAAGGGATAATGCCTCTTGATTTTGTTAATCTCTTATTAGCCAAGCGTGGTGCACATATAACGGGTACAGCAAGAATTGATACAGCTCTTAATGGGGCGTTATCAAAGCCACAATTGTTAGGAAATATTTCTATAGGCGACGGTAGCTTTTTTGATTCACAAACAAATGTAGGATTGAATAATATAAAGCTTGAAGGCAAATTGAAAGGTGATCATATCCTTATAGAGAAAGCTTCAGCTTCTTCGTTTGAGGGGGGGGGAATTTCTGCTTCAGGTCGTATCTCTAATAGTCTAGAGACAGATTTGATATTTCATCTTGATAATGCCAATTATAATGATGGTTCTATGATTCTGGCAACATTATCAGGTGAGATGACAATGACAGGTCATTTTTTAAATAATCTTGTTCTTGGTGGTGATATCATCGTTGAAAAAGCTGAAGTTTTTGTTCCTGATCATTTTAAAAGTGCCAAGTTTCTTGATGTTAGAAATAAGAATTTAACTAAATCGATTCAAACAACACTTGAACGTGCTGATGTTAAGAACACGAACAAAAGCAAAAGCCGTATAGTTACACAAGAATCGTCATCTGTCGTGCTATCAAATATGCGTATTACAGCACGCAATCAATTTTTTGTACGCGGAAAAGGCTTAGATGCTGAACTGGGAGGACGCATTAATCTAGCAGGTCCATTGAATGATGTGCATCCAGTTGGTGAATTTAGAATGATTCGTGGACGTTTTGATATCCTGTCGCAACGTCTTAATTTTGATCAAGGACAAGCGAGTTTTAGTGGTAATCTTAATCCTACGGTTTATTTTGTAACCAACAATAACAGTGGTGATATTCGCGTCACTGTAACTGTAAGTGGGACGGTTGATAATCTTGATATTAATTTTTCTTCACAACCAAATTTGCCTCAGGATGAGATTTTGGCTCGTTTGATTTTTAATCGCTCTCTTAATGAATTATCACCATTTCAGATTGCTCAACTTGCAGCAGCAGCGGCTGATCTTGCAGGTGCTTCTAATACATCTTTGTTGAATACTTTACGAACTAAAATTGGACTTGATGATCTTGATGTTATCGTTAATGAGAAGGGTAATACAGGCTTACGTATTGGACGCTACATACACAATAATATTTATTTGGGCTTTGAAGCAGGGTCTGATGGAACGACGAAAGGGACAATTAATTTAGATATTTCGCGTCATCTCAAAGCTAAAGGTGCTATAGGAAATGAACAAAATTCTAGTATAGGTCTCTTTTATGAAAGAGATTATTAAAGATTGAATTTTAAAAAAACAATTTCTTCGTTTTTTGTCTTTCATTTCTAAATCTGAGGAAGGAGGCATAGACTAGAAATCCTATAAAAGAAGAAGCTTTTTGTTGAGGCGTGAAGAGATATATCTGAAATATTCGATTTTTTGTTATGCTATTCTCTAAAGGGACAAAATCTTCACGAAAGATAGTATGTTATTTTGCTGCTATATATTTATTTTAGAGAAATACCTTACCTTGTTTTCAAGCCCATATCGTGCTGTTGCCTAAAGAATGTAGTGTGTGCAATATATTGATTTATAAAGATAATTTATTGTTATTCAACTTGAATTAGAACTTTGAATATCGTACGAATCTCTTTCGTATTGAATCAATCAAAACCATTCGGCTTGTATGCTACAAGCGGGGAATCCTGTGTGGATAAAACTATTAAGAAATGACTAAAAATGCCTCTTATGAATCATCTCGAGAGCTAAGAGCTGTCGCAACATTAGGGACTGGCAGAATAGTGTGAATGGTGCCGGTTTATTACTCCATAAGCGTAAAGATAGAGGGGGTTAATGGATTTATCGTTATACAATTCACGAATGTTATCGCGAAATGGGCTTAGGGAAGACTTTGAGAGAGGTCTCTTTAAAACAAGTACGTGAATTTGCAACACAATGGCATTCTGTTTTTACGTGAAGGACATGATTCCATTAAAGACCGTCAAAAGCATGAGGCAAGCAGAGAATTCATAAGATATCGATTTTATTGTCAAACGCATTTAAAGCAATATTTTTTAATAATAAAAATTACCTATTATTTTAGATTTTTGTTTATTGTGTCTTGAATGAGATCACTTTTCTTATAACGAATAGCTCCCCAAACAGAATACTCCAAAATATAACATTATTGTGTTGCAAGTTTATGTACTTGTTTTAAAGGAACATTTCTCAATGTGCGCTTGAGTCTATTTCATAAGATTGCTTGTGAAATGGTATAAAGTACCTCTTATGAATGGTATAAAATCTACACTACCGTTATTAATAAAGGTATAAGTATTTGCTAAAGCTATAAGCCGGCATTATCATTCTATTTTCCAGCTTTTCATGTTGCTGACAATCTTTTCACTTGAAAGTGTAGAGGTATTTTTATTGCTTATCTTAAGAGTTTTTATGCATATACCAATATCTCTTATGACGTACAACAAGCGCTTTTGATTGATTCATCATAAATATAAAGAAAATTTGCAATAAGCAAATTACATCTTATCTTTTGCATTCAACAAAACAACGAGTAAAGTTTTCATCTAAATCCAAGAATTTTATTTTCAATAAACCATAAATTCTTTACCAATTCTTGATTGAAGTAATGCTTTTTCTTGATAACAAGTCTTTTTTTATAAATGGAGCATTACCTTCTATCCATTTTTTATTTCAAATCTTATTTAAGGATCTAGAAATTAGGAGGTATGTTTTTTGAACTGGATATTATGAAGTTTTTTATAAAACCCATTTTCTTTTGCTAGCAATTCTTTTTGAGTACCTTGTTCAATCAGTTGTCCATTTTGTATGACCACAATTTTATGAGCACGAGCAATCGTTGAAAGGCGATGAGCAATAATGATCGTTGTGCGTCCTTTAGTAAGGTGGTGAATGGCTTCATTAATTTGTGCTTCGGTGTGTGAATCGAGCGCACTTGTTGCTTCATCAAGAATCAGAATTTCACTATCGTGAATCATTGCTCTAGCGATAGCGAGTCGTTGTTTTTGCCCCCCTGAAAGATTACAGCCATTATCACCTATCTGTGTATCATAACCATTTGGCAAACTCATAATAAAGTCATGAGCATTTGCTGCTTTTGCTGCTTCGATAATTTCGTCATCACTAGCCCCTTCTTTTCCAAGCCCGATATTATATTTAACAGTTCCTTGAAAGAGAAAAGTATCCTGTCCTACATAGGCCATCAGGTTTCTCAGAGAGCGAAATGTTGTGTAGCGAATGTCTTGATCATTAATCAATATGCGTCCTTTTGTGGGGTCATAGAGGCGCATAATAAGGTTGATAAGGGTTGATTTTCCCGAACCGGATGGTCCCACCAATGCTGTCATTTTTCCGGCTTCTATTTCTAGGTTGATGTCTTTCAATATCATTTTGTTATTAGTGTATGCAAAAGAAACATGTTCGAAACGAATAGTTCCTTGCGTTTTATTCAGATCTTTAGCTTCTTTATGTTCTACAACTGTAAGGGGACAATCGAGTATTTCAAACATCGTACGGATATTGACCAAGCCAGATTCAATTTTAACACGTACATTTGCTAGTCTTTTTGCGGGTTCATAAGCTAAAAGTAAAGCAACAATAAAGGACATAAATTCACCTTGAACACCTGCGCGTTGGGTTGCAAGATAACCGGAAAAACAAATAATACCTGCAATGGCAACACCCGTGAGTGTTTCCATAATTGGATTGGTAATAGCTTCGAGTGTTGCAATACTGTTTGTTTGTTTTTCAACATCACAAATGGCTTTGTCCATCCGTTTTTTCATGACTTCTTCTAGTGAAAAGGCCTTGATGATTCGAATACCAACAGCCGTTTCCTGTACGATTTTGATAATTTCACCAAGTGAAAGGAGCTCTTTTTCCATCAAGCTGCGAACGCGTTTTAAAGCCATTCGAACGCCTAAAAAAGCTAGTGGTCCTACGATTAAAGTAATGGAGATTAACACAAAGTTTTGAATGAACATGACAAGCAACAGACCACTAACGGAAAGCAAATCACGTACAAAAGTTGTGATAATAGTATCAATTATATTACGTACGGCTGTTGCATTATGAGTTACACGAACAAGAAGATCAGATGAAGTATTATTATGATAAAAAGAGACTCCTTGTTCCATAAGTCGTGCAAAAATTTTACGCTGTTGTTCAGCAATGATACTGTTGCCTGCTTTGTTTAGAAAGTAAGTTTGGAAAAAAGTTGCAACTCCTTTGAGAATAAAGATAAAAGCAATGAAGCTAGAAATCAAAACAATCATAGGAAAATTTTGTGCATCAATAATCTGATTAACAACATCCCGCATAATCCATGCACTGGTTGCTGTGGTACAAGAAATGATGATCATTGAGAAGATAGCCGCACTGTACCAACGCATATGTTTACGAAAATTTTCTCGTAAAAGGCGGATAATAAGATGTTTGTCGAAAGAGGAAATTTGTTTTTTAGCCATGAAGTGCTTCTATATTCTCTCATTATTTTATGCAAGATTGAAACACTCTTAATTAAAAAGCCCCTTAATCTTTTTTACAAAAATAGTCTTTTCTTTCAAGGCTCATCATATCAATTTCACGACGGCGAGAGTGAAGAATGTAGTGCAAAGTTTCTGTAAAAGGTATAACGAAAATTCGTTGTTCATCATTATTTTTAGTTTTCAATAAAAGATACCGGCGAGTTTCACTATTGTATTTACCAATTTCCGTATTGTGATAGCCTTTGGCACTTGAAATGGCTCACAAAAAACATTTCTGCTTTTTTAATAATTTTTTATGTATCATCTCCATTTGTGATGTGTAAGCAAACAATTTCGCCGCATTGCATGATAAGAGTGCTTGAAATAAGAAGGCCTTACGATGTTTGAGCTTTCTCATTTAATATGCAAAATAACGAATTCTTCTTATAAATCGATCAAGCATTATTAAACTCTTAAAAGGCTTTATACACATTTATAAAACCTTAAAAGCACCACAAAAACTCTATGTGGTGCTTCTAAAAATACCATACGCCCATGCTAATGAGTTGCATGCGAATATTATTCCAATGCAAAACTATTTAGGTGCTATCACCATCATCATTTGCCGGCCTTCAAGCTTTGGCTCCAATTCGATTTTGGCAATTTCACTTGTATCTTCTTTCACACGCTGAAGAAGCTTTAATCCAAGATCTTGGTGAGCCATCTCACGACCACGAAAACGCAAAGTAATCTTTACTTTATCACCATGATCAATAAAGCGATGAACAGCCTTGAGCTTGACTCCATAATCATGGACATCAACATTTGGGCGCATCTTAATCTCTTTGATTTCGATGACTTTTTGCTTCTTACGTGTTTCAGCAGCTTTTTTTTGGGTTTGATATTTTAATTTTCCCAAATCGATGATTTTACATACGGGTGGCTCTGCATTTGGTACAATCTCAACCAAATCAAGTCCCGCATCTGCAGCCATAGCAAGAGCTTCTTGTATCGCAACAACTCCCTGATGTTGTCCCTCATCATTGATAAGCTGAACATGAGGTACCCGAATATCCTTATTTGAACGTGGTCCGTCTTTTTGGGTAGGTGTCATTTTAAACGGTTTACGAATGGTTTATGCTCCTTAAATTTTGATTCAACTACAGTTAATTTAATATACAATTATGCACCTAAAAACAACTATAATTCGTGTTATTTTCATTATTTGATTTATTACTTTTTGGAATGATTTAGATTATAAAAGTTTTCTCTTAATTTAAAGAAATTGTTTTATGGAGGATAAAGAATCATGGATCAACATATTCCTTGTCAGTTTTTTTCGTTTGAGAACACCACACTTGCAGTACGCTATCGCAAGGGGCGCCAATCTCCAGGTTTGGTTTGGCTTCCTGGCTATCAATCCGATATGTTGGGAAGTAAGGCAACGTTAGTTGATCAGTTTGCTCAGAAGAATGATTTGTCTTGTTTACGTTTTGATTATTCTGGACATGGAGAATCTGAAGGTGATTTTTTTCAAGGAACAATTTCGCGTTGGGTTAAGGAAAGTTTAGCGACTTTTGAAACCTATTGTGAGGGTCCACAAATTTTGATTGGTTCCTCTATGGGTGGGTGGATTGCACTAAGGCTTGCTATGATGCTAGCACAGAAAAATAAGAAGCTTGCTGGCATGATATTGATTGCTCCAGCGCCTGATTTTACACAAACATTGGTGGAACCAAAATTAGGCCCAGAAGAATGGAAGATTTTGGAAGAAAAAGGCTATATTGAACGACCTGCTGTTGATGATACAGAGCCAATGCCCTTTACAAAAAAATTAATTGAAGATGGGCGCGAAAATTGTGTTATGAAAGGATGCATTGATGTTGGGTGTCCAGTCCATATTCTACAAGGGATGGAAGATGAAGATATTCCCTATCAGCATACATTGACTTTACTTGATCATTTACCTCTCCATGATGTAACGTTGACACTTGTTCGTGATGCAGATCATCGCTTTTCTCGTCCACAAGATTTAGATTGCCTTGAAACAGTATTGAGATCTTTTATTAATCAGATTAATGCAAAATAAGGGGTACATTTATTGATGAAGATAAAAATATATGAGCATTTCTAAACAGCATTTTATTTTTTCTGATCGCTCTGTACCTGTACGGGTGCGGGAAAATAAGTATGCACGCCGTCTTACCTTACGTATTGATGCCAGCAGTCAAGAGATTTGTGTAACAACACCACCAGCGATAAGTCTCTGTACGATTCAAAGTTTTATTGAAAAGCATCGATCTTGGATTGAGGCACGTCTTGCTCGTTTACAAATCTCTCATGAAAATGCTTATCTCAAAGAGGGGGCAATGATTCCTTTATTAGGTGTTTCCCATACCATAAAGCATAGAGAAGGGCGTGGGGTAACAGAAATCCTTACAGCAGATGCGGAGCAAGGACCTAAAATTATTGTTTATGGTCAATTAGAATACCTCCCAAGACGCATTGCTGACGTTTTGAAAAAACAAGCAGCACTTATTATAACACCTTTGGTGGCACATTATGCCCATAAAGTAGAGCGTAAAGTCAAATCAATTTGTTATAAAGATACGAGAAGTCGTTGGGGATCTTGTTCAATAGATAAGCGTCTTTCTTTTTCTTGGCGCCTTGTTATGGCACCAAAAGAAGTTGTGGAATATGTTGTTGCTCATGAGGTTGCTCATCTTGTTGAAATGAATCACGGACCAAGATTTTGGGCTCTTTGTGAAGAGCTATGTCCTGATAGTAAAACGTACCGTGCTTGGTTGAAGGAAAATGCCCATAGATTGCAAGCAATTAATTTTGATTCATATAATTTAGAGGCGTAAAAAACTTTCAAATGAAGGCAACATTTAACGGAACTTTTTGTTGAGTGTTTTGTTGTGTGTGTGCTTGCTCATTTATAATGAGGAAGCCATTGAAGCTCTCAGCACGATTGTTCTCCCCTGCTTGGTTTGCTGAGTGTCTTCAATGTTTTTTCTTTATCTTTTTTGTAATTCAGCGTAATAACCTTAAGTTCCGATGACTTATAAAAAATGGGAAGGGACCTTATGCCTGTTCTTACAGATCCACTTCAGCTACTAAAGAGACTTATCCGTTGTCCTTCTGTTACACCTCATGAAGCGGGGGCTTTATCAACTTTGGAACAATTTTTGAAAAAAATGGGATTTCACGTCGAGCGCCCTATTTTTACGGATAAAAATACAGATAATGTTGAAAATCTTTATGCAAAAATGGGAAATGAAGGACCCCATCTTATGTTTGCGGGTCATACAGATGTCGTACCACCAGGTGCATTGGAAGATTGGACTTATTCACCTTTTGAAGCTGTCATAGATCAGGGGAAATTATATGGGCGGGGTGCTGTTGATATGAAGGGCGGAATCGCTTGTTTTATTGCGGCGCTAGCGCGAGTTCTTGAGAAACGATCCATTAAAGGAATGGTAAGTTTTTTGATTACCGGTGATGAAGAGGGACCTGCTGTTAATGGTACCGTCAAACTTCTCAAATGGGCAGAAAAAAAAGGCGAAAAATGGACTGCGGCTCTTGTGGGGGAACCAACAAGTGTAAAGACTGTTGGGGATGTCATCAAAATCGGTCGCCGCGGATCGATTTCTGGTATCATTACCGTGAAAGGTCGCCAAGGTCATGTTGCTTTTCCAGAGCGGGCTGCTAATCCCTTGCCTTTGGCAAGTAAGCTTATTCAAGCATTGACACAAACTGCTTTAGATAAAGGGACAGAGAATTTTCAACCCAGTAATCTAGAGCTAACAAGCATTGATACCGGTAATTTAGCGGTCAATGTTATCCCAGCGCAGACAACAGTTCATTTTAATATACGCTACAATGATCTTTGGACAAAAGAAACACTGATGAAGGAAATTGAAAAGCGTCTTGCTTTGGTGCAATCAAAAAACAATGGTGACCAATATCCCTCTTATCAGCTTGAATGGATTCCAAGTTTAGGAGATGTTTTTTTGACCAAAAATGATAAACTCATTCAAACTTTATCCAATGCTATTAAAAGTGTAACAGGGAATATACCAGAATGTTCCACTTCTGGTGGTACTTCAGATGCGCGATTTATTAAGGATTATTGCCCAGTGGTTGAGTTTGGCTTACCAGGGCAAACCATGCATATGGTAGATGAGTGTGTGGCCCTTGATGCAGTGGAAACTCTTACTACTATTTATGAGCGTTTTATTATTGAATTTTTTGCATAAAGAAAAGATTTTTGGTTCAAAAATACCTTTATCTTGTTGAGCTATAAGATATTGACATTTAAGGTGTGGTGATATGAGTCTCGTAAGACTTAATATATTAAGTGGTTTTAGAGTAAGTGATGAATATTCTTAAGTTGGGATTCTTGCTTGTAGAGTCTTTAGTTAAGTGAATTACATAATTGGAAAGCCAAGAGAGACCTGCTGGAAGAAGTAGAACTGTTTAGACCATATTGGATTGAAAATATTCGTTCTTTAAAGTGTAGAAAGGAAGTCACACGCAATCATATATGGAAAACAATGAATATTATATCATCATTGTGTGATGACAGGTTGAAGCCATAAAGACACACAAAAACATGCTGCTATTGTCAAAAGTTCGTACAACATAAATGCGCTCATTCACAGCTCATGTTTTGATATGTTTTCTGCACTCTCATAAAAGGTACTTCTTGTTCCAATTAGACTCTCTTAGAATAAAGCCTATAGGAAAAGCGCTTTAAGTTTGTTTTATTTCATATATTTTGCCATGCTTTTTTTGTCCCCAAGAACTTCCGTTGCAAAATCATTACGAGATAGAAGGTGAGGTTATTTAATCAGCTTTAATCTTGGTTATGATAAAGATACACAGAATTTTTTGTAGCAGCACGTTGACTTCTTGAGCCAAGGATTGTCCTAGTATTATTCTCAATTTTTTAATAAAATAACCTTAAAGGACGCGTACAGATACTCATAAGCATTATGCATGCAAGTAAGATCATATGGGATTAACATCGTTTCGCTCGCTAACAAAGCAATCTCGATTCATATCGGGTATATTTGCCATTTGAGTGCATTATTTGTTTAATAAAGCTCGTGATTTTGCTGTGACCTATAAATCAATACCAATCATACAGCCGCGTATCTCAAATAAATATTGGTTCAGTACTTTTTGCGATAACCGCTTTTACATGCCAGAATAGGATAAAAGTATTACGTATATCTATTTTTTATAATCTCTGAAACAGACATACAATCTCATTGAGGAAAAATATAAAGGTATAAAGGTGAAAATCAGCGTGCTTTTTTACTTTCTTTTTTATTCGGCTTTACGGTTTTCAAAAGTAAATAGAGTAAGATCTTTTTAAATAATCAGAAATTGATGCATGGTTTCATGCTTATTTCTATGGTTCTTTTAATGGTGCCACGATTTCATAAAGAAAAAATACATTATCGTGTTATGCATTCACGTATTTGTTTTAGAGGAATTTTCTCAATGTTTGTCACATTTGTGCTACTACGGTGCTTATGAATGTTGTAATATAAAATCTATAATGCCTCCCCATCTTTATGTTTATGAAAAATAAAGTTAGAGCACCATACACTTTCTAGCTCAAAATATTGCAATAGCTTTTAGCACTTAAGAGTGTTCATAAGAGGCCTTTTTACTCCTTTTTTATAGTTTTTATCCACATGCTTCTCTATTTTTAAGGTGTAAGCAAATGGCGATAACTAACTTGCTATAAATAGTTTTGAAATGAGAGAAGCTCACAATATTCTAATCTCACCTTGCTATGAAAAATGATAATTATGATTAAAATAAGTATGTTGTTATAAAAACTTTAATTTGCAAGTTGGCTGATGATGTGATCAAGAACAATACGTCCTTTGGTTGTTGCTTTTAAGCGTTGGTTATCCACCATTTCTATCAATTCTTGGTGTTGTAAATCGATCAGTTTTTCCATTGGGATACGTTTAGGGCTTAAGGTTTCATAGCGTATAAGTTCTAAGCCTTCGCAAAGGCGTAATCCCATAAGGAGCATTTCATTTGCCTGTTGTTCAGTGGTTAAATGTTCCGTTTCAATACAGCCATGTCCTGTTGTTTCTACCAAATTAAGCCACTGTTCGGGATGCTTTTCATTTATTGTGACATAACGTTCGCGGTTTTCAAGGTGTGATGACAATGTTTTTGAACAGAAAGAGGAATGATTCGATGCGTGCTCAATGAAACGTCCATGTGCTCCTGGACCAAAGCCTGCATATTGGTGATAACGCCAATAAAGAAGATTGTGTGCTGATTCGGCACCGGGCATTGCATGGTTTGAGATTTCATAGGCAGGAAGTCCATGTAGTGCCGTTATTTCTTGAGTAAGATGATACAGATCTGCTGCTAGCTCTGATGGGGGAAGGATAAGTCTTCCTGCATCATGAAGCCGTTTAAAGGCGGTTCCTTCTTCGATCGTCAATTGATAAAGAGAAAGATGGTCCGCTGCTAAATCAATTGCTTGTACAAGTTCAGATTTCCATTGTTCAAGGGTTTGTTCGGGGCGGGCATAAATGAGATCAAAGGATAAACGTGGAAAAATTTGCCGTGCTAAAGCAATGGCACAAAGAGCTTGTTCCACATTATGGAGTCGGCCAAGTTTGCGCAATGCTTTATCATTGAGCGCTTGTATCCCTAGAGATAAGCGATTAACACCTGCCGCACGGTATCCACGAAAGCGCTCTGCTTCCACACTGGATGGATTAGCTTCTAATGTAATTTCAACTTTATCATCGACTACCCATTTTTTTGCAAGTGCTTGCAATAGGGCATCGACAGTTTGCGGCTCCATAAGGGAAGGGGTTCCTCCACCAATAAAAATACTTGTAATATGGCGTGGGCCTATTTTGTGGTATTGCGTTTCTATTTCGCGCTTAAAGGCGGTGACAAAACGTGGTTGATCAACACCATGGATGCGAACATGCGAATTAAAGTCACAATAAGGACATTTAGCTGCACAAAAGGGCCAATGAATGTAAATGCCAAAAGGTTCATTCATGAGAATGCTAAAAGGTTTTCTGCCAAAAGTTTGAAAGCACGTGCGCGATGTGAAAGAGGGGGAATATCATTACGTTTCCAGTTGTGTTTTTGCTCTGTTGACATTTCTCCAAAGGTATTTTCACATCCATCGGGTAAAAAAATAGGATCAAAACCAAAGCCTTTATCTCCCCGTGGAGGCCAAATGAACGTTCCTTCAACGCATCCACGGAAGTAATCTGCATGAGCATCAGGCCATGCAATGCAAATGACGGATATAAAACGGCATTTCCGTTGACTTTTTTCTCGTGCTCCGACTTTTTGGAGTTCATTTTCTATTTTTTTCATAGCTTTTGGAAAATTACGTGTACCATCGGCTTGAATTGCCCAATCAGCGGTATAAACGCCTGGCGCACCCTCCAATGCATCTACCTCTAAGCCTGAATCATCAGATAGGGCAGGAAGTCCTGTTTTTTTTGCTGCTGAAAAAGCTTTAATATAAGCATTTTCTTCAAATGTTTTTCCCGTTTCTTTTGGTTCTGGCAAGCCCAGTTCTTTTGCCGATTGTATTATTAAACCGAAAGGCGTAATTAAAGTAGTGATTTCATGCAATTTTCTGGTGTTATGTGTAGCAATGACAAGTTTTTTATCTGCTATGCTTCTCATATAGATTTCTCCAAAAATGAAAGGGGAATTATTTTTGTGCTAAAAACCGACTTTAATGCTCATACACACACATTTTACATGATATGATTATTTTACACGTTTAATGATATTTTATTCCAATAAAATTTTTTATCTTGTATGAAGATAACCTTGCAAAGATATGAAAGACATCTCTTTATTTATATAGCATTTTTATGGTAAATTTCCAATTTCCTGCTTGCTCTAAAGGGTGAAATTTTCTATCTACAGCGGTTTTTAATCAATCTAGATTCTCTTGATAAGTCCCTACAGCAGACCACTTTACAGATCAACTCTTATCTTAAATATTTCTCACACACTCTAACAAAAAATATTTCCTGCGTAATTTATCAAGCATCACTCTGAAAGGTAGCATTTTACAGCTCAATAGGATAATATATTTTTATACTACTTAGACTATTTGACCAAACCTTGACAAAACTTATATAAGAGATGAGGATTTTAAAAGTAGTGAAACAATTGTGATGAAGCACAAAACTATTGATAATGAACTAAAATATCTTGATGAACGTTCGCGTGATATTTTTCGCCATATTGTTGAAGCTTATCTTAATGATGGTGAACCTGTAGGGTCACGTAATCTTTCGCGGCTTTTACAACAGACATTATCGCCTGCGACGATTCGCAATGTGATGAGTGACCTTGAACATCTCGGTTTGATTTATGCACCACATGTTTCTGCGGGTCGAATGCCGACACAATCAGGTTTACGCTTTTTTGTTGATGCATTTATGGAAGCGGGTGATTTGCCAAACGAAGAGCGAGAAAATATTGAAATGCAAGTCAAAGAGGCTGGTCATGCACAATCGGTTGAACATTTTCTTGTTCAAGCAAGCCGAGTTCTTTCAGATCTTTCACGTGGGGCAGGGCTTGTTTTAGCAACAAAACAAGAAGGAACATTGAAACATATTGAATTTGTGCGCCTTGATAGGGAGCACGCTCTTGCCGTTTTGGTGACTCAACAAGGTGAAGTTGAAAATCGTATTGTTCATTTACCAGAAGGGGTTACCCATGCACAATTGACGGAAGCAACGAATTTTCTCAATGCTCATATTCAAGGGCGTACATTGAGTGAAGCTAAAGGGGAAATTGCCCGCTTATGCGCAGAAACAAGGGCCGCACTTGATGATTTATCACATCATCTTGTTGAAACGGGATTAGCTCTTTGGGGAGGAGAAGATGCTGATCATAAAATACACCTCATTGTTCGCGGGCGTAGCAATTTACTTGAAGATGTAAAAGCAGAAGAAGATTTAGAACGGTTACGCCATTTGTTTGATGATCTTGAAACGCGCGAGAGTATGGCACAGCTTCTCGATTTAACGGATGAAGGTTCTGGGGTTAGAATTTTTATTGGTTCAGAAAATAAGTTATTTTCTCTTTCTGGTTCTTCTTTAGTTGTAGCACCTTATCGAGATTCACAACAAAGAGTCATTGGTGCTTTAGGTGTTATTGGTCCTACACGGCTTAATTATGCAAGGATTGTGCCCATGGTTGATTATACAGCTCAACTTGTGTCACAGTTATTGCGTTAAAACGATGCAAGTAAGTATTTGTACTATAAAAGCTCATTGTATTATATACATCGCTACCCCTTGATTTTTGTCTGTAGAATTTCGATATCGAGAATAACGAATCTTATGAAGGAATAAAATTTTTATGTCTGATGAAAAAAACAAATTTACTGACGCTTCATTTGAAAATTGTGATTTAAAAAATCCAGCTGATCGTAATACACTTAAACAGGCAGCCGATGAATTTTTAAAAACACATAAAACAGAGGAACACGAAGTCATTGAAACAGAAAGCAATGAGGTTAGTGATCTTTTAGCGTCTTTGCAGGATGAAAATAAAGAACTGAAAGATCAGCTTTTACGTCTTGTTGCAGATATGGAAAATCTTCGACGCCGTACTATGCGAGATGTGGCGGATGCAAAGGCTTATTCCATTGCTAATTTTGCACGGGATATGTTATCGGTTTCTGACAATCTCAATCGTGCTTTGGAAGCTATTCCAGAAGGTGCACGGGAGAGTGATGCTGGTTTGAAATCATTGGCAGAAGGCGTTGAAATGACTGAACGTGCCATGATGGCAGCATTAGAACGTCATGGGGTGCAAAAAATTCATCCAGAGGGGCAAAAATTTGATCCTCACTTTCATCAAGCGATGTTTGAAATTCCCAATGCTGATGTTCCAGATAATACTGTTCAACAAGTGGTTCAGGCAGGTTATATTATCGGGGAAAGGGTGTTACGTCCAGCTATAGTGGGTGTAGCTAAAGGAGGAGCAAAAGAAGCTTCTGTTGAAGCTGATTCGACTTAAAATACATCAATAACAAACCTCTATCGTAAAATGCAGTATTCCCTGCAGTTTCATATATATAGGGTCTTTTCTCAAAGAGTTTTTAAAGGGTGTGACAAACACCCTTTTATTTTTGAAGTGGCCAATTTCCTTTTACAATATAGGGAGCCTTATTTAAGGGAGAGGCCGATAACAATAAAACAAAATGATCAACTTCAAAAGGAGGGACAAAAAAATCATTTTGAAAAGATAGATAAGAAGAAAGATCTTTAAGATTAATATCAAATATTCGTGCAAGAGTGATATGCGGAATAAACAGTCTTTCATCAGGCTTTAACTCTAATTTATTCCGAATATATTGCATCTTTTCATGTAAAAGAGTAAGCTTTGCACAAGGTTCAATGCGAACCACAAGAGAATGGGGAGCATTTTCTGAACCAAAAACTTCAAAACCCTTTATCTGTAGCGTAAAAGAAGGAAGTTCTATAGTGTTAAAGGTATGCATAATTTCATCTGCTGTAGAACTTTCAACTTCGCCAAAAAAAGATAAGGTGACATGAAAATTTTGCGGGTTGATCCATTGCGCTTTTGGTAAGCCATTTTGCAATGATACGAGGGCTTTTGTTGTTTGTTGAGGAATCTGGAGAGCACTAAATAGACGACCCATGATATTATCTCCTTATAATGAAAGATGCTATCCCAAGCGCAATATAGATAATAAGGGCGGGGCACGTACCACATAAAACAAGGCAATAGTATAGAAAAAGAATGTCTAAAAAATGCTTACTATAATTATGAGCGTACAAAGCTTATTCGTTTTAAGAAAATGGTTATGACATTGATAAGAATTGCATTTTCATGATCTGTATCACAATGATGTGCAATGGAAGATTACTTGTGTATTATAAAGGCTACAAAGTTAGCAGAAAATAAGAAAAGTTGATAGATTGTTGATGTGCGAAATTATTTTGACATTTATCTTTAGCCTAAAATAAAGCATATTCTAATACAAGGTGAAGAGTTCTCTTTTCTGTAAAGATTTAATTATATGATTAAGTCGGGGAATAGCCATAATACGCAAAACTATTCAAATTGGTCAAATAATGTTAGGAAAGGAAGAAAAAAACCAGCATAACAAAATTACTATAAGCTTTTACATTTATGATAATTATACCAATCCATAATGGATATGAATATTGGTATAAAAGCGGGAAGAGAAATTAAATTTCAAAATAATGATGGAAAGTTCCTATTTTCTAAGAATTATCATCCTTGTTTATGATGAAAAAGCACTAGTTTTCCTCTCCAAAGTTGTTATTGATGAGCTTTTCAAGAGCATTAAGAGCATCTGTTGCTTCTGGTCCTGAAACACGAATGGTGAGGTTGCAACCGGATGAAGCCGCTAGCATCATAAGTCCCATAATTGATGATCCGCCAACAATTTTTCCATCTTTTTCAACTTCAACAGTAACATTAAAATTGTCAACAGTTTGTACAAATTTTGCAGAAGCACGTGCATGTAACCCACGTTTATTACAGATATTGAAATGACGACTTATACACGGGAGGGTATCTTTGGAAAACATTGGTATTTTATTATCCGCTAATCATACTTGGTACATTAATATATTTACGCCCTGCTTCTTGTGCTATTCTTAACGCGTCTGATAATGAAATATCCGGACATTTGCGAATAGAAATCAGTTTAATAAGCATGGGCAAATTAACACCCGCAATCATTTCAACGCGTCCTTTTTCAATAGCAGGAATAGCTATATTTGATGGTGTTCCACCGAACACATCTGTTAATATGATGACGCCATGATCCGTATCTGTATCGGTTACTGCGGCTATAATATCACCTCGGCGCTGATCTATATCGTCATCGGGATAAACGCATATTGTTGCGAACTTTTCTTGTACTCCAACAACATGTTCCACGGCATGTAAAAATTCGACAGCCAGCTCACCGTGCGTTACAAGCACGAGTCCAATCATTTACGCAAACTCCTGTTAACTAATAAGACCCAACCATATTGGTGGGAAAGACATTGTACAAGGCTTTATCTTGCTGCCAAGAAAAATTTGCAAAAAAAAGGCAAAAATTGTGATTTTTTTATCTTTAGAAAAAAATTAGACAGATTTTTGCCATATTTTTTTAAACAAAAATGCTTCAATAGCTTGACAAATGGCGGTACAATCGGCTTCACGAAGAGAGGGAAGTTTTAAAAGAGGAATGTGCAAATTTTCAAATTGAAAAGTTTTATTTGTGGAAAAACGTTCATATTCCGGACCGAGAAAAATAACACAATCGATAATTGTGTGCTTTTCAAATTCTATCATATAAAGACCAACGCCACGAATCTCGATGCCGCCCTCTAAATTATCGGGAGTGTATCCGTGAAGCTTTCCATTTTCCGCACGCAACATTGTATAATCATCACTGATAAGCTTCGCTTCACGTTTTGACCACTCAGCGCGGTCAAGCAAAGAAAGGGTGAGGGTTGATTTTCCTGATCCCGATGGACCTATAATTAACAGCCCCTTGCCGCCTAGTTGAAGGCAATTTGCGTGGAGTATTTCACATTTTGTTTTCATGTCTTTTACTTTGGATAAAAGATTTATTTAGCAAGCGGAAGCATAATAGTAAAACGTGCACCAGTTTTACACTTCCCAAGTGTAGGATCAATAATATTTTCGGCTGTAATTGTCCCATTATGAGCTTCGATGATTTGCCGACTAATAGAAAGGCCAAGTCCAGAGTTTTGCCCAAAAGCATCTTCATTTGGTCGATCTGTATAAAAACGTTCAAAAATGCGTTCAATATTTTCTGAACGAATACCTGGGCCATTATCTTCAATGGTTAAAATAAGGGTTGAAGCATGACTTTTCATAGTAATGCAAATTTTGCCACGATTCCGAGGAATAAAAGAACGCGCATTTTCAAGAAGATTTGAAATCACTTGTCCTAAACGGAGTTCGTGTCCCAATACAAGATAGGCTTTTCCATGAGGACGTGGGACAATATTAAGGCTTATATCAATGGTTTGCGTATTACGATACACTTCCTGAACAGCATGAACAAGACTTTCCAAAAGCGGTGTCATATCAACAATCTCTGCGGTTTCTCGTGCAAGCTCTGCATCGAGCCGTGATGCATCAGAAATATCTGTAATCAACCGATCAAGGCGGCGCACATCATGTTGAATAATTTCAAGCAATTTCTCTTGTGCTTCTTCATTTTTAGCCAGAGGGAGCGTTTCAACAGCACTGCGTAGAGAGGTGAGAGGATTTTTTAATTCGTGGCTTACATCAGCAGCAAAGCGTTCAATGGCTTCAATACGCATATAAAGGGCATTGGTCATATCACGAATAGAAGTTGAAAGGTGACCAATTTCATCTTCACGCATTGAAAAATCAGGAATTTCTACACGCTGATTATTGCCATTACGCACTCGATTAGCCGAGGCAGATAATTTACTTAATGGATGGGCAATCGTATGGGCCAAAAAGAGAGAAAGAACCAAAAGTACGCTACCTACAACGGCAAAAACTTTAAAGATAACCAGTCTTTCGCCTTTTACAATGTTATCAATATCGGAACCAGTGGTTGAAAGAAGAAGAGCTCCAACCACTGCGCGATAGCGTTGAACAGGAACGGCAACAGAAACAATTAATTGCCCTTGTCTGTTGCGTCTTTTTGCCGTAGCAAGAGATCCGTTTAATGCGCGGTACACTTCTGGATAAGCAATACCACTGGTTTTTGTTTGTTCTCTGTCAAGAGCAATACCTTTACCATAAAATGCGCTTGAATACCATGAAGTAAGGCGATCCCACATGTTTTGTTCTGTTTTAAGTGGGGGTAAATCATAACTAAAAACTTCTCCACTAGAATAAAGAACGCGCGAATCAAGAAGGAGAGTAGCATCACGATCATAGATACGTGCTCTTGTCGTTTTAGGTGTGATGAGACGCCGTAAAAGAGGGGCAACTTGCTCAGGGTTAATAGGAAAATCCCAAGAATCGGTTGATTGAGGGGCTGGTGTAACGCTTTCACCAGTCTGTAACTCTAAGAGTTTTTGGGGATCAATGAGGATAGAATTTGTATCTACTGTTGCAGAAGCAGCAATAGCCCCAGCAATAATTTTTCCTTGGGTACATAAACTTTTAATTTTTGCTTCAATTAAACCATCGCGAAATTGGTTAAGGTATAAAATGCCTGTAACTAAAACGGCAAGGGCAGCAATGTTTAATATAACAATGCGACGTGTAAGGCTGGAAAAAAGCAATTGTCTAAAGAGACGTTGTATTCGAAGATGCAAACGAGAAAACATAAGAAATGGCGTTGAGGATGTACCATTAACGGTTGTTTTTTGTAAAGTTTCCAGTTGAGAATTGTCTGTCATCGATTTGATTGCCGTTCAAATTTTTGCGACAAAGTAGTTTTATACCTCGTGGAAACGATAACCTACACCATAAAGTGTTTCAATCATTGCAAAATCATCATCCACTTGTTTAAACTTTTTACGCAGACGTTTAATGTGACTATCAATGGTGCGATCATCTACGTAGACTTGATCACTATAGGCAGCATCCATTAAAGCATCACGACTTTTTACAACTCCTGGTCTTTGTGCTAAGGTTTGCAGAATCAAAAATTCCGTAACGGTTAAAATAACAGGTTTATCTTTCCATGTACAGGTATGGCGTTCTTGATCCATCACAAGATCTCCACGTTTGAGAGAAGAGGTGGAAGAAGTTCCTGTAGAAAGCGGTTGGTTACGTGCATTAGAACGGCGCAAAATAGCTTTCACGCGTTCAATAAGAAGACGTTGGGAGAAAGGTTTAGTAATAAAATCATCAGCTCCCATTTTGAGACCAAATAATTCATCAATTTCATCATCTTTAGAGGTGAGAAAAATAACTGGAAGATCAGATTTTTGACGCAAACGACGCAAAAGTTCCATCCCATCCATTCGGGGCATTTTAATATCAAAAATAGCTAAGTGTGGAGGGTGAAGTGTGAGACCCTTGAGTGCAGATGCTCCATCTGTATAGCTTTCAACCCGATATCCTTCTGTCTCAAGCGCAAAAGATAAAGATGTCAAAATATTGCGATCATCATCAACAAGTACAATCGTTTGTGTGATTGTTGGTGTATCTTTCATGGTTTCTTAGACCTTTCTATTGCTGTGGTAGCAAATTACCCACACTTATTTATATGGGAGTTCATATTTTTTTTGCAAAACAAATATGATACAAATTGTAGCAAAGTAAAAAACCTTTTGTCATTACTGTAAAATCTTGTTTTGCTTTCATAATTTATAATGTTTCTATGTCTATTAAGATCCCTTCATTTGAGAGAAAATTTTCATAAAGGCTTTTTTTATCAAGGTTTATTACAAAGTTTATTATTGTATTTGTCTCATAATTGAACAGATGTAGTTTTGATTGTTGAAGTTTAGAAAATCTGCCTATGTGTTTTAAGAGCAAAGAAAAGAATGTGGCAATATATGCACAAAAATTTGTTTCTGCTACACGAAAGGAGGTCGTAATGGGATTTTTTAATTTTATTAAAACTGTAGGGGAAAAGTTAGGTATTGGGGACCATGAACCAAAAGAAAAGGATTTTAAAAGAGCATTTGATGATTTTCAACTCGGTACAGAAAAAGTCAATATTCAAGTTGAAGACGGTAAAGCTATTTTAAGCGGTGAAGTTCCAGACAGGGAAACACTTGAAAAAGCACTGCTGGTTGTTGGCAATTCACAAGGTATCTCTTCTGTAGATGTTGATCAATTAAAGGTTATAGATACAACGCCTAGAAAAACTTCTCGCTTTTATGAGGTTAAATCTGGTGATAATCTTTGGAAAATTGCTGAAGAGGTTTATGGAAAAGGGCAAGGTAATAAAAACACATTTATTTTTGAAGCCAATAAGCCAATGCTAAAATCTCCCGATAAAATTTATCCTGGACAAGTTTTACGTATTCCTGAAATTGACCATAGTTAATTCATCAAAGAGGATAATTTTTTACTGATGGCATTAAACAAAAAATAAAGGAGCGTAAAAAAATTCACGCTCCTTCATTTTATAAAGTGTGTATTTATTGTGTATTTATATAAAAGGAGCTTAGTGAACAAGAGAGGATTTAGAAGGTGATGGTACTTTCATAGCGTTTACAGAGAAATCAACATCAATGGTTCCTGCTTTCTCAAATGTCAATTTTGCGCTAATTTTATCACCTAACTTGAATGGTTTTGAAAGCCCCATAAACATAATATGATCACCGCCAGGCTTAAGCGTGATTTCTCCATTTCCCGGAATTTCAATGCCATTGTGCATTTTTTCCATTTTCATAATATCATTAACGACAGCCATAGAGTGTATCTCTGTTGTTTTTACTCCGTTTGTGGAAATAGAAACCAAACGGTCTGGGGTATTACTGTGATTAATAATGTAGAGATAACCGCTACCAACTCTTATACCTTTAGGTGTTTCTCGTGTCCAAGGATTGAGAATTTCTATGTCGCCAAGTTTATATTGCTGAGCACCTGCTGGCAGGGTTATACCAGCAAAGAGAAGAGCACACACGATATTTATGATAACCTTTTTGTATGGATATTGTGTATGGATTATATTCTTAAAGATGAGATTTGTTATTTTCTTAATAATAGATGTCATCATTGATTTACCCTCCTTTATAAGATTCACACTTTGAATATTTTTTTATTTTAGCAGAGCTTTTATTTAAAATAAAAGAAAGAAATACTAAAATGAAATTGATTTGAATATGAGAATAAAAATCATAGAATTATTTGATTTTAAAGGAAGGCAGTAAGGTTTACAACGACAACACACCTCTCAACGCTTCCGTGTTCATCTCATAAATAATATTTGTAAATGGTATAAAATCTATGATGCACTGCTATTTTGCTTAATAAATATAATATAGAACAATCATCAACCACTTTACCAATTTTAATATTATGACAGCTCTTGGCATTTTAAAGCGTTTATACAGAGGCATTTTTATATATTTTCAAAGTTCAAAATTATATAGTTAAGAAAAAACGCTTTAGGTGAGTTTAAAGCATAGATTTCAAATAACCGCAAACAATGAGACCGTTAGAAGGAGAATTTTTGAAAGGAGATCGATGGATAATACCTTTACAGATGTGAGTATTAGATATGATGATTATTTTAGTCCAAGAAAAATTTATAATATTCGTGATATAAATTATTCGCCTTTTAAAAAGCTTTTACGGGAGTATGATTTTATCAATGATGAGAAGATCAAGAGCGAGAGTGCAATCGCTCTTTTATTTTTTTAATTTTTATAGAAAGATATATTTGTTGAGAATTGCAAGAAAAATATATTATGATCTCAAGTCTCTCATAAATATGGTATTTATGGGTCATTAGAGTGCCTATTTTAAAATAAATTTTTTATTTTAGAGATGTTTCTCTCATTATTCTCTTGTAGCAATAAAAGCCTGTTCTTATATACGAGGCAGCAAGGCTTGTTGCGACTTGCAGTTTATTATTATTTATGTTGCTTGAAGCAATATACGGGCTTTAGGTGTTATGAGGAGCTATCTTAAAAAGATGCTTTATGAAGGTTGAGGTAGCTTGCTGAATGGAGATTATAATATGGCAAAAGTAATTGGTATTGATTTGGGGACAACGAACTCTTGTGTGGCTGTTATGGATGGCAAAAACGCAAAAGTTATTGAAAACTCAGAAGGAGCGCGAACAACACCTTCCGTTGTTGCCTTTACTGATGGGGGGGAGCGTCTTGTTGGGCAGCCTGCTAAACGGCAGGCGGTGACAAATCCTGAAGGGACAGTTTTTGCAGTTAAACGTTTGATAGGGCGCCGTTTTGATGACCCTATGGTTGAAAAAGATAAAGCACTTGTGCCTTATAAAATTGTTAAAGGTGACAATGGTGATGCATGGGTTGAAGAAGCGGGAAAGAAATATTCTCCGTCGCAAATTTCAGCTATGATTTTGCAAAAGATGAAGGAAACAGCAGAATCTTATCTTGGTGAAAAAGTTGAACAAGCCGTTATTACGGTTCCTGCTTATTTTAATGATGCGCAACGTCAAGCTACGAAAGACGCGGGTAAAATTGCTGGACTTGAAGTTTTACGGATTATTAATGAGCCAACAGCTGCTGCTTTAGCTTATGGTTTGGACAAAAAAGACGGAAAAACAATAGCAGTTTACGATCTTGGTGGTGGTACATTTGATATTTCAGTTCTTGAAATTGGAGATGGCGTTTTTGAAGTTAAATCAACCAATGGAGATACGTTTTTAGGTGGTGAAGACTTTGATATGCGCCTAGTTGGTTATTTTGCAGATGAATTCAAAAAAGAGCAAGGAATTGATCTGAAAAATGATAAATTAGCTTTACAGCGCTTAAAAGAAGCGGCAGAAAAAGCAAAAATTGAGCTTTCTTCGTCACAGCAAACAGAAATCAATTTACCATTTATCACGGCAGATCAATCAGGTCCCAAGCACTTAACAATGAAATTGACTCGGGCAAAATTTGAATCTCTCGTTGACGATTTAGTGCAGCGTACCATCGAGCCTTGTAAAGCTGCGTTGAAAGATGCTGGATTAAAGGCTGGTGAAATTGACGAAGTTGTTTTAGTAGGTGGTATGACACGTATGCCCAAGATTCAGCAAGTCGTGCAGAGCTTCTTTGGTAAGGATCCACACAAAGGTGTTAATCCTGATGAAGTGGTCGCAATGGGTGCTGCCATCCAAGGAGGTGTATTGCAAGGCGATGTCAAAGACGTGTTGTTGCTAGATGTAACGCCTTTATCTTTGGGTATTGAAACCTTGGGTGGGGTTTTCACACGCCTTATTGAGCGCAATACCACTATCCCAACAAAAAAATCGCAAGTTTTTTCGACAGCTGATGATAATCAGAGTGCTGTGACGATTCGTGTTTTCCAAGGTGAACGGGAAATGGCAAGTGATAATAAGTTATTGGCTCAATTTGATCTTGTTGGTATTCCTCCAGCACCACGTGGTATACCTCAAATTGAAGTTACTTTTGATATCGATGCGAATGGTATTGTTAATGTTTCGGCCAAAGATAAGGGAACAGGTAAAGAGCATCAAATTCGTATTCAGGCATCAGGTGGTTTAAGTGATGCTGATATTGAAAAAATGGTAAAGGATGCAGAAGAGCACGCGGCTGAGGATAAAAAACGCCGTGAAGGTGTTGAAGCTAGAAATCAAGCGGAGGCTCTTATTCATTCAACTGAAAAGTCGCTCAATGAATATGGCGATAAAGTATCAGCTGAAGAAAAGGGACAGATTGAAACAGCAATATCTGATTTGAAATCTGCGCTTGAAGGCAGTGATACGGAAGAAGTAACAACAAAGATGCAAAAATTAGCAGAAGTCAGTATGAAGCTTGGACAGGCTATGTACGAAGCCTCACAAGCAGCGAGCGCTGACACTGAAACAGAGGCAAAGAATGATGATGTTGTTGATGCTGATTTTGAAGAAGTTAATGATAAGAAGAAATAGTGTCAGCATATGTGTTGATTAATTGATAAACCCGGCCTTTGAAATATAAGGCTGGGCTTTATTATTTGAGATAAGTTGCAACTTTGTTGCTAAAAATATAAATTAAAAGCAATATTATCCATAAAGATGGATGACAGAAAAATTATCAGGAATACATGATGAAGGTTGACTATTATGAAATTCTTGGCGTGACTCGCGAATGTGATGATAAAAAGTTGAAATCTGCTTTTCGTAAGTTGGCAATGCAATATCATCCTGATCGCAACGCGGGGGATAAAGAGGCAGAGCGAAAATTCAAAGAAATTGGCGAAGCCTATGAAGTTCTTAAAGATCCTCAGAAGCGTGCTGCTTATGATCGATTTGGCCATGCGGCCTTTGAAAATAGCGGTGGTCAAGGGGGAGCAAATCCCTTTGGCGGTTTTGCTGCTGGTGGTGGATTTGCGGATATTTTCGAAGACTTTTTTGGTGAGATTATGGGAGGGACACACCGTAAGCGTGGTGATAGTCGCGAACGTGGTGCAGATTTGAGTTATAATATGGAAGTGACTTTAGAAGAGGCATTTTCAGGAAAAACTGCAGAAATTAATATTCCCAGTTCCGTCACGTGTGATGTTTGTGAGGGATCAGGAGCGAGAAAGGGCTCTAAGCCGCAAGTTTGTGGAATATGTCATGGATCTGGTCGTGTGCGTGCAGCACAAGGTTTCTTTTCTATTGAGCGAACATGTCCTTCATGTCATGGACGTGGTGAAACTATTACGGATCCATGCCCCAAATGTCAGGGGACACGACGCATAGAGAAAAAACGTTCATTGAGCGTAAATGTTCCAGCTGGTATTGAAGATGGAACGCGTATTCGCCTTTCTGGTGAGGGTGATGCTGGTATTCGTGGTGGCCCTAATGGTGATCTTTATATTTTCCTTTCCATTAAACCGCATGAGTTTTTTCAGCGAGAAGGAGCAGATCTTCACTGTCGCGTTCCTATTTCAATGGTAACAGCTGCTTTAGGAGGAGAGTTTGAAGTTTCCGACCTTGATGGTGTTAAAGCACGCGTTAAGATTCCAGAAGGGACACAAAATGGACGTCAATTCCGCCTTAGAGGCAAAGGTATGCCCATGTTGCGCCGTCAGCAAGCAAGGGGTGATCTTTACATCCATATCACGATTGAGACACCGCAGAAATTAACGCAAGAACAACGTGAATTGTTGCAAAAATTTGAAAAGCTCTCAAATCATGAAAATTCACCGCAATCACATGGTTTTTTTTCACGTATGAAAGAATTTTTTGAAAATATTTCTGGTTAAAATATGTGAATGTTCTCAGAATAATTAGAGAGAGCTGTAGGAAAGTTATTTTCATTAAGCTTTCTATTATCTCATTGTCTTTGAAAAGCATTTTTTCTTGAAAAGAAAAGAGAGAGACAGCTAATTTAGGATAAACTCCTGCTGCTGATAGTTTTTATATTTCATGAGTTTTATGGATAAGTCTTATTTTTGAGTGTCTATGACATTTTAAAAAGGGCTTATCCATATAAGAACGCAATTGAGTGATTGATAATAAATATTGCCAGTGTCATGATAACTGCCTTTATGCATTCAGTATTTTTTGTATTTCTTTTTAAAGGCTCTATAATAAAACTGTAAAATAGGTAGCAGCTTGCCAAGAAACGCTAAATAAGCTGTTAGGCAATCCATCTTTTTCAAATAAAGTATCAACTTCTTATAACCGATTTTATTTTTGGCATTTTTCATAGTTTTAATCACTGCTTCCTTTAAAATAAGGGTTATTTTATTTGGAATAGCTTTTACATGCCTCATCTTAGCTTTTAGCCGTAATCATGTCTTTTTAGATGCGGATTTAGTTTTGTATTTCTGATGTCATAAATACTTCTTCCAGATAATAAAAAACGCTATAATCAAGTTTATTTTGTTCCAAAGAAATTGTGGAATGAGATAATGTGTGTTTAATGCTAAAGAAGACATAACAAAACACGTTTTGAGGTATTTGATGTATCTCTCTTGTAGGGAAACAGATTCGATGGAATTCACTTAATTGAATTTATTGGCATAATAAAAAGTTGGTGGGAAGATAGAGGAAGTTACCTTTAAAAAGAAAAAATAAATACAATAAAAAAATAGCACAATATGCTTAGAAAACAGCACGATATATTATTGAAATTGTTAGTGATATGGAAAGAGAAGTATACGAAATGAATCTTTTTTCATAAAATAACATAATTAAAATAATACATTAAAAGAATTAACAATTCTAAAAAACATTGAATAATTCAAGCATGTATCGCTATGCAGAAAGAAAAACTTAATGACCGATCATGAAAAATGAGAAGTTTTATAAAACCTTACGAAGAGAGTAATCTAAACAATTAAATGCTTTTACGAAGATGCTTTTGAAGAGCTATCACAATATATGGATAATGTTGCAAAGCCTTTTTTCGATTTTACGATATAAAAAGATAAATTATTATTATAAATTAACTTATTATGATTCTCCATAAGGAGCGTTCAGTTGACATTTCCTCATGTTTTATGATTGAGAAAAAGTCAAATTTTTAAAACCAAAGTTATAGTTTATTGGGATAAGCTATAAAGCAGTTGAGTGATTTCTTAATCTTGGGAATATGTTAATTTTATTATTATAAGAAACTTTATTTTTATCTTATAAAATCAATGGTTGTATATATTCCTATTCATTGTTAAGTATCCGTAGGGATAAACTAATGAGTTGAATGTGCAGCGTAGCTTCAAAATTTTGCTTTTCAATTTTATATATAAGATCATAAAATAATGACGTTTTTTACGCCTATTTTGTTTAATTTTTCGCTGTCAATTTTTAAAGGAAGTTTTTGTATTTCATTTCGCTATTCCTTTTTCGTAATTTAGAGGAAAATTGACGATTTTCAGGGGGGTGGATAGAGTAAAGTTTGGTTTTATTGTTTTCACTTTTCCTAAATTTCATTAAGAGATGGTAAAAAGTGATGAGGAGGCTCTATTGATGGATGATGCTAAAAACGGTGATGTAGATGTTTTGGAAAAACAAGCAGCATTTTTATCGTCTGCTTTACCCTATATGCAAAAATATGAAAATGAAACGGTCGTGGTAAAATATGGCGGCCATGCTATGGGTGATCCTGCTTTGGGGCGAGCATTTGCGCGTGATATTGCTCTATTAAAGCAATCGGGGATTAATCCTGTTGTTGTTCATGGTGGTGGGCCTCAAATTGCTGAAATTTTAATGAAAATGGGGATTGAATCGCGATTTGAAAACGGATTACGGGTAACCGATGAGCGGATCGTTGAAGTGGTTGAAATGGTTTTAGCGGGTTCCATAAATAAAGAAATTGTTGCTCTCATCAATGCTGAGGGAGAATGGGCAATAGGATTATGCGGCAAGGATGGCAATATGGTTTTTGCCGAAAAGGCTTATAAAACTGTCATTGATCCTGATTCGCATATTGAGCGTGTTTTAGATTTGGGGTTTGTTGGTGAGCCTGTTGAAGTTGACCGCACATTGCTAGATCTTTTAGCATGTTCTGAAATGATACCGGTTCTTGCTCCTGTGGCTCCAGGACGCGATGGTAAAACTTATAATATTAATGCTGATATTTTTGCTGGAGCTATTGCTGGTGCATTAGAGGCTAAACGCCTTTTATTTCTCACTGATGTTCCTGGTGTTTTGGATAACCAGGGTAAACTTTTAAAAGAATTGACAGTTTCTGAAGCTGAGAAATTTATTAAAAATGGGACAATTTCAGGAGGCATGATTCCAAAAGTAGAGACTTGTATAAAAGCCCTTCAAAATGGCGTGGAAGGTGTTGTCATTTTAAATGGTAAAACTCCTCATTCTGTTTTACTAGAGCTGTTTACCGAACAGGGAGTTGGAACGCTTATTGTTTCATAAATTGTGGGGAAAATTGGAAGAGAAAGTTTTTCATGGTGAATCTAAAACAGTTTAAATATCCTTTATTAAGTAAGCCAGAATTGGCAATATTTACTGCGACAATATTGTGGGGCGTTACATTTTTAGTCATTCACATTGCGGTACGCTATAGTGGTCCTCTGTTTTTTGTTGGATTTCGTTTTATTGTTGCATCTCTTATATGTGGGGTAATTTTTTGGCGCTCTATAAAAGGTATAACTGTTTATGAAGTTTTCGCTGGGATGGCGATAGGTTTAGCCATGTTTTTTGGTTATGCTTTTCAAGCAGCTGGACTTCAAACAATTATTAGTAGTCAGTCAGCTTTTATCACAGCGCTTTATGTACCGATGGTTCCAATTTTGCAATGGATTGTTTTTAAAAAACCTCCCCGTTTAGCTTGTTGGATTGGTATTATTTTCGCTTTTATTGGGCTTGTATTTATTTCAGGACAAAAGCCGGGAAATTTTGATTTTTCAAAAGGCGAAATTTTAACTTTGTTAGGCGCTTTAGCGATTGCTGGAGAAGTCATACTCATCGGAATTTTTGCGAACAAGGTTGATAGTCGGCGTGTAACCATTATTCAGTTATTTTTTAGTGGTTTTTTTTCATTTGCTTGTATGCCTTTGATGGGTGAAAGCATCCCTGAATTTTCGTGGGTGTGGTTTAATATTGGTATAGGATTGGCATTAATGAGTGCCATCATTCAATTAGCTATGAATTGGGCACAAAAGTCTATTTCCCCTACGCGTGCGACACTCATTTACGCAGGTGAACCGGTATGGGCTGGTATTGTTGGGCGTTTGGCTGGCGAACATTTATCTCCCTTAGCTTTATTGGGCGGTTTGCTTATTCTGATTGGGATAATTGTGGCTGAATTACAACCTTCACAATGGCGTAAAAAAAATAAAGCAATTAAAAAAATTGATTAGCTATACATTTTTTTATTATGATTTTATTGCATGAGATTTTTGCTTGTAGAGTTTTCATTTTTGAAGCTTTTTTAATATTAAGATGATTAAGAAGTTCTATAAGTTATTCCAGCTTTTGCATGCCAAATTGGAGAAATAGTATGCTTCTATCTGTTTGCCTAACTTCTGAAACGGGAAGACAACCTTTATTGAGCCAAAGCATGAGGTGATATAAAGGTAAAAATTAACGCTCATCTTTACGATCATGTTTAAATTTGGCTTTAACAACTTTCAAAAACATCTACGGTAATGTTTTTGAATAATGAGAATTACGCACTGTCGCACGTTATTTCTTTTGTCCTTTAATAGAGTTACGCTTCTCATGCAAAATAGAACGCCCAAAGTATCCCCATAACGTTGTACATTAAAGCGTTTTTTAAAAGATAATTTTCTCAATATACATCATATTCATTGACAGTCCGCATGAAGTATAGAAAAACCACAGAGCATCATCATTTTACTTAAAATAAAGGGCACTAGCATTTTCTTTATCAGTTCTCAATATTATGATAGCCTTTGGCATTTGAAAGAGAGAGGCATTTTTACTCATTTCTTAAACGTTTTTATCCATACACTAGCTCTGTTTTATAATGGGGAAGCAAAAAATTTATTGATTCATTATGAGAAGATTTAAAATGAGAGAGGCTCGCGATATTCAGAGTTTTAATTTAAATCGCAAAACAATAAACGATCATTATAAATCAATGTGTTATCCAATGAATCGAAGAGGATTGGTGTGCTTTATGCTTAATGGAGGAAGGAAGGAGTTATATAAAAACATGACTCAATAGAGCATATTTCTAAAGTTTTAAAAATTGAGAAGAAACTCCCTCGATATTCATATTATTTTATATAAGATTACTAAAAAAGAAGATTATTGCGTACAAATAAAAAAGCATTTCTTGCGAATTTTATTGCAAGCCTAAGTGATATACACGCCCATCATATAAATATGATAATACATTGATTTATAATTATAATATAGCACTATTCACATTGAATTAGACCCCTGAATACCGTAAAATTTTCTCACTTCAAATCATTTTCATGTTAAATCAATCCAAATCACTTGCTTACACATCACAAGTGGGTGGGGGGCATGTGGGTAAAGACTGTACAAGAAAGGCATATCTCTTATAAACTTTTTCAAGTGTAAAGGATCGTCGTAATATTGGAGGCTGGCAAAGTGTGTGATGGTGCCGGCTTACTACAGCATATGAGTTATCAAATAAGATGTGAAAGGATCATTTTAGCACCCTTGGATTTAATTTAGCAAACAAAAGCCTCATTTTTTAGGCTATAAAAAGTTGTGTTTTGAGAAGCTTTTTAGGTTTATATTATTTTGATAGAAGCCGGAACATAATTGGTCTTTGCGTTTTGTATTATTCTTTGCTAAATCGCCTTATATGACAATAGATCGTAATTATATTCGTAATTTTTCCATCGTGGCGCATATTGATCACGGCAAATCAACTTTAGCTGATCGTTTGATTCAAATAACAGGTGGGCTTGATACACGTGAGATGAAAGAACAAGTACTCGATTCCATGGATATTGAGCGTGAACGTGGAATTACTATTAAAGCACAAACGGTACGTTTACACTATAAGGCAAAGAATGGTGAAACCTATATTTTAAATCTTATGGATACACCTGGTCATGTGGATTTTGCTTATGAGGTTTCGCGTTCATTGGCAGCTTGTGAAGGTTCTCTGTTGGTGGTGGATGCAAGCCAAGGCGTAGAGGCGCAGACGTTAGCAAATGTTTATCAAGCCATTGATAATTCCCATGAGTTGGTTGTTGTTCTCAATAAAGTTGATCTTCCAGCAGCAGAACCTGAGCGTGTTAAAGAACAAATTGAAGATGTAATAGGCATTGATACATCTCAAGCAGTAGAAATATCAGCAAAAACAGGTTTGGGTGTTCCTGATGTTTTGGAGGCAATTGTTGCACAATTACCACCTCCACATATAGGCGATGTTGCAAATCCCTTGAAAGCAATGTTGGTTGATAGCTGGTATGATGCATATCTTGGTGTTATTGTTTTGGTACGGGTGATAGATGGTATTTTAAAAAAAGGCCAAACCATTCGTATGATGGGTACAGGAGCAAAATATCCAGTTGAGCGCGTTGGGGTTTTTACACCTAAAATGGTACAGGTTGATGAATTAGGACCGGGCGAGATTGGTTTTATCACTGCTTCTATCAAAGAGGTAGCAGATACACGGGTTGGGGATACGATTACTGAAGAGCGCCGTCCTTGTGAAAATGCTTTACCTGGTTTTAAGCCTGCGCAACCGGTTGTCTTTTGTGGACTTTTTCCAATTGATGCTGCCGATTTTGATGATTTGCGTGCAGCCATGGGCAAATTACGCTTAAATGATGCGAGTTTTTCTTTTGAAATGGAAACATCTGCGGCTTTGGGGTTTGGTTTTCGCTGTGGATTTTTGGGACTTCTGCATCTTGAAATTATTCAAGAGCGATTAGAGCGTGAGTTTAATTTGGATTTAATCGCGACAGCACCTTCGGTTGTTTATCGCATGAATATGAATGATGGTTCTGTTAAAGAGTTGCACAATCCAGCGGATATGCCTGATGTGGTTAAAATTTCTTCCATAGAAGAACCGTGGATTCGGGCGACAATCATGACTCCTGATAATTATCTTGGGTCAATTTTAGAACTATGCCAAGAGCGGCGCGGGGTACAGGTTGGTTTGTCCTATGTTGGAACCCGTGCTATGGTAACGTATGATTTACCACTGAATGAAGTTGTTTTTGATTTTTATGACCGGCTAAAATCAATCTCAAAGGGTTATGCTTCTTTTGATTATCAAATGACAGATTATGCAGAAGGTGATTTAGTTAAAATGTCTATTTTGGTGAATGGAGAGCCTATTGATGCATTATCGATGCTTGTTCACCGCACGATTGCAGAAAAGCGCGGGCGTTCCATGTGTGAAAAACTGAAAGATCTTATTCCCCAGCATATGTTTCAGATTCCAGTTCAAGCGGCTATTGGTGGTAAAGTTATAGCGCGCGAAACGATTCGTGCTTTGCGTAAAGATGTAACAGCGAAATGTTACGGGGGTGATGTTACGCGTAAGCGCAAACTTTTGGAAAAGCAAAAAGAAGGCAAAAAGCGGATGCGCCAATTTGGAAAAGTAGAAATTCCACAATCAGCATTTATTCAAGCGCTCAAAATGAACAAATAATGAAAAAAGGAGTATTTTCTCTCATTGATTGCGCTTTTGCTTTTGTCGATTGGTTCAGGTGTTTAAAGGACACTTTTAAATAGAATTGCGCCGTGCTTCATGTTTTTGTGTATTGCGTAATGGTGTCACTTTCTCACGTAAAACAGAATGCTTTAAACAAAATGCGTTTGTGTTGCATATTTGTGTACGTATTTTAAATAAATATCTCTCAATACACTCGACCTCATTTCACGATAGCGTGCGTAGAAAGTATAACGGTAAAGCTTCCGTGAATGACATAAAACTCATAACCATATTTATTGTCATAAAGACACATGGTGCTTGAGAAAACTCATTAAAGACATTTTTATTCTTTTCTTAAAGTGCTTCTTACCCATACACCAACAGTGTTTATGAGACGAGCAGGAAATGATAGTGATTGATTCACTATGAAAGGATTTGAAATGAGAGAATCCTTGTATTCGAGGTTATTATTCAAGTTAAAAAACGATGAAATATTATTATGCATTAATCTTGTGTCTAAGAACGTAAAAGATCATTAATGGATGTTTTTTCTCGCGTTTTTTGATCAACACGTTTTACAATAACAGCACAATAAAGGCTAGGTCCTGCTTCACCATTTGGTAAAGGTTTTCCAGGGAGAGAACCTGGTACAACCACTGAATAGGCTGGTACTTCACCAATAAAAATTTCACCTGTTGTACGATCAATAATCTTTGTTGATTTTCCAATAAAGACTCCCATTCCCAAAACAGCACCTTCACGGATAATACAGCCTTCAACAATTTCAGAGCGAGCACCGATAAAGCAATGATCTTCAATGATTGTTGGATTTGCTTGCAGTGGTTCCAAAACACCTCCAATACCAACACCGCCAGAAAGATGGACATGTTTACCAATTTGTGCACAAGAACCAACGGTGGTCCATGTATCAACCATTGTGCCCTCATCGATAAAAGCACCAAGATTGACAAAGGATGGCATCAATATAACATTGGGTGCAATGTAAGCAGAATGACGTACAATGGCTCCAGGAACGGAACGGAAATCAGCACTTTTAAAATCTTCCTCTTGCCAACCAGAGAATTTTGAAGGAACTTTATCCCACCAATGTGTCCCATTGATTCCACCAGTAATAATTTGCATAGGATTAAGCCGAAAAGAGAGTAAAACCGCTTTTTTCAACCATTGATGAACATGCCATTGTCCATTTTTGTGTCGTTCTGCAACACGGATTTCACCTTTATCAAGAAGGTTCAATGCATGTTCAACACTCTCACGTATTTCGCCTTTTGTGGTAGTATCGATAGAATCGCGATCGTCAAAAGCTTGTTCGATAATAATTTCAAGTTGTGTGATATGGGTCATGACGAGAGTTCCGTTAAACAAGTTGAAAGCTTCAAGATTTATTCTCTATGAACTACGCGAAGAAATGTGTTCAGTCAATAAAACGATGAGGAAGTAGGACAGGTGTATGAAAAAAAGCTGTAAAGAAAAAAGAAAAGCAGAGCAAGAAAACTGGACACCACTTCTCCATACGAAGGATGCTCTACAACAGATCCATAAAATCTCTAATTCAGCACAAATGCGTTCGTCTACTTATCGTTTAGCCTATATCGATCAAGATTTTATGATGCGTCCAGAGCTGCGCTCACAACGTATTAGTCTTGAATTTTTAAAGCCGGAAATAACCCTTAAAGAATATGATATTCAATCAACAGTTGTTTTGTTTGGTGGTGCGCGTATTCCTGAACCTGGGCAAGCAGCGTGGGCTGCAAAAAATGAAATACAAAAGAAAAATTTGCATGCTATGTCACATTATTACGATGAAGCAAGAGAGTTTGCGCGTTTGTGCTCACTTTATTCTGCTACGACAGAATATCGTGAATTTGTGGTTGTTACGGGGGGCGGACCAGGAATCATGGAGGCGGGAAATCGTGGTGCTTGTGATGTTGGTGCCCCAACGATTGGCTTGAATATTATTTTACCACATGAGCAAGAGCCTAATTCGTATGTGTCGCCGCATTTGTGTTTCAATTTTCATTATTTGGGGATGCGCAAAATGCATTTTTTAGTACGAGCGAAAGCCCTAGCCATTTTCCCTGGCGGATTTGGGACTCTGGATGAACTGTTTGAGACGTTAACTTTAGTACAGACAGGGCGTATGAAACAGGTACCAATTTTATTGTTTGGCAAAGAATTTTGGAGCAATACTATCAATTTTGAGTATCTGTCTGCACAAGGTACAATCTCTCCTACTGATGTTAATTTTGTGAAATTTGTTAATACAGCAGCAGAAGCTTTTGAAGAAATTCGTTCTTTTTATAAACTGCCTTAACGACTTTTGAGACGCTCACTCTTGAAGGATCATTAATACTCTACTTTGGTTAAATAAAGTCCTGAGGGGGGGGCAACAACACCACAACGTTTACGATCTTTAGCATGAAGAGCTGCTTCGAGATCTTGAGCTGACCAACGTCCAATACCCACTTCCATGAGGCTTCCTGCGAATGAACGGATTTGATGATGAAGAAAAGAACGAGCTTGTGCATAAAGAAAAATTTCTTCACCTTCTCTTTGAATATCGAGGCGTTCAAGGGTGCGAATAGGGCTTTTGGCTTGGCAATGTGCTGAACGGAAAGTTGTAAAATCATGTTGTCCTACAAGCTTTTGCGCAGCTTCATGCATGGCGTCAGCATTAAGAGGCTTTGGCAACCACCACACGCGTTTGGCATTTAAAGCTGGTGGAGAGCGACGATTGAGGATTTTGAAAAGATAATGGCGTTTGGTTGCGGAAAATCGTGCATCAAAGTCATCAGGGACATTTTCTACATTTAAGATTGAAATCGCCTCTCCCTGTTTACGTAAAAGAGCATTGAGCGCATCTCGTACAGTATGGGAGAGCCAGTTTTTTTCAAAATCAACATGCGCAACTTGTCCGGTAGCGTGTACGCCCGCATCCGTTCGTCCTGCTGTTGTTATGGTCAATTGTTGTCCACTAAAGCAAAAAATCGCTTGTTCAAGAGCTCCTTGTATCGTGTGAAGTTTTGCTTGACGCTGCCAACCAGCATAATTTGAACCATCATATTCAAGAGTGAGTTTAAAACGTGGCATCTTAAAAAACAGCAGAAATATGAGCACCTCGCAAAAAGGTTGCGCTATCAAGAATTTTACCGCCAGATCTTTGGAGAGAGGTTATTTCTATCCGTCCTTGCCCACAATGGATAATCAAAGAATCTGGTTCTATCCGTCCAATTTCAAGAGAAGGACCTGTTGTTAAGCGACTATCAAGAATTTTTACACGTTCTTCTCGTCCACCGATATTCATATTGCACCAGCAACTAGGAGAGGGAGAGAGCGCGCGAATATGCCTATGAATAAACTCTGCAGGTTTTGTCCAATCAATGCGGGTCTCTTCTTTTCTAATTTTGGCGGCATAGGTGATGCCTTCTTCTGATTGTGGGGTCAGTTTAAGTCGTCCTTTTTCAAGAGTGGATAAAGTCTCTACCATAAGTTCTGCGCCAATATGTGAAAGTCTGTTTGAAAGCTCAGCAGTGGTGGTGTTATCCGTAATGGGGATGGAGCGAGAAAGAGCGATAGGCCCCGTATCAAGTCCTTCATCCATTTTCATGATCATGATACCTGTTTCTTTATCACCAGCCATAATTGCTCGTTGAATAGGTGCAGAACCACGCCAACGTGGTAAGAGTGAAGCGTGGGCATTAAAACAACCAAAACGCGGCGTTTCGAGAATAGCTTTGGGTAAAAGGAGTCCATAAGCCACCACAATAGCAGCATCAACAGAAAGTGCTGCAAATTGCTCCTGTTGTTCGATTGTTTTAAGTGTTTGAGGTGTAAAGATGGGTATAGATTTCTCTTTTGCTACGGTGTGAACAGCGGAGGGGATTAATTTAAGCCCTCGACGTCCTGCTGGGCGAGGGGGTTGACTATAAACAGCAACAACATCATGACCTGCATCCAGTAAAGCATGTAAAATAGGAACAGAAAAATCTGGTGTTCCCATAAAACTTAATCGTAAAGCCATTACAAAACTGCTTCCTGCATGTTTTTTTCTTTTGCGCGTTTTTTAAATTTTCGTATCACCATATCGCGTTTGATCTTTGAAATGTAATCAATAAAAAGGCGCCCATCTAAATGATCAATTTCATGCTGCAAGCAAGTTGCTAAGAGATCGTCTGCTTCAATTTCTGTTTGTTTTCCTTCACGGTTCTGATAGCGAACACGAAGGCGTTTAGGACGTTCAACCTCTGCAAAATAATCAGGAATAGAAAGACAACCTTCTTTGTAAATATTACGCTCATCTGAAAGCCATAAAATTTCAGGGTTGATAATAACAAGTGGTTTTTTCTGCTCATCTTCAGAATTTCCAGAGACATCTATAACCAACATACGTAGCGGTATACCAATTTGAATAGCAGCAAGACCAACGCCCTTAGCATTATACATGGTTTCCAACATGTCATCTGCAAGTTTTTGGAGAGATGAATCGACCTGCTCAACAGGTTTGGACACTTCCCGTAAAATCGGATCAGGTAAAGTAATTAAAGATCTCATTGGCATAGGCATAAGTAGAGATTAATCAATGGTTTGTTATTGGTCAATATTGAATAACGGATTCTTGCGTTTTTTTACAATAAGAGCGTTATATTACGATTTATGTTTGATTCGTTTTTTTCCATACTCGCTGGTGATTTTTTTTCTAAACTAGTGCTTTTGCTTTTATTTATACTTGTCTGTTTTGCATTTTTTATGTTGATACATTCTCATCGAAAAAAAGCATTTTTGGAAAATGAAATTGCTGAACGCGCACGTGAGGCACAAATGCAGATGGCTACCTTGCTGAAAACACAAGCTGAAATGCAAGGGCGAATGCAAACGATGGCGGAAATTTTTGGTCAACGGCAGGCTGAATTGAATAAATCACTCAGTGAGCAACTCAATGGGATGACAACAAGCTTAGGCCAAACACTTCAGGTACAGACTAAATCCACTTATGAAAATTTGAATCGTTTGCAAGAGCGTTTAGCAGTGATTGATGCGGCACAAAATAATATTCAATCGCTTACGGGACAAGTTGTTCAGTTACAGTCTATTTTAAGCAATAAGCAGACACGTGGTACTTTCGGTCAGGGGCGGATGGAAGCAATTATTGCCGATGCCTTACCAACAAACGCTTATGCTTTTCAGGCCGTTCTTTCTAATGGAAAGCGCCCAGATTGTCTCATTCATATGCCCAATAAAGCCCCTTCTCTTGTTGTTGATGCTAAATTCCCTCTGGAGGCTTGGAATGCTATGCGTAAGGCAGAATCAGCGCAAGAGCGTCAAGAGGCAGAACGCCAATTTCGTACCAATATGGAAGTCCATATTCGTGATATTGCACAAAAATATTTGATTCCTGGAGAAACTCATGACACTGCTTTCCTTTTCGTGCCATCTGAATCGATTTTTGCAACAATTTATGAGGACTTTGAGGCATTGGTACAAAAATCCAATAGAGCTCATGTGATTATTGTTTCACCATCTTTGTTGATGCTCTCTGTCCAAGTGGTACAAACCATTATGAAAGATGCGCGGATGCGTGAACAAGCGCATTTAATTCAATCAGAAGTAGCAAAATTGATGGAAGATTTTGGACGAATGGATATGCGTGTTCGCGCATTACAGAAGCACTTTCACAAAGCAGGTGAAGATATAGAGGGAATTTTGATATCGTCCTCCAAAATTATGAAACGGGCAAATCGCATTGAAACTGTTGAATTAAAAGAAAATTACTCTGAACCAACAAAAATGACAACATTAGCTCAGTCGCAAACATTGCGTTTTGCTGATGAGGAATAAAGCAAAGCAAGCTTCTTAAATATCACAAGTTAGATCATGTTCTTTATTGATTGGTAATCATTTTTTAGTATCTCTATCTTGTTTTATTTCTTAAACGAGAGGAATAGGAATATGCGACACCTTTTGTTTTTAGGGGCACTGGTGTTTTTGCTAGAGGGATGTGCAACAACCACTCCCATCCACACAAATAATGCTTGTGCTATTTTGGCACAAAAAAATGGTTTTTTTGACAATTGGGGTAAAGTGTCTCAAAGAGCGGAAATGCGCTATGGAATTCCTATGCCTATCATTCTTGCAACCATTAAGATGGAATCGAGCTTTCGTCACAATGCACGTCCTCCACGCAAAAAACTACTTGGTTTTATCCCATGGAAGCGTCGGTCGACAGCTTATGGTTATGCTCAAGCGCTTGACAGTACATGGGCAATGTATCTTCGCTCGACAGGAAAGTCTTTTGCATGGCGTACGAATTTCGCAGATGCTGCTGATTTTGTTGCTTGGTATCATCGCCAAAGTGTTCAACGCAATGGGGTGAGATTTGATGATGCATATAGCCTTTATTTAAATTATCATATGGGACATGGTGCTTATGCGCGTAGTGGCGGGCATGCCACTACGGCACTCTCACAGGCAGCACAGCGCATGGCAAGGATATCGAGGCTCTATGAACAGCAATTAAAAAGATGTGGATGGCATTAGGGAAGATTTTTGAAAATCTCAATCAGGGAATTGATGTGGTAAAATCATTTGAGGGAAAAATTTTTTATGATACGACAAGGCTGTCTCGTTTTTCTGATCGTTCAATGAAATAAATTGTTATTTTTAGAATAAACTCAAGCGACAGAAAGCTTTTGCAATACACAATATATTTTAAGATACTCTCGACATTTTTACCTCCTTTGTTTAAAAAATTTACAATGGAAACTATTTTCTATTTAGCGCTGGTATTTCGCATTGGGCTAAGTACTAGAGGTTATTGAAGAAAAATTTTAAAATATAATATCATTTTTTATTTTCATTATGCGTATTACTGGCTGATTATTATATGAATATTTTCTTTGTTAAGCGTATAAAATAGCAATTAAAACAAATGCAATTCGGGCATCATAAAAAGGGTAAAATATTCAATATAAAAAAACGAGAAATGCATTAAACGAAAAAACGTTGTTTTGTATAAAGAGGGCGCTACAGTCCTCAAAAGAACTAAGTATATTTAGTATTGTATGAAATAAAACATACTCGTCCATCCAGTCCATTTTAATTGAAAGACGTTATCTTATTGTATTGTAAAAACACTATCGTTTATAGGATGATAAGGTATATGCAACTTTACACACAATGAATATTCAGGGTAGGGAGTATTCAGAGAAAGATTTGTAGCGCCTATGAAGTAACAAGTCAGTCTCCAATGTTGTGATAGCTTTTGCATTTGAGAATATTTATGAGAAGCATTTTTATTCTTTTTCTTAAATTGTTTAAGCATATTGATTTATAAAGATAATATATCGTTATTCATATTAAAGTAAGAATTTCGAATGACGTAGGGTTTTATCGTTTCAGATCTCTTGAGGTTGAATCAATAAAACCATTGGTTTGCACATAACAAGCGCAATTGGCATGTGGATAAAAACTGTGAAAGAAAAGACTAAAAATGTTTTTTATGAACATTCTAAAATGTAAGAATTATCGCCAACATTGGGAATTAGCACAATAATGATGGCGCTACTTTGCTCTCACACCTCAACCTTTCTTGTGATGCACAAGGAAAAAAACAATTGATTCAATATATTATTTAAGCGTTAATATACCTTAGTATTGAGCAGGTAGATGCTAATCAAAGTGAGTAATTTTTTTGGCAGGACATCTGATCAGATTAAAAATACTCAAAAAAAGCTCTAATTTTCAATAATTGAGAAGTATATTTTAATATTTTATTCTCTACTCTTTGTTTAAGCACTTCATACCTTTTAAAAAGATATCGGTAGCCAACATATTATGATATTTGTGGAAATATTGTGGTAAAGGAAATTCAAATTTTGTCCTTTAAGACAAGGCGTAGGTTAAACAGCTCATTTTCTATTTCTGTGCAAAGCATAAAAGAATTATCTACTTTCACGGTTACGACAGTAAAATTTTATAATCCAACAAATGATTAAAAATGTATTATAATATCATTAAATGCAAGGAACAGGCGCTATTGGAATTATGATTAAATAGCACATAAACCTTTTAAATTGATGTACACATCCTTTATTATAATTGATTCCCTTGATAGAACAGTTTGTCCTTTTGGTGGAGCTAAGCGGGATCGAACCGCTGACCTCTTGCATGCCATGCAAGCGCTCTCCCAGCTGAGCTATAGCCCCTATAAAAACAAATTTTTCCAAAAGGACAGTATACAATTCTAACTTTTCTAGAACGATCAAAGTTGAAGATCAAGAAGAATTTACATTCAATGGAAAAGATGTTCTTTTTTATTTCTCTTAAGCATCGTCATCATTAGAAACACCGCCTCCGAGAATATTAGTAACGTCATCATCTTCATCGTCACCATCATGAGATAAAAATGTATCATCATCATCACCAAGATCTACATCACTATCTTCTAAATCAGGAAGATCGTCATCTTTAGAATCCTCATCATCCTCTTCAAGAAGCATAAAAGCAGATTTTTCAAGTGCTGTATCAAGCTCTTCAGTATCAACTTCTTCCTCATTGTTTGCTTCAGCTGCTGCAACTTCAAAGTAAGAACGCGGATAAGAAATTCCTGTATAGGGCGACACAATAGGATCGCGATTTAGATCGTAAAATTTTTTTCCTGTTTCTGGATCAACACGTTTAGTTCCAAGTTCTTGTTTTGCCATAAACCGTGCCTCTTTGATTAACTATTATTCCATTAAAAGATAAATTTTATGGTGCTTAATCGAAAAATAATACCTTTGTCAAAGATAAATACACTGTTCCACAGTGATTTTTTCATGACGTCTTTTAAAGCATGTGCTAAAGGATGCACAATTTCATAAAAGTTAGATAGAATTAAATAGAATTTCCATGCAAAAAGCAATCCCTATAACCACCTATAAATCGAGTAGTCTCTCTGGAAAAATTCAAATACCAGGAGATAAATCAATCTCTCACCGCTCTCTTATATTGGGAGGATTAGCAAGTGGTGAGACATATATTCATGGATTACTTGAAAGCGCTGATGTACTCAATACAGCTGCTGCTATGCAAGCTATGGGTGCCTGTATTATTAAAAAAGATGACTTCTGGATCATACGAGGAACAGGGAATGGTTGCCTTTTAGCTGCACAAAAACCTTTAGACTTTGGAAACGCTGGAACAGGTGCTCGTTTGGTTATGGGAATGGTTGGTCCGTATCATATGAAAACAACCTTTATTGGTGATGCTTCTCTCTCTAAACGTCCAATGGGACGTATCCTTGATCCACTGCGTCTCATGGGGGTTGAAATTGAGGCAACGCGCGACGATCATCTTCCTTTAACGCTTTATGGTCCGAAAATGGCTAATCCGATTCGTTACCGTGTTCCAATAGCTTCCTCCCAAATTAAATCAGCAATCCTGCTTGCTGGACTCAATACCGCCGGCATTACAACTGTTATTGAACCAGTTCTGACACGAGATCATACGGAAAAAATGTTAAAAGCATTCGGTGCGCAACTTGAAATAGAAAAAGATAACGAAGGTGCGCGTTTGATTCACCTTAATGGTCAACCCCATCTTACTGGGCAAACGATTCATATTCCGGGGGATCCTTCTTCTGCTGCTTTTCCAATTATCGCAGCCCTTCTTGTAGAAGACTCTGATATCACCATTGAAAATGTTTTGATAAATAACTCTCGAATAGGACTTATCGAAACATTGTGGGAAATGGGTGCTCAAATTGAATTTTTGAACCGACGTCAAACAGGTGGAGAGGATGTTGCTGATCTACGAATAAAATCATCGGTCCTTAGAGGCGTTACGGTGCCCAAAGAACGTGCTCCATCGATGATTGATGAATATCCTGCTTTGGCAGTAGCAGCAGCCTTTGCAGAAGGCAAAACAGTAATGCTAGGAATTGAAGAGTTGCGTGTAAAAGAATCAGATCGACTGTCTGCTGTTGCTCAAGGACTCGAAATTAATTGCGTAGACTGTGAAGAAGGTCAAGATTTTCTTATTGTTTATGGAAAAGGTTCTGCCAAAGGTTTGGGTGGTGGACATGTCTCCACACATCTTGATCATCGAATTGCTATGTGTTTTCTCATTTTTGGGCTTGTATCAGAAAAACCTGTTACCATTGATGATAAACGAATGATCGCTACGAGCTTTCCAGAATTTATTCCTTTTATAAAACAACTTGGGGGAAAAATCGCTTGAAGCCTTTTGTTATCGCCATTGATGGACCTGCAGCCTCAGGCAAAGGAACCTTAGCACGCAAAATTGCTGCACATTATCGCCTTCGGCATCTCGATACTGGTCTTACTTATCGTAGTGTTGCTCATACGCTTTTACAACAAAATTTAGCTCTTAATGATGAAAAAAATGCTATTATTTATGCTAAAGAACTTGATTTTAATACCTTAAATCCTTCTCTTCTTTCTTCTCATGAACTTGGTGAAGCGGCTTCAAAAATAGCAATTAATCCTGCTGTACGCAAAATTCTTGTCGAAAAACAACGCAACTTTGCTAAAGTTTTGCCCGGCTGTGTGCTTGATGGGCGTGATATCGGAACTATTGTTTGTCCTGATGCCGATATCAAGTTTTATATTCTAGCCAATGTCCAAACACGCGCCAAACGTCGCTACCAAGAGATTTTAAAAAAAGGTGTTCAAGCAAATTATCATGAAATCCTAGCTCAACTTGAACAGCGCGACAGTCGCGATATAACGCGCAAACAAAGTCCATTAAAACCAGCAAAAAACGCCCACTTGCTTGATACGTCAGAATTGAGTATAGAAGCAACATTTGAAGTTGCATGCAGTTTTATTGATCCAATCATAAAAATGCATATAATTGGATAAATTCGTTAAGGTAACTTCCAGCCTAGCGCTAACTTTTTTTCCTTTATTCAAGGAAAAAGGCTAAGAAGTTGCTTATGTTAACACTAACCCAGCGCTCATACCTTATAATACAAGGTATATATTAGGAGTTCTTATGTCACAATACAATCCCACAACAGCGGATTTTGAAGCCCTTTTAACAGAATCTTTTCAAACTAATGATCTTAATGAAGGATCTGTTGTTAAAGGTCGTGTTATTGCAATCGAAAAAGACATGGCCATTATTGATGCTGGTCTTAAAGTCGAAGGACGTATTCCTCTCAAAGAATTTGGAGCTAAAGCAAAAGATGGTTCTTTGCAAGTTGGCGATGAAGTTGAGGTTTACATTGAACGCATTGAAAATGCGATGGGTGAAGCTGTTTTATCGCGTGAAAAAGCACGGCGCGAAGAAAGTTGGGTCCGTTTGGAGGAAAAATTCAATGCTGGTGCACGCGTTGATGGAGTGATCTTTAGCCAAGTAAAAGGTGGTTTTACAGTCGATCTTGATGGTGCCGTTGCTTTCTTGCCTCGCAGCCAAGTTGATATTCGTCCCATTCGTGATGTTTCACCCCTCATGCATAATTCACAGTCCTTTGAAATTTTGAAGATGGATCGTCGTCGTGGCAATATTGTGGTTTCACGTCGCACTGTCTTAGAAGAAAGTCGCGCTGAGCAACGTTCAGAAATCGTACAAAATCTTGAAGAAAACCAAATCGTTGAAGGTGTGGTGAAAAATATTACAGATTATGGTGCCTTTGTTGATCTTGGTGGGATTGATGGTCTCTTGCACGTTACAGATATGGCATGGCGGCGTGTTAATCACCCATCTGAGGTGCTCACAATTGGCCAAACGATTAAAGTTCAGATTATTCGCATTAATCAAGACACGCACCGTATTTCTCTTGGAATGAAACAGCTTGAAAGTGATCCTTGGGAAAGCATCAGTGTCCGGTATCCGATTGGTAAAAAAATTACGGGTGCTGTTACCAACATTACTGATTACGGTGGTTTTGTTGAAATTGAACCAGGAATCGAAGGGCTGATCCATGTTTCTGAAATGAGCTGGACAAAGAAAAATGTTCATCCTGGAAAAATTCTGTCTACATCACAAGAAGTAGAAGTGGTTGTTCTTGAGATTGATCCTTCTAAACGGCGTATTTCTCTTGGCTTAAAGCAAACATTTGAAAATCCATGGGAAGCTTTTGCCAATAAATTTCCTGTCAATTCGCAAATTGAAGGAGAGGTTAAAAATAAAACAGAATTTGGTCTGTTTATTGGGCTTGAAGGCGATGTTGACGGTATGGTTCATTTGTCTGATCTTGATTGGAACCGTCCTGGTGAACAAGTTATTGATACTTATAATAAAGGCGATATCGTTAAGGCTGTGGTCCTTGATGTTGACATTGAAAAAGAGCGCATTTCTCTTGGAATTAAGCAGCTTTCCAGCGATAAAGTTGGAGAAGCAGCTGCTTCTGGCGAATTGCGAAAAGGTGCTGTTGTAACATGCGAAGTGATTGCTGTTAACGACAATGACATTGGTGTGAAATTGATTGATCACAACCTTGAGACAACCATTCGGCGTGCTGATCTCGCGCGTGATCGTGATGAGCAACGTCCTGAGCGTTTCGCAATTGGGCAAAAGGTTGATGCTCGCATCACAGCATTTGATAAAAAAACACGTAAAATTTCAGTATCGATTAAAGCTTTAGAGATTGCAGAGGAAAAAGAAGCTGTTGCACAATATGGTTCTACAGATTCAGGTGCTTCTCTTGGTGATATTCTTGGTGCAGCTTTGAAAAAACAAGAACAAGATTAATCATCAATCATTAAAGTTAGTGTTATTATTAAGGTCACTCATTTTAGGAGTGACCTTTTTATTTTCTAAAGAAATTGTCTGCTTATTTTTAAATTATTGAAACAAAAATTATAAATGCTTGCAAATAAAAACAAAAAGTTTGTTTTTTGTCTAACAACGGTTCACTATTCAGATAAAATGCTTAAAATTTAAATAAAAAACGATGTAATTGAATAACAATGGGACATTATGACGTGCATAAGACCTTTCATAAAGTGCTTTTTTTCTCAAAAAGAGAAAAAAGACCATTTTATTAATACGGATTTTCCTCTTCGTGCAATTTATAAGGTACAGGAAGATCTTTATAACTTAGGGCATGATATAGCTTCTGGTAAAGAAATTTTACTCCCTGAATATGAAGGAGTAGAAGATTTTCGCAAGAGATTGAATGAAAATGCTAAACTTATTCTTCATGCCTTTCACACCAGTGATTTTGCTGCCCGAAATGATGAAACCATCGCACCTTCTGCTCAATGGCTCATTGATAATCATTACACCATTGATAAAACCATACAAAAGCTACGTCGTAATCTACCCAAGTCCTTCATAAAGCAACTTCCTCTTTCTACACACAAAGCGGGAATACCACGAATTTTTGCTTTAACTTGGCTTTATATTGCGCATACCGATAGCAGCTTTTCACAAGAAACACTCACTGCTATGACCAACGGATTTCAAGAAGTTTGTGCGCTCACAATTGGTGAATTGTGGGCTCTTCCTTCTGTTATGCAAATGCTGCTCATTGAAAATATCCGTCGTCTTTCAGTCCGTATCGAAAAAGCGCGACATATGCGCCGTCTTGCTAGTCAAGTAGCTGATAAAATCTCTCTTGTAGAAAATAAAACAAATCTACACTCTCTTTTTACGCAGTATAAACCATTTACTGTTGATCCAACTTTTTCAGCACATTTATTCTATCGCCTGCGCAGTGCATCTGTCGATTCAACCGTAGCATTAACTTGGCTTGAAAAGCAATTGAAAAGCCAAGGCAGTAGCTTAGAGATTGCAACAGCTGATGAACATACCCGACAAGCAGCAGATGGTGTGACCATGGGAAATATTATCCGTGCTCTTAAAGCTATAGATGATGTTGATTGGATAGCATGGTTTGAAACAGTGAGTTGTGTCGATTCTATTTTGCGTAAAAATAGTGATTTTTCTGAAATTGATGCTCACTCACGCAATATTTATCGACAAGTCATTGAAAAAGTTTCACGCTTTTCGCCTCTTAGTGAACTGGAAGTTGCACATAAAGTTGTAGAAATGGCAAATTCCACTTCTAAAGATATGCCTCATCATTCTTGTGTGGGGTGGTACCTTGTTGATGATGGTCGTGGCATATTTGAAAAGGCTTGTGGATATATTCCGCACTTTCTCATAAAATGGACACGCGCTTCTTGTTGCTCAAAATTGAGAGTCATCGCCCTTCCTGTCTCTTTTTTGACGCTTGCTCTTTTGCTGGTAATTTACGCCCTTTTACAAATATCTGGCATGACACAATGGATGTCTTTTTGCTTTACTGTATTGGCGCTTTTTCCTGCTATTGATGCTTCTTTTGCTTTATTTAACACTGTTGTTTCGTGGTTTGTCCCATCAAAACAACTCATTGGTTATGAATATAAAGAAGGTATTCCAAAACATGCACGGACAATGGTTGTTGTACCTACTTTGATGACATCACGCGCTAATGTTGATGAACAAGTGCGCAATCTTGAAGTGCACTATCTTTCCAATCCTAAAGGTGCCATTCATTTTGCGCTCATTACAGATTGGGTGGATGCTCCATTGAGAGAAACGCAAGATGATCTTGATTTATTGCACTATGCGCAAAAGAGTATTGATAAACTCAATAGTCGTTATCATCGTGATGAACTTCCGCTTTTTTTCCTTTTACATCGCCGACGCCTTTATAATACAAGCGAAAAATGTTGGATGGGATGGGAACGAAAGCGAGGAAAACTTCATGAACTTAATCGGCTCTTAAGAGGCGATAAAAATACAAGCTTTTATCCTCCCAATCCACATCTTCCTATGGATTGCCGTTTTGTTATGACGCTGGATTGTGATACACGTCTTACTCCAGAGAGCGTCGCGAAACTTGTTGGAAAGCTTAACCATCCACTCAATCATCCCGTTTTTGATCCACAAAGTGGAAAGGTTGTAAAGGGCTATAGCATTTTACAACCACGCATTATTCCTTCTCTTACAACAGGAAAAAAAACATCAATTCTCCAACGGGTTTTTTCTATCAACCGTGGCATTGATCCTTATGTTTTTGCTGTTTCTGATACTTATCAAGATCTTTTAGGAGAAGGCACCTTTATCGGTAAAGGTCTTTATAATATTGATGCATTTGAACAAGCGCTTAATGGCAAAATTAAAGAAAATACTATTCTTAGCCATGATCTCTTAGAGGGAGGTTATGCTCGTACTGCTCTGGTAAGTAGCATAGAAGTCATTGAAGACTATCCAACCGCTTACAATATTGATGTTATGCGTTATCATCGTTGGGTCCGCGGTGATTGGCAGCTTTTGCCTTATCTTTTTTCCCACCGTCAAATAAGTTTCGTGACGCGTTGGAAAATGCAGGATAATTTACGTCGTTCTCTCACTCCACTTATGTGGTTAATCGCAGCATTTGCAGGATGGGCTTTTTTGTCTTTAAAGAGTGCAATCGTCTGGCAAATATTCTTGTTGTTTAGCTCCTTCATTTCACCCATTCTATGTGTATTAAAAACGCTTGTCTCATCTAATATAGATCATTCTTTGCGTGGACATTTTCAATTAATTGGGAACAAAATTGCTCTTACAAGCGCTGATATATTTCTTAAAACGACGTTTCTTGCTCATTCGGCGTATTTTATGACCGATGCGATTATTCGTACACTCTATCGTATGACGATTTCAAAACAGCATCTTCTTGAATGGAAAACTTCTGCCGCAACAAAATCAATGCCCAATAGTTTGCGTTTCTATGTTTTTACAATGGCACCAGCATCGCTTATCGGTGTTCTTACTATAGCACTCCCTCTTTTTTCTGATAGTTTTGCAAGTTTGGTTGCTTTACCTTTTGGGATAGCATGGTTTTTTTCACCCTTCATTGCTTGGATTGTGAGTCAACCTTCAACCTTTCAAGATAGCCTTTATCTTTCTTCAAAAGATGAAAAAAAACTCCGCTCTATTGCACGGCGGACATGGCTTTATTATGCAACCTTTGTCAACGAACAAAACAACTATTTGCCTCCCGATAATTTTCAAGAAGATCCTGAACCTCTTGTTGCTCAACGTACATCGCCTACGAATATTGGCGTTTATCTCCTTTCTATTATTGCAGCACGTGATTTTGGCTGGATTGGTTTTGAAGAGACCATCACCCGTATTGAATGTACATTACGCTCTCTTACAAAAATGGAAAAGTTCCGTGGTCATCTCTATAATTGGTATGAAACGGATACACTCAGGCCTCTTTTGCCTACTTATGTATCAACCGTTGATTCGGGAAATCTTGCCGGTCATTTGGTAACACTCTCTTCTGCTTTAAGTGAATGGGCTGAAAAACCGCCTCTTTTTTTTCAAAGTGATCGAGAAGGCTTATCGGATGTTCTTGCTATTCTTGAAGAAACTGTCAGAGAAATTCCAGATCATAAACCCAGTTTACGCTCTTTACGCCAAAAAATCGAAGAAAACATCACTCGTTTTCATGATTCTGTCTTCACTTTTATAGAACAAGAAAATACGATCCCTTCTCACGTCATAAATCTTTCACTTGCAGCCCACGATATTGTGCACTTAGTCGATGAACTTGACCACAAAATTCAAACGATAGAATCTGCTCGTGCACTTTCTTGGGCTAAATGCCTTATCGATACCTGTAACGCTTATCATCATGATGCGACTGCTCATTGTGATACTGAAAAATTACGTAAAAAACTAAACAGGCTGGCTATAGTGGCACGGCAAATAGCCTTTGATATGAAATTTGACTTTTTAGAACAGCCTAAACGGCATCTCTTATCCATTGGATATCGTGTTCAAGAAAACAAACTCGATGAAAATTGTTATGACCTGCTTGCTTCAGAAGCACGTCTTGCAAGCTTTTTTGCCATCGCAAAAGGAGATATAAAACTTAAACATTGGTTTCGTCTTGGTCGACTTCTCGTACCCATAGGTGGGAAAGGTGCACTCCTATCATGGTCTGGATCAATGTTCGAATATCTTATGCCATCTCTCATAATGCATGAACCTTTAGGGTCTCTCCTAGATCAAACAAATCGATTGATTATTCGTTGTCAAATACAATATGCCCATAAACGGGAATTGCCATGGGGTATTTCAGAAGCCGCATTTAATGCTCGCGATCATTTAATGAATTACCAATACGCTCATTTTGGTGTTCCAAACCTCGGACTCCAACGTGGTCTTTCACGCAATGCTGTCATTGCTCCCTATGCCAGCCTTCTAGCGGCACAATATGCTCCTGCTTGCGCTGTCGCTAATTTAAAACGACTTCGTGATCTTGGAGCTTTAGGAACATATGGTTATTATGACTCTGTTGATTTTACCCCTTCACGCGTGAAAACAGGGGAAAAATACGCCGTTGTACGCAATTATTATGCGCACCATCATGGCATGTCTATCCTTGCTCTTAACAATGTTATTTTTCAAGGGCGAATGCGTGATCGTTTTCACCGTGATCCCTTTATTGAGGCAACACAATTGCTCTTACAGGAAAGAGCGCCTCATCTCATTCCTATTATTCATACCAAAGCTGTTAATCGTATGCGCAATAAGTCTCAAGCATTTGATGCAGCCCCTTTGCGCATTATTACAAACCCGTTACTCAAACCACGAGCGACTTTACTTTTGTCTAATGGCTTTTATTCTACCATGTTAACAGCGAATGGTTCTGGTTACAGCCGTTGGCACGATTATGCGATTACGCGCTTTATTCCTGATGCAACAGAAGATCAACAAGGTACTTTATTCTTCTTGCGTGACACGCATAGTGGACGGTGGTGGTCTGTTACTGGTGAGCCAACACGTGTTATTGAAGAAGAAGCTGTCAGCATTTTTACAGATGAAAAGGCTGAATATACAAAAATGGTTGATGGTATTAAATCAACACTTGAATGTCTTATTACATCTGAAGGATGTGGCGAAGGGAGACGTATTCAATTGATGAATACGACAAATAAAGACCGATTCATTGAAGTGACTTCTTATGGTGAATTAGCGCTTGCCACGATGGATACAGACCAAGTTCATCCTGTTTTTTCCCGTATGTTTATAGAGACAGAAATTGCTGAAGAAGGTAAAACAATTTTTGCCAAAAGGCGCAAACGCTCGCCTAGTGATCCTGAAGTCTATGTTGCCCATTTTGTTTCTAGTACAACAGATATTCTCCAAGAGACAGAAGCTGAAACAGATCGCTCTCTGTTTATTGGTCGGGGGCGATCCATTCATCGGCCCGCTGCATTTGACCAAAATGCTCGTTTCAGTAACAGTCAAGGTTGTGTTCTTGATCCTGTTATGTCATTGCGATGCCGTATAAAAATTTCAGCCCATGAAAAAGCAGAACTTATTTTTTGGACCTTTGCTGCTCATACAAAAGAAGCGCTAAATAATCATATTAAACATTATCGACAACCTGATATGTTTCAAAAAGAACTTTCAATGGCATGGACGCGCTCACAAGTCGCACTGTATCAGAGCGGAACCCAGCTTAAAGAAGCTATTATCTATCAAAAATATGCAACACCGCTTATCTATCCAGAAAGAACGTGGCGTCTTCCTTCTGAAATATTAGCAAAAACGCTAGGAAAACAGTCTGATCTTTGGCCCATGTCTATCTCAGGAGACAATCCACTCTGTCTTCTTAGATTAAATAACGAGGGAAATATAACCGTACTGCGCGAGCTCCTTAAAGCACACGAATATTGGTGTATGCGCGGACTCATTGTTGATTTGGTCATTCTTAATGAACAAACATTTTCTTATATACAAAGTACACAACGCGCTCTCGAGTGGGTCTGTGAATCTTATTATCACCACACGCAAAAAGCAGATGAACGCCAACATATTTTCATGCTTCGACGCGATCAAATGAGTGAACAGAGTTTTAAAACGCTTCTTGCATCAGCACGCATCGTTCTTGATGCCCAAAATGGCTCTTTATCTGAACAACTTAAACGACTTGATGAGAATGATTTTAATCTCACAATTCGTAAAAATTATCAAGAATCTTATGATCAATTAGACTTGCCAAGATATAACGAAGGACAGCAATTTACAACACAAACTGAACAAAATCTTTTTTCTTCCATTGGTCTTATTAGCCAACAAAAACCATCCTCTTTTCTCCCAAATGGAGAAGATCTAAGATATTGGAATGGTTACGGTGGTTTTAATCAGCACAATCATTATGTAATACGTCTTCATGGACGTACCACCACACCACATCCGTGGATTAATGTCATTGCTAATCACAGATTTGGTTTTCATGTCTCTGCTGAAGGTGCAATTTTTACTTGGGCTAACAATAGCCGCGATTATCAACTAACTCCTTGGGCGAATGATCCAACGTCTAACCGGCCAGGAGAAGCTCTTTATCTGGTTGATCGCCAGTCTTTAAAACGTTTCTCACCCGTTTCTACTGTTGAATGTGACGAAAATATTGTCTATGAGGCTTGTCATGGGTTTGGATTCTCAACTTTTAAATCAACACATTCAGAAATCGCATTAGAACTGACTCATACACTTGATCCCGAAAAACCTATTCGCTTTTCACGTCTTATCCTTACGAATGAAGGGAAAAAACTACGCAGTTTACGCCTTTATAATTATGTTGAATGGGTTTTGGGAAATGTCCGTACAAAATATGCCCCCTTTATTGTTTCCTCTTATGAGGCCAGATGGGGTGCACATTTTATTCAAAATCCCTATCACATCGAGAAATCTCAACAAGTTACATTTTTATCAGCATCCGAAATGCCAACCAGCACTACAACCAATCGCGCTGAATTTATTGGTGCAACGGGAACCGTAACACGTCCAAATGCGATCCGTAAAGCCGGTGCTCTTTCGAATACCATTGAAGCAGGATGTGATCCTTGTTCAGCATTCGCCTATGATATTGATCTTCAACCAGGGCAAACAAAAGAAATCATCTTCTATCTTGGCAGTGCTGAAAATAGGCAAGAAGCTGAAAAATTACTTAATCAAGTACGTGCAAGTGATTTTGAAATTCAGCTCACAAAACAAAAACAGCAATGGAGTGATTTTGTTTCTCCTTTCCAAGTCAAAACACCTGACGCTTCTTTTAATCTTATGGTCAACCATTGGCTTCCTTATCAAATCTACTCATGCCGCATCATGGCACGCGCAGGCTTTTACCAAGCTAGTGGTGCATTTGGTTTTCGTGACCAGTTACAAGATAGCCTGTCTTTGTTATTGCTGGAACCACAATTAGCACGTGAACAATTGTTAAATGCAGCAGCGCACCAATTTCTTGAAGGTGATGTGCAACATTGGTGGTTGCCTGACACAAATGCTGGTGTTCGTACATACATTTCTGATGATATCGTTTGGCTTGCATATGCAACAGCTCTTTATGTCAATACCACTGGCGATAATGCCTTTCTTGATACGCTCATTCCTTTTATTGAAGGTGATGTTCTCAAAAGTGGGCAACAGGATGCTTATTTTCAACCCACCCAATCCTCAAAGGTTGCAACAGTTTATGAACATTGTGCTTTAGCTTTAGACCTTGCCATTAAACGCTGCGGACCACATGGTCTCCCTCTTATTTTAGGTGGGGATTGGAATGATGGCATGAATTTGGTCGGTGTGGAAGGAAAAGGCGAAAGCATTTGGTTAGGATGGTTTCTTGGGCACACATTACAAGCATTTATCTCTTTAGCCAAAAAACGTGGTGACAATAGCCATATGCAAATATGGAGTACGTACCTTGAACATTTAACAAAATCCCTAGAGAAAAATGGTTGGGATGGTGCTTGGTATCGACGTGGTTATTTTGATGATGGAACGCCTCTGGGCTCTAAAGTCAATGATGAATGTCAAATTGATACCATTGCTCAATCTTGGGCTGTCATTTCTCAAATGGCATCGCTTGAACGCCAAAAACAAGCAATGACATCAATGCTGGAACATCTCTATGATAAAAAAGGTGGACTCATTCGCCTTTTTTGGCCGCCTTTTGATAAAAGTACGCTCGAGCCTGGTTACATAAAAGGTTATCCTCCAGGAATTCGAGAAAATGGTGGTCAATACACGCATGGTGCCATTTGGAGTATTTTTGCGTTGGCTGAAATGGAACAAAACGATAAAGCTTATGCTTTATTTTCTATGATAAACCCAATTACCCACGGACAAGATCCTGAAATTTATCGTGTTGAACCTTATGTGATGGCCGCAGATATTTATGCTGTTGAACCACGATGTGGTCAAGGCGGTTGGACTTGGTATACAGGTTCAGCCGGTTGGTTTTATCGCGCCGCAACACAAGCTATTCTTGGAATACAGCGTCAGGGAGACCTCTTGTTTTTGCAGCCACATTTACCCTCTATTTGGCCAAAATATGAAGCAACAATGAAGTTTTATGATGCCGTTTATAGAATTAAAGTAAAATGGGGACCTAAAAATATGCTCTATGTTAATAGCAAAGAATATACCGAATTTCATACAGGGATAAAGTTACAAAAAACAGGTCAGCATGAAATTATACGTATTGTCAAATATTAAAGATGAAAGATGAAAAAAGAGAGCAGACTTTTTTATTCTTGCCCAAAACTGTAGAGTTGTTATATTGCACCGCCTATATTAGCCGTGTTGGTGCATAATATTTTAGATTTTATGAAACTGAAAGAAAAAGGTTATGAATCATCCGGATATTGCTAGACGTGTTTACAATCATACTTGGAAACTTGATCCCATTATTCGTTCACTTCTCGATACGGATTTTTATAAGCTTCTTATGGTGCAGATGATTTGGGGGTTATATCCTAATGTTGATGTTACTTTTTCCCTCATAAATCGCTCTAAAACAATACGTCTTGCCGATGATATTGATGAGAGTGAATTACGTGCTCAACTTGATCATGCTCTTAGTTTGCACTTTACAAAAAAAGAAATGATTTGGCTTGCTGGTAATACATTTTATGGACGCAAACAAATTTTTGAACCGGATTTTCTTCAGTGGCTTGAGAATTTTCAACTCCCAGAATATGAACTAACCCGTAAAGATGGCCAGTATATTCTTCATTTTTATGGTTCGTGGGCTCATAGCTCTATGTGGGAAATTCCAGCCCTTGCTATTATAAGTGAATTACGTTCACGTGCTGCTCTCAAAAAACTAGATCGTTTTGCTCTTGATGTACTTTATGCGCGTGCTAAAGCAAAAATGTGGAGTAAAGTTGAACGTCTCAAAAAATTGCCTGATATTAAAATATCTGACTTTGGGACAAGGCGCCGCCATTCTTTTTTATGGCAGCGCTGGTGTGTGGAAGCATTAAAAGAAGGGATTGGTAATTCTTTTACTGGAACTTCTAATGTTCTTCTTGCCATGGATACGGATTTAGAAGCTCTTGGAACCAATGCACACGAATTGCCCATGGTTATTGCGGCTCTCAGCAACAACGATGATGAATTACGCAGAGCTCCGTATCAAGTCTTGCAGGATTGGAACCGTTATTATGGTGGAAATCTTCTCATTGTTTTACCTGATACCTTTGGTACAGAAGCATTTTTACGCAATGCACCAGATTGGGTAGCTGATTGGACGGGTTTCAGACCCGATAGTGCGCCCCCTATTGAAGGTGGCGAACGTATTATTCAATGGTGGAAAGAAAAAGGAAAAGATCCATGCAAAAAACTTCTAATTTTTTCTGATGCTCTTGATGTCAATACAATTGAAAAAACCTATCATCATTTCCATGGTAGAGTGCGCATGAGTTTTGGATGGGGCACGGATCTTACCAATGACTTTACAGGCTGTGCACCTCAGGAAATCGAAACTCTTGATGCTCTTTCCCTTGTTTGTAAGGTGACCTATGCCAATGGTCGACCAGCCGTGAAACTTTCAGATAATCCTGAAAAAACGATCGGTGATTCAAAAGAAGTACAACGTTATATCAATTTTTTTGGTAATACAAAGCGAATTGCTAGACCTATAAAGACGTAGTTTTCGGCTCTTTAAAACAAGTATATTGCCTCAACATATTGTTTATAAGATTGATTTTTGTTCTGCCCTAAGGATGAGGATTCTTAACCTTTGCTGGTCTAAAATAGTTCGGCTGTTTTTTGAGCAGATTCTACTTAGTCTATCAACGCATACGCTTCACTTACATAAGGCGCGATAGATAAGACTTAAAAATATTCACTACGCATTAAAAAAATACTTAACGCGCTAGGGAAGTTTAGCCAAGGAGGCTTCCTTATATCATTTGTCATAAATAACAGTGTTATACAGCATAACAAGATACTATCATTTTGCATGTTGAATGAGCGTGCGCGAGTATCATAAGTTTTTCTCATTTCAATCCTGTTAAATCAAGCACACTAATCCCCTTGCATATATGAAGGTTTTCAAGTTTTAAGAGTTATTGTTGTAGTTTGACAGTAGGTTTTATACTAAGTGGAAAGAGGCGGGATTAAGTAGGAATACGTGGTAATTTGTTGTTTTATGTACAATTTCTACCATTAAATGCGCGTTTTATCAAAATAGATTTTGACACCTAAAATTACCGAAAATCAGAAAAAAGTGCGTTTCCATAGTAAAAATGAGAAAAGGCTTTCAAAACTCTTTGAGAACACCTTTAAAACTCTTTGAAAAAAATAAATTGGTACAAAATCTAGTGTCAAAATATACAAAACCAGATGACAAGCTATAATTGCAACATTAGAAATTACTAAGGCAACATTGGAGGATGATAAATAGCATGGTGACTATCGGTATGCATTTTGCAAGGCAAGGATGATGGTGCTCAAATAGATTTTATACACTTTACAGGAGATTTTACTTTATCCATGTATGGTCTGCTATTATGAAATGAGTAAAGCGTTGAGAAATGTTTCATTAAAATAAATGTGTAAATAACATGATTTGGGAGACCTTTTGTTTTACGTGAGGGGCATGACTTCATTAAAAAACAGAGAATGCAATAATATTTTTATTTCGAATAAGCTTTATATCAAGACAGAGAAATTATTTATTCGCATATTATAATAAGAATGCGTGTATGTATAAACCATTTGAAAAATTCTGTTGTTTCTTATGAATTATTCTTAAGTTAAGAACAGATGTAACCTTAAAGATTGATATAATAGACCGGCTTCTTAACTGTATAAGTATAAAAATGAGGGTATTTAGTAAGCTTTGTATTATATCCTCATTAAGAGATATGAAAACAAACGAAATGTCTATCATATCAATGACTTTTCAATGATGTATATATAGAGATTCATACAAACATGCTTTACAAAAATAATGACTCTCTTCCATGAATGTGATTTATCATTGTTTACCAAGTGAGAACATTTTGAGTATTCGTAAACAATCTTCTTTGTTCATAAAAATTATTTCACAAACATATTATTAATTAATTGCGCTCAAAAAGCTTGCTATTTCATATGTATTTTGGATATGGAGAGCTTATATTCAAAACTTAAAAGTCCTCATAGTTTTTACAAATAAGTCGAAGCTAAAAAGAGTATCTCATAAAGCCTTTTTTATCATTAAGAAGATGGACGTGTTACAATATAAATGGCAATCAGCAATAATATAACCGCAACAAGTAAGGAAATCCATAAAGGAGGGTGTAGCATTACGAAAAAGGATAAAAATCCTCCTGTCATACTCATCATTGCAAAAACTTTAACGAATGGAGAGATTGCTTTTTTTTCTTCCCATCGCTTAATAGGGGGACCAAAAATACGATGATTATTCAACCATTGATGAAAACGTGGAGAAGAACGCGTAAAACACCATGAGGCAACCAATAAAAAAGGCACCGTTGGCATAATAGGTAATACGACACCGATAATACCTAATATAACCATCGCCCACCCTGCTATATAATAGCAGATACGTAAAGGGTGCGATATCTTCGAATCTTTTTTCATTCTCTCGTACTATTTTCCTCTACGCAAAACCCTATACAAAAACATTGTATCTGTTTTTTTCTGTTTACATGTCTGAGTGCACAATTACGCTCTACCCCTTCATGCGTAAGTGTCTTTGCTGTTATAAGTTCCTTGAAAATACCGAATAGCTTACACAATATGATAATCATTTTAAATGATTTCAAGAAAAGAGGAGAGATTTTAGAAAAACAAAAAAATAAAAAGGCTGCAGAAGAAATCAATGCAGCCTCTTAATTAAGAATGCAGTGTTGGGGGGGGAGAAAATGTACTGCACTCATCTGCTAGATATTAGGAGGAAAAACAACCTAGCACCCCAGACTCTAATTAAAATAAAAATGAGAAACAATATATAAAAATGCATGGCTGATATGCATGAATTTTAACACTTTCAAGTTTCTTGAACTGTGTTTCGACGAAAGAAAATCATCATGAAAATAGCCATAAAAATCAACGTCAAGATCAACACAATTGTGGAAGCAGAATCAGAGCCGATAAATAAGCTGAGATAAATCCCTAAAAAACCAGAAAAAGCTGCAACAAGTATCGCGATCATTAACATAAAAGAAAACCGCTTTGTGACAAGATAGGCAATTGCTCCTGGTGCTATCAGTAAAGAAATAACGAGCACGATACCGACAGCTTTCAAAGCTGCAACAATTGTAAGAGAAATCATCGTTAGAAGGGTATAGTGGAGTAGAGATATTGGTAACCCCATTGCACGTCCTTGAACTGTGTCAAAAATATACAGCATAAAGTCGCGCCATTTTGCTGCTAAAATAAAAGTGACAACAGCAGAAATGATTGCCGTCTGCGTTATATCAAGCCAGTTAACACCCAAGAGATTACCAAATAGAATATGATTCAAATCTAAGCTACTATAAATAGACGTGGCTAAAACAAGCCCTAAACCAAACATTGAAGAAAAGACCACGCCCATCACCGTATCCTGTTTGATACGGCTATTGCTCCCTAAAAAACCCGTTAATAGTGCACACACCATTCCTGCAACAAAAGCACCGCAAGTAATCAAAGTCATTGTAATATTCTCTGGACGCATATGCTGAAACCAAGCAAATGGCAAAGAAGTTAAAAATGCGATTACCCATGGTGTTGTCATATAACCAACAACAACACCTGGAAAAACTGCATGAGAAATGGCATCGCCTAACAGCGCCCATCCTTTCAAAATAAGAAAACAGGAAAGCATCGCCATGGGAATAGAAAGAATCATGACAATAAGCATACCCTTAAGCATAAAAGAAAACTGAAACGGAAGCAGTAATTGATCAATCATGATAATATTACACCCTTTTTTGCTGCATTTATGCGTAAGCGCGCGGCAATAAACCCATGTTTAGGAGCAAAAATAAAAGCTAAAACAAATAAAGATGCTTGAAAAAGCACAACAACCCCCCCCGTTTGTGCATTCAAAAAATAACTCACATAAACACCCAAGATACTTGTGAAGGTTCCAATTACAACTGCAATAACCAAGATGTTCACGAAACGATCACTTAAAAGATAGGCCGTTGCCCCAGGTGTCACAACAAGACAAATGACTAAGAACGCTCCAACGGTTTGCATCGCAGCAACGGTACAAGCGGCAAGCAATGTGAAAAAGAGAATCTTTAAAAATTTTACGTTTAATCCAATGGCATGCGCATGCGTCTCATCAAATAACGAAACAAGAAGATCTTTCCATTTCAAAAGCAATATAAGCAACGAAACAAAGCCGATAAAAGCCAATTGTAGAATATCTGTTGAACTAACTGCTAAAATATTTCCCAAAACAATCGTATCAATATTAACAGCCATTGGTTTTAATGATTTGAGAAACAACCCAAAGGCAAAAAAGGAAGAAAAAATGAGCCCAATAATGGTATCTTCTTTAAGCTTTGTCCGGTGGTTAAAAAAGAGCATTGCTGCTGCTGCAAGACCACCAGAAAAAAAAGCGCCAAGTGAAAAAGGTAACCCTAAAAGATAAGCTCCTGCTACACCAGGAACAATCGAATGGGAAAGTGCATCACCAATCAATGACCAACCTTTTAACATCAAAAAAGCCGAAAGAAAGGCACAAACACACCCAACTAACCCAGAAACCCACATTGCATTCACCATATATTGATAGCTCAGTGGCTCAAGCAACCAAGAAATCATGCAACGTGCTCCACTCTTTCAATATCTTCACAAACAGCAGACTGCTTTCTTCCCATGAAAACATCATTTTTTTTTGTGGTTTGAAGATCAAAAATATGGTGGTGCAAAGACCCTCCAAAAGTTTTCTCCAGATTTTCCTTTGTAAAGATTTTTTCTGTTAACCCAGAAGCTAAAACGGTCCCTTTTATTAAAACTGTATGATCACAAAATTCGCGAACAGAACCCAAATTGTGAGTTGAAACCAAGATCACTGCTCCTTCTTTACGAAGATCTTGTAACAAAGCAATGATTTTATCTTCTGTTGTAACATCAACCCCTGTAAACGGCTCATCTAATAAAATAGCTTTTGCTTTCTGTGCAAGAGCGCGCGCTAGGAAAACACGCTTTTTCTGTCCACCAGAAAGTTCTCCAATTTGGCGCTTGGCAAAAGCCAACATATCAACGCGTTCTAAGGCAATACGAACGGCTTCATAATCTTGTGTACGGGCATAGCGAAAGAAATTCATATGACCATACCGCCCCATCAATACAACATCTTCGACCAAGACAGGAAAATTCCAATCAACATCTTCACTTTGAGGAACATAAGCAATGAGGTTTTTTTTCAAAGCTATATCAACAGGTAAATCAAACATGCGAATTTTTCCCTTTGAGGGGCGTACAAACCCCATAATCGCTTTAAATAACGTTGACTTACCGGATCCATTAACACCAACCAATGCCGTAATAGAACCCTTTGGACTTTCAAAATTCACTTCGCGTAAAGCTGTATGTCCATTACGATATGTTACCGTTACTCCTTGGGCAAATATTCCACATTCCGTCATTGGCTTTTTACTCCCTCTACTAAAGCATTGCTAATACGCCCACTCGTGACACGTAATAAATCAATATAAGTGGGTACCTCACCATTTTTCTCACTTAAAGAATCAACATAAAGAACACCACCGTATTTAGCCCCTGTTTCTCTGGCAACCTGCTTAGCAGGCGCAGGGGAAATAGTGCTTTCAGAAAAAACTGCATGAATATTGTATTTGCGAACCATATCAATAACATGCTTGACCTGCTGTGGTGTTCCTTGTTGGTCAGCATTGATGGGCCATAAATAAAGTTCTTTTAGATCAAAATCACGCGCCAAATAGCTAAAAGCCCCCTCACTTGTCACAAGCCAACGTTTGTCTTGCGGTACAGCTTCTAATTCAGCCCTAATTGGATCAATCGTTGCACGAATTTTCTGTTTATAAATTTCAGCATTCTGTTTATAAATTTCAGAATGTTCAGGATCATATTTTACAAAAGCATCGCGAATATTATCAACGTAAATCAAAGCAGAGGTCGGTGACATCCACGCATGAGGATTAGGTTTACCGCTAAAGGGGCCCTCACCAATTTTAATGGGTACAATACCTTTTGAAACAACAACACTTGGAACATCCTTGATATTTTGAAAAAACTTTTCAAACCAAAGCTCTAACTCTAAACCATTCCACAATACAAGGTTAGCTCCCTGAGCACGCATAAGATCGCGTGGGGTGGGTTGGTATTCATGAATTTCCGCACCTGGTTTTGTAATGGATTCAACATCAGCGGCATCACCTGCTACATTGCGTGCCATATCAGCAATGATAGTGAATGTCGTAACAGCTTTAAATTTACCAGCACACAAAGCAAAATTGGGTGTAAAAAAAATAACACTTCCAAAAACTATGGTGAAAAACGTTCTTACGTTCATTGGTTTTCTCTTTCCTTTATATGCCTTCTTTTTATTGCAAATAATTTGCATTATCATTTAGCAATAGCAGTTATCTTTTACATTTGCAATGAAGGATTAAGAGAAAAATAACTTTTCAAAATGTTTAAAAACAGTTTTTTCATATTGAAAAAATTGATGATTTAAGCAGCTTGTTTTGGTAAGGAGGTCCCCTTTCAAGAAGTTCTATAGCTCTTGAATGCCAAACAAAAAAGGAGCACTCAAAGATGCTCCCACTTCATGTAAAATATCTCATAAAAAATGAGAATACTCAGTAGCGTAAATATGCACCTGTCATTTTGGTAACATTATCCACGATCTTTGAGGCAAGCTTTTCTAAATCTTCATCCGTTAGAGTCCGTTCTATGGGCTGAATAGTTACTTCAATTGCAACAGATTTTTTATCTTCACCAAAGCTTAAATCTTCAAAAACATCAAAAACTTGCACTGAATGAATAAGTTTTTTATCGGCTCCACTTGCCGCACGAATAATAAGAGAAGAGGCAACAGTTTTATCCGCTATAAAGGCAAAATCACGCCGCACCATTTGAAAAGGTGAGAGTTTCAAAGGAGGACGGCTTTTGGTCGTTTTTTTCTTTGATTCTGGAATTCGGTCTAGAAAAATTTCAAAGCCGCATAAAGGGCCACTGACATCTAACTTTTCTAATGTAGCAGGATGAAAAACACCAAAAAAACCAAGAATAATCTTTGATCCAAGTTTTATGACACCTGAACGACCAGGATGATACCAATCTGGTGCTCCAACTTCAATCTGCACTTTCCCAATATCCATATCACATGCTTCTAAAATAGCTAAAGCATCTGCTTTGGCATCAAAAACATCAACGACGGTTGCATTTCCATTCCAAAAGCGCCCAGCACCTTTAAATTGCTCTGTTCCGCGACGAATCCCACTAACAACACGGTGTTGTTTATCAGGGGTGTCGCCCTCATAAATACTGGAAACTTCAAACAAAGCAAGATCGGAAAAACCACGATCAGCATTTCTTTGTGCCGCCATAATCAAACCAGGTAAAAGGGAAGGACGCATCATTGACATATCAGCAGCAATAGGATTAACCAATTTAAGCTCTTCTTGACCTCCTCCAAAAGCAAGAGCTTGATTTTCAGAAATAAAAGACCATGTTACCGCTTCTTTCATACCGCGTTGCACTAAAGCCAAACGTGTAGCACGTGAACGAATTTGTGCGCATGTTACAATCTGATCTTTTTCTTCTACGAAGTTTTCCAAAGGAATAGGTTTAATTTTATCTAACCCATAAATTCTCATGATCTCTTCCACCAAATCGGCTTTACCCATAATATCAGGGCGCCATGATGGTACTTTTACCGTAACGATATCTCCTTTTCCTTCAACAAAAAATCCAAGTTTTGTTAAAATAGAGATGATTTTTTCAGGCTCTATTTCCAAATTTGTTAAACGTTTAATTTCAGAAAAAGGAAAAGCGATCTGTTTGATTTCTTGTTGCTGATAGCCAACGATCCTCTTCTTAGATACTTCACCACCACAAAGATGCAAGACCAATTCTGTTGCAATCTCAAGCCCTGTTTCTATAAAAACCGGATCAACACCTCGTTCAAATCGATAACGTGCATCACTGATAAGACCTAATGCTCTTCCTGTTTGTGCAATGCTTTGCGCATCCCAAAGCGCCGATTCAATAATAACGCGATGTGTTGTTTCATCACAACTCGTTCTTTCTCCGCCCATGATACCGGCAATCGAAACAACTCCCTCGTCATCTGCAATGACACAATTCTTAGCGCCCAAATGATAGATTTTTCCGTTCAGTGCTTGAAGCTGTTCTCCCTCACGCGCACAACGTACACACAAATTACCTTTAATTTTATCTGCATCAAAAACATGGAGTGGACGACCAAGGTCAAAACTGATGTAATTGGTCATATCAACAAGCGCATTAATCGGTCTCAAACCAATTGCATTCAAACGCTGTTGCATCCACTGTGGTGATTCGCCATTTTGAACATTGCGTACTTCACGCCAAGCAAAACCTAAACATAATGATGAATCTTGCGAAAAATCTAATGAAACATTGAGAGGTGTTTCAAAGGAAGGCTCAAATTTTGGTAAAGACAATTCTTTTAATTGTCCGATTCCTGTAGCGGCAAGATCACGGGCAATACCACGAACACCTGTGCAATCGGAACGATTAGGGGTCAAACCAATATCAATGACCGGATCATCTAAACCAGCATAAGCTGCAAATGAACCTCCAATAGGACTATCTTCTGGAAGTTCAATAATCCCATCGTGCTCATTCGATAATTCAAGCTCTGCTTGTGAACACATCATCCCAAAACTTTCAACACCACGGATTTTTCCTACAGATAATGTTACATCAAGTCCTGGAATATAAGTACCTGGTAGTGCCAGAACACCAATAAGACCTGCACGCGCATTTGGTGCTCCACAGACAACTTGAACAGGTGTGGAAGTCCCTGTATCGACGGACAGAATCTGGAGTTTATCTGCATCAGGATGCTTTATTGCTGTTAAAACTTTTGCAATCACAAAACCTTTTAAAGAAGATCGATCATCAACGGAGTCAACTTCAAGACCGATAGCTGTTAGTTTCTCACAAATTTCATCCAAAGATGCATTTGTCTCTAAGTGATCTTTTAACCACGACAATGTAAATTTCATTTTAAAACCTCACATGAAAGCGATGACTAAGATCACACATTATCTATTAGGAAAAAAAGCAGGCATATCAAAGAAACGAAAGCCATAGTGGTCTAACCAACGCAGATCAGCATCAAAAAAAGCCCGCAAATCAGGCATACCGTATTTCAACATGGCAATACGATCAATGCCCATTCCCCATGCAAAGCCTTGATATTCATCGGGATCTAAGCCAACATTTTTCAACACATGAGGGTGCACCATTCCGCATCCTAAAATTTCCAACCAATCCTGCCCTTCTCCGAACTTTACGTCTGAACCAGAACGATCACATTGAATATCCACTTCCATAGATGGCTCGGTAAAAGGGAAAAAAGAGGGACGAAAACGCATTTTTACAGAGGGAACTTCAAAAAATTCTTTACAAAAGGTTTCATGTAGCCACATCATATGGGCAATGGTGGAGGTTTTATCGATGACAAGACCTTCTACCTGATGGAACATGGGAGAATGTGTTGCATCCGAATCCATGCGGTAAGTTTTTCCAGGAATAATGATCCGTATCGGTGCTTTTTGTCTTTCTAGTGTGCGAATTTGTACAGGTGATGTATGGGTCCGCAATAATTTTCGTTCTCCCATTTTATCAACATCAAAAAAGAAGGTATCATGCATTTCGCGTGCTGGATGCCCTTCAGGAAAATTCAATGCCGTAAAATTATAATAGTCTGTTTCAATATCAGGTCCCTCTGCAAGAGAAAAACCCAACTTCGTATAAATGGCAATAATTTCCTCAATCACTTGTGAAATAGGATGAATGCGTCCCCGTTCTATAGGTGAAGAGCGAATAGGCAAGGTAACATCAACTGTTTCACGAGAAAGACGGGCATCCATTGCCTGTCTTTTCAGAAGATCACGCTTTTGCGCCCATAATTCTAAAATACGATTTTTTAATCCATTAAGAACTGGTCCAACTTTATGACGCTCGCCAGCATCCATTTTTCCTAATTCTTTTAATTTTTCAGAGATACTACCTTTTTTACCCAATGCTGCAATACGCACTTCTTCAAGAGCTTTTTCATCACCTGCGGCCTCTAAGGCTAAACAAATTTCTTGTTCCAGACGCTCAATATCATTCATATTTTTGCCTATTTTTTAATAAAGAAAAACCCGCACTCGCAATAGCCAGCACGGGACCTCAAATAAATGAATGCTTTAAGAGAACACGACTGGCTTATTTGACAGCGCCTTCGAAAGCATTAGGTGTCGTATCTTTTAAATATTCTAAAGCTTTTTTTGCCGAAGCTACTAAAGCAGAAAATGCTTCCGCCTCGTGGATTGCTATATCTGAAAGAACTTTACGATCAACTTCAATACCAGCTTTTGATAAGCCATCAATAAAACGTCCATAAGTTAAACCTTCTGCACGAACAGCCGCATTAATCCTCTGAATCCACAAAGCACGGAAAGTACGTTTTCTATTTTTGCGATCACGATAAGCGTATTGCTTTGAACGATCAACCGCTGCTTTAGCTGCACGAATGGTATTTTTACGACGACCGTAAAAACCTTCAGCCTGTTTAAGAACTTTTTTGTGCTTAGCGTGTGCTGTCACACCTCTTTTCACACGAGCCATATTATAATCTCCTCAAAATCAAAAGCGTAAGGTTTAAATACCATTCGGCAAATAATGCTGAATGACTTTTTTAGCATCTTGTTCACACAAAACCATTGTTCCACGTGCATCGCGAATAAATTTATTCGAACGCTTAATCATGCCGTGGCGCTTACCGGCAGCTGCTACTTTAATTTTGCCTGACGCAGTGATTTTAAACCGCTTTTTAGCGGATGATTTGGTCTTCATCTTGGGCATTTTGCTACTCCGTACATTAATTTATTCAATCAAACATTTTATTCACTCAAGCGGACCAACGCTTGAACAAGCATTTAAACAGCCACGGCATGCCCTGCCGGGCGGCTCTTAAAGACGTTTTCATAAGCTAGTATACACAAAATTGCAAGACCGTATTACAAAAAAATCGGCGCTCCATTGCCTTGAAGCTCAACTAAAGGTGCTGGAATTGCATTTGTTTTGATGGCTGCTTTACATAAATCGGCAATAATGCATTGCGTACATTGTGGTTTACGGGCTTGACAAATATAGCGACCATGTAAAATCAGCCAATGATGTGCATGGCGAATATAATGAACCGGTATAATCTTTAATAATTTTTTCTCAACAATTTCTGGTGTTTTGCCAAGCGCTAAACCAAGACGATTGCTTAAGCGAAAAATATGTGTATCTACTGCCAATGTAGGTTGACCAAAAGCAACATTCAAGACCACATTAGCCGTTTTGCGCCCTACTCCAGGAAGGGCCATGAGTGCTTCACGCGTATCGGGTACTTGACCGCCATAATAATCAATTAAATAGTTGCAAAGCGCATAAACATTACGTGCTTTTGCACGCCAAAGACCAATTGAACGGATATGATGTGCTATTTCTTCTTCTCCTAATGCAACCATTTTTTCCGGTTGATCAGCAAGGCGAAATAATTCTTTTGTCGCTTTATTAACGCTTACATCTGTCGCTTGAGCCGAAAGCACAACGGCAACCAAAAGCGTAAAAATATTTGTATAGATAAGATCACTCTTAGGCGCTGGGCGTTGCACAGAAAAACGGCGAAATATTTCTGCAATTTCATTTTCATTATATAATATACCAGATAAATTTCGCACTTTTGACAATTTTATGGTACGTTGAGGCATTGAACTCTCTTAAATCTTCTCTCTTGAAGTTATCATTCACGCTCGCCATATGAGAGAAATGCAGCGAACACTTTTATAGAGTGTGGTCAAGTAAAGCCGTTTTAAAGAGGATACTCATGAATGACACATGTGACGCCTTTCTCCAATCCCTTTCTTTTAGGGTTTGAAACCGTAGAAAAAATATTGCAACGTATCGGTAAAGCTGATGAGGCTTACCCAGCCTATAACATTGAACGTTTGCATAAAAATGATGATGCAAATCATATCCGGATAACTTTGGCTGTTGCTGGATTTAAGATTAACCATCTTAATATTTTGCTTGATGATAATCAATTGGTTATTCATGGTAAACAAACAGACAACCAAAATCATCAATATTTATATCGCGGTATAGCTGCGCGACAATTCCAGCGAACCTTTGTTCTCGCGGAAGGGATGCATGTTACAAATGCGGAGTTGAAAAATGGTCTTTTATCAATTAATCTGTATCAACCAAAATTAAAAAAAGAAATAAAACAGATTCCAATTAAAGTCAGTAGTGGTGAGTCATAAAAGTTAAGGCGTAAAGGAACAGTGAAATGGGAGAACATAAACAAAACTTGTCGTTTCAGAACACATCCTACTCTGATGCGGGACAGATTGCCTATTTAAAAAAAGTTTGTACAGATGATCTGGCTAAAAACTTTCCAGATCTTCCACCGATGACCCCAGGCATTACGATATGGGCTCTCTTTGGTGAAACAGGTTATCCTATCATTTTATCCGATGAGCGTTCTATCGCTCTTGCTGGAGCCAATGAGCATGAACTACAAATTGTAACTCTGCACTAGATTACCTTACGAGAAAAAGCTGTACTCTTTTATAAATTCTATCTGTTTTTTCGTAAAGGGTGTAATGTGGGTTATAATGAGATTAAGTATTGATTTATATTCATAATTAATTTTTTACAACTGGAATGAGAGTCCCGAATATCATAAGGTTCTCTCATTTGAGATCTTCTTATATTGAAACAATTCAAAGTCACTTGCTTGATGTCATAAGCAGGGAGAGCCATGTGGATAAAAACACTTGAAGAAAGGAATAAAAATATCTCTTTTTAATTGTCTCAATTACCAAAGACATTCACAATATGGGGATGAAAAAATGTATGATGGTGTCAGTTTTCTTCTTCATAAGTGTGAAGATGTCCCTTATAGATTTATATTATTCACGAGGGCTGTTATACCATTCATGGGCGCTATCGTGAAATGGGCTCGAGTTACATTGAAAGATGTCTCTTTAAAATGAGTACATAAAGGCTATACAAGTGTATTTTGTTTGGTGTGTTTTGTTCTTCCTGAGGGGAGTAGCTCTATTGAAGAGTGTAAAAACAAAAGCATGAGATAATGCGTCATAATTATTTAAAAGATATTTCTATGAATGCGTTTGAAAGGTGTAAAGCTGAATTGTAAGGAGATGATAGATTTTTACCACGATGCCTTTATATTCTTTCCAAATGAGGCTGTCTTCTTGTTCCAGAAATTACGCAAACAGATAGATGCAATATACTGACCAAATCTGGCATACAAAAATCTGGAACAGTTCGTTCCACACTGAAGCGTTTTGATATTTGTCTCAAACGTGGACTTGCACAGGGATTAGATGTTGATTAACAGGTAAGAAAAAAACAAAGGCTTTATGAAAAAGTTTATGCAGAGCTTTTAATTTTGTGCTTCAAATGCCTCAGTACGAGGTATTTTGCTCTTTTAAATATTAAAGCTCTTGTTTTTATAATGAAGTTACAGCACAACAAGCAAAATGGAATTATTTGAGGGGAAAAAAATAATGCCTTCTTACCGTTCAAGAATATCAACCCACGGGCGTAATATGGCAGGAGCCCGCGGACTTTGGCGTGCAACAGGGATGAAAGATACTGATTTTGGTAAACCCATTATTGCGATTGCGAATTCTTTTACACAATTTGTACCAGGGCATGTCCATTTAAAAGATCTTGGGCAATTAGTCGCACAACAGATAGCTGTTGCCGGTGGTGTTGCGAAAGAATTTAATACCATTGCTGTAGATGATGGAATTGCGATGGGGCACGATGGAATGCTCTATTCTTTGCCCTCACGTGAAATCATTGCTGATTCTGTAGAGTATATGGTTAATGCACATTGTGCGGATGCACTTGTCTGTATTTCTAATTGTGACAAAATTACGCCTGGTATGTTAATGGCTGCTTTACGGTTGAATATTCCGACAATCTTTGTTTCTGGCGGTCCTATGGAAGCAGGTAAGATTAAATGGAAGGATCAAGATCTAAGGGTTGATTTGGTCGATGCCATGGTTGCAGCAGCTTCAGAACAAAATTCAGAAGAAGAAGTTGCTGAAATGGAGCGTGCAGCTTGTCCTACATGTGGTTCTTGTTCAGGAATGTTTACGGCCAACTCCATGAATTGCTTAACGGAAGCATTGGGGCTTTCTCTTCCTGGAAATGGATCAATGTTAGCAACACATGCAGATCGGCGGATGCTTTTCGAAGAAGCTGGAAAACAGATTGTTGCATTGGTTAAGCGTTATTATGAAAATGATGATGAAACAATTTTGCCACGCTCTATTGCTTCACGCAAGGCTTTTGAAAATGCAATGACCGTTGATATTGCCATGGGGGGATCAACCAATACAGTACTGCATCTTTTAGCCGCGGCGCAAGAAGGTGAGGTGGATTTTACCATGACGGATATTGATCATCTTTCACGTCGTGTTCCTGTTTTATGTAAGGTTGCTCCTGCTGTTGCAAATGTACATATGGAAGATGTTCATCGCGCTGGTGGTATTATGGGGCTTTTAGGCGAACTGGATGCGGCGGGACTCATTGATACATCAACTTATACGGTTCATGCAAAAACAATGAAAGAAGCTCTTTACCGCTGGGATGTAAAGCAAACTAATGAGCCAACAGTTCGTGCATTTTATCGTGCTGCTCCAGGTGGTATTCCGACACAAACAGCTTTTAGCCAATCTTGTCGCTATGAGACCCTTGATCTTGATCGTGAAAAAGGTGTGATTCGCAATAGGGAACATGCATATTCACAAGATGGAGGATTGGCAGTTCTTTATGGAAATCTTGCAAAAGATGGCTGTATTGTAAAAACAGCAGGCGTTGATCAATCAATTTTAACTTTTAAAGGTCCGGCAAGAATTTTTGAAAGCCAAGATTCAGCTGTTTCAGCTATATTAACTGATAAGATTAAAACAGGTGAAATTGTTTTAATCCGTTATGAAGGTCCACGTGGTGGACCTGGAATGCAAGAAATGCTTTATCCAACGAGTTATCTCAAATCTAAAGGATTAGGCAAGGTTTGTGCACTTGTTACGGATGGACGTTTTTCAGGAGGAAGTTCAGGGCTTTCGATAGGACATATTTCTCCAGAAGCTGCGGAAGGAGGAGAAATTGCGTTAGTGGAAGAAGGGGATATCATAGAAATTGATATTCCAAATCGTAGAATTCATATGTTGGTGGATGACGTTGAGATGAAGCAGCGCCGTGCTAAGATGGAAGCAAAAGGAAAAGGCGCTTGGCAACCGATTGAGAAGCGTCAGCGTAAAGTTTCAAAGGCTCTCAAAGCTTATGCAGCGATGACTACATCTGCTTCAAAAGGTGCAGTACGTAATATTTGATGAGTTGAATAGAGACAGTACTCTGATTTTTTGCATCTTTTGCACGATATTCTGAGCTAATTATTTTATGAGTTTATGAACTTATCAGAATATTTCGAGTCATGGATGAGTATGATTAAAAAGCTATCAATACAACTAAAAGCAGCTGCGGATTGCTTATTTTAGCAGCTATGTAAGACAGATAAAGATAGATACAGTATCATTACTTTTCATATCATATTCCAATCTTATACGAAATTACAATTTCCTGTTCTCATATTTATGGAAGATATTTATTGTACTGGTGGCATTATCTTGTTGTACCGTAAAACACTGTCATTTAGGACTGTGATATACGGCATCCTCCTTAAATATTAAGTGTTTCTTAGTGCGTGGTGAATATTCTTAGACTTGTTTGTAAAGCTTTTAGTTTAAGTGAATCACATGACTAGGAAATCAAGATAAATTCCTTAGAATCTGGATTGTTTGCAGACTTGATTCGAATGAAAATCTTTATCCTTTGAGATGTAAGAAGGAGTTTAAGGATATTTAGGAAAATAAAATGCTGCTGTGATATATCTGATTATATGTTCCATATGAAAACAGTAAAAGAGCTCTTTATAGCTTAAAATGTGAAGAAAATACGAGACCCATTATCCATGAATTTATTATGCAAAATGGGATGGTATCCCAACACCAACAGCTTTAAACTAGAAATGTTGCTATGATAACAATAATATCGATCGTGAAAAAGCATAATTCACTAAATATGGCGTATTTGCAAGGTGGAGGAGATTTCATGACAATCTTTACAAAAAACGACTATCTTGTAAAAATAGTCGATCTTGACCAATTTTTTGTATAAGAGCCAATATTAATCTAAGGGAATATGAAATATAATGCATATGGTTTTGCTTCTATAGGCAATTATACTTACAAAATATATTATGTAGAAAAGCGATGGGAATACGATAAATAACTGTTTATGCTGTGGTATATCAAAAATGGTTACGTTATCTCCTATTAAGAAGGTTTTTTAATAAAAAATAACATCTGTTTTCTATAAAGGGTTACTCTTTTCAAGTTGTTTGAGGTGGTAAATTGCTTCTAAAGCTTGTTTAGGAGAGAGTTCATCGGGATGAATATTTTTTAAAGCTTCGTGAAGTATACAATGTTTGTTTTTTGCTTCATTGACTGGAGATGTTGCTTTAAGAGAAAAGAGTGGTAAATCATCAATGAGTTTATGTCCTTTTCCAGCCATTTCGCCTTGTTCTAATTGATGGAGTACATCTGTTGCTCGTGTAATAACGGCTGGGGGAAGTCCAGCAAGCTTTGCGACTTGTACACCATAGGAACGGTCAGCGGCTCCTGGTGTGACCTCATGAAGAAAAACTACATCACCATCCCAATTTTTGACTTTCATGGTTACGTTATGCAGTCTGTCAAGTTTTTCGGTAAGTGCAGTCATTTCATGAAAATGGGTAGCAAGAATAGCACGACAATGGTTAACTTCATGGAGATATTCAACAGCAGCCCAAGCAATAGAAAGTCCATCAAAGGTTGATGTTCCACGTCCTATTTCATCAAGAATAACAAGGGAATGGTGGCTAGCATGATTGAGAATCGTTGCTGTTTCAACCATTTCCATCATAAAGGTTGAGCGCCCCCGTGCAAGATCATCGGAAGCCCCAACGCGACTAAATAGGCGATCAACGACACCAATATGTGCTGAAGTTGCTGGAACGAAGGACCCCATTTGCGCCATAATAGCAATAAGAGCATTTTGCCGCAAAAAAGTTGATTTTCCTCCCATATTAGGCCCTGTCAACAGCCAGATTGCTGCATATTGCTGATTTTCTTGCACAGAGAGATCACAATTATTGGCAATAAAAGGTTCTGCTGCTTGTTTGCGGAGTGCTTGCTCGACGACAGGATGGCGTCCTGCTGTAATATGAAAGGTAAGTGAAAGATCAATTTTAGGGCGGCAATATCCTTGTTCTTCAGCAAGATATGCTAAAGCGACAGAGACATCTAAAATAGCAAGTGCTTCAGAGGCTTTACGAATAAAATCAACTTGTTCGGTAATTTCCTGAACGAGAATATCAAAAATCTCTAGTTCAAGTGTCAATGCGTGATTGGCAGCATGGGCAATACGGCTTTCAAGGTCAGCGAGCTCTGTTGTCGTAAAACGCATAGCGTTTGCCATTGTTTGCCGATGAATAAAACGTGCTTTAGCTTGTGGATTATTTGTAAGGGAAGATGCTTGTGTGCTGGTTACTTCAATGAAATAACCTAGAATATTATTATGCTTTATTTTAAGCGTCTTAATATCTGTTTCGTGGGCATATTGCGCTTGAAGTTCAGCAATGACACGGCGAGATTCATCACGTAAAGCACGCATTTCATCGAGCTCTTTATGATAATTAGAACGAATAAAACCACCATCACGTTTAAGGAGTGGGAGATCATCAGCTAATGCCTGTTCTAAATGAAAGTATAACGCTGTGGGTAAGTTTGAGAACACCTGTTGTACATCACTTATTTCTTGAGGCAGAAGCTCATTATCAAGAAGTTGATGCAATTCACGAATGATTTCAAAGCCGCGCTGGATTGTCGCCATATCACGGGGACCTCCTCGTCCAAGAGCCAAACGTGAAACGGCGCGGGGCATATCTGGTCCCCCCTTTAAAATAAGCTTTATCGCTTCTGCAAGAGAAGGATTACGTAGAAAAAAATCGATAGAATCCAAACGCGTATCAATAGCCGAAGGAGTGGTGAGGGGAGCAATAAGGCGGTCAATAAGAAGGCGTGATCCTCCTCCTGTTACAGTGCGATCAATAGCTTTTAATAAACTTCCATCCCGTTGACCTGATGTCGTACGAATAAGTTCAAGGCTTAATCTGGTTGCGGCATCAATAAAAAGAGTCGCACTTTCATTTTGGCGCTCAGGCTGCATGAGGGGAGGGCGATGCGTGATTTGTGTTTTTTCGATATAACGAATAGCAGCTACAATTGCAGAGAGTTCGGAACGTGAATAATCGGCAACGCCTTCAAGAGTTGAGAGTTTAAAATAATTGCAAATATCGCGTTCAGCGGTGAGTGCATCAAAGAGACAAGCAGGTTGAGGTGAAACGATACGATCAAGAATACTAAAAAGTGACTTGTGAGATTTATCATGAAAAAATGAATCAGCAACAATGATTTCTTGTGGATCAACACGCATAATATCTGCTAAAAGTTTTTCTTGGCGGCTTTCTGTTACACGAAATATGCCTGTTGAGATATCAATCCAAGAAAGAGCAAATTCCTCTCCATCGCTAGTTTTTATACGGGAAAGTGTCATCAAATAATTTGCGCGTGTTGGATCAAGGAGTTTTTCTTCTGTTATCGTTCCAGGTGTTACAAGGCGAACAACATCACGCCGAACAACAGATTTTGAGCCACGTTTTTTTGCTTCAGCAGGATCTTCTATTTGTTCACAAACAGCAACTCGGTAACCACAAGCAATCAGTTTTTGTAAATAATCATCAGCAGCATGAACGGGAACACCGCACATAGGAATATCTTGTCCTAAATGTTTTCCGCGTGCTGTGAGTGTGATTCCTAAAGCCTGAGCAGCTTCAATCGCATCATTAAAAAATAATTCATAAAAATCCCCCATTCGGTAAAAGAGAAGGGAATCATGATGGACGGCTTTGATTTCTATGTACTGCTCCATCATAGGTGTAAGACGTTCTTGAGAGGAAGCAGATGAGGAGGCAGGCTGTGGAATTAAATTATTTTTATGATTGTTTTTTTTATCCATTTGTACGAGGCCTGTTTCCTTTAAGTGAAGTTTTTACTCTTTTTTATTTACTTCAATATCTATTTATCTCTAAATTGCAACGCATCATCAGATTTGCTAAGGCAAGAATAGCGATTTCTAATATATGAATCAGATTTAATGACTATACGCATTATCAAGCAAAATTTACACTGTTTTTGGAGAAAATAAAGTGAGATGAAAAAGAGCGAGCAAGATCAGAAAATATCTCAAACTGTTTACAGTGCGAGCGAAAGAGAAGCTCTAGATTTTCATAGTCGTGGTCGACCAGGAAAGCTTGAGATTGTTGCAACAAAGTCTATGGCAACACAGCATGATTTAGCACTTGCTTATTCACCAGGTGTTGCCGTTCCAGTTAAGGCAATTGCTCAAAATCCAGCGCTAGCTTATGATTATACAGCAAAAGGCAATCTTGTTGCTGTTATTTCAAATGGTACAGCTATTTTAGGGTTAGGCAATTTAGGTGCACTTGCTTCTAAGCCGGTCATGGAAGGCAAAGCAGTGCTGTTTAAGCGTTTTGCGGATATTGATTCCATTGATTTAGAAATTGATATAAACGATACAGAAAGTTTTATCAATTTGGTGCGCCATTTAGAACCTTCTTTTGGTGGAATTAATCTTGAAGACATTAAGGCGCCAGAGTGCTTTATGATTGAAAGCCGCCTACGCGAGGTAATGAATATACCTGTTTTTCACGACGATCAACATGGTACAGCAATTATTGTTGCTGCTGGTGTTCTCAACGCTTTGACTTTAACAGGGCGCGATATGCAAAATACGCGGTTAGTCTGTAATGGTGCTGGTTCTGCAGGAATTGCTTGTATTGAACTGATTAAAGCGATGGGCTTTCGTTCCGAAAATATCATATTATGTGATACAAAGGGTGTGGTCTATGAAGGCCGCAAAGAGGGAATGAATCAGTGGAAATCTGCGCATGCTATTCAAACAGATAAACGTACGCTTATGGAAGCAATGGAAGGTGCAGATATATTTTTTGGGGTTTCTGCTAAAGGTGCTCTTACTCCTGAAATGGTAAGATCCATGGCACCCCAGCCGATCATTTTTGCTATGGCTAATCCCGATCCAGAAATTACGCCGGAAGAGGTTATGCAAGTGCGTCATGATGCCATTGTCGCAACAGGACGTTCCGATTATCCAAATCAGATTAATAATGTTCTCTGTTTTCCTTATATATTTCGTGGTGCGCTTGATGTGCGTGCAAGAGTTATTAATGAAGACATGAAGATTGCTGCGGCAAAGGCTCTTGCTAATTTAGCGCATGAAGAAGTGCCTGACAGCGTTGCAGAAGCTTATCATGGAAAGCGATTAAAATTTGGTCCTAATTATATCATCCCTGTTCCTTTTGATCCGCGTTTATTTACGGTTGTTTCAATAGCGGTAGCAAAAGCAGCAATGGAAAGCGGTGTTGCGCAAAAGAACATAGATGATTTAGAGGCCTATGAGCGCGATTTGAATGCGAGACGTGATCCTACTTCCTCGATGATGCGTGGGGTTTATAACCATGTTCGTCAAGCGCCAAAACAAATTGTCTTTGCAGAAGGTGAAGAAGAGCAAGTTATGCGGGCAGCCGTTTCCTATGTCCATCAAAAATTAGGACAAGCGATTTTGGTTGGTCGTGAAGAGCAAGTAAGAGAAGCGGCTGTTATCGCTGGAATTGATCTGGAGCGTGAAGGTATTTCTATTATGAATGCTAAGCTTTCTTGCCGTACAGATGCTTATGCGAATTATCTTTATAAAAAGATGCAGCGTCAAGGTTGGCTGTTGCGTGATTGTCATCATCGTATCAATAATGATCGCAATTATTTTGCTGCGTGTATGGTGGCACTAGGAGATGCTGATGCAATGGTTACAGGGGTGACACGCAATTATGAAACAGCGTTAATCGATATACGTCGTGCAATTGATGAAAAACCAAAAGAACGATTGATTGGTATTTCAATGGCTATTTGCCGTGGACGAATTGTGTTTATTACGGATACAGCCGTTTATGAAAATCCTAATGCTGAAGAACTTGCGGATATAGCGGAACAAGCAGCTTCATTTGTGCGAGGATTTGGATATCAACCACGGGTAGCATTTTTAGCATTTTCTACATTTGCTTATATGAAAGGGCAGACGACGCAGCAAATTCAGGATGCGATTAATATTTTGCATGAACGCAAAGTTGACTTTGAGTTTGATGGAGAAATGAGTGCTGATGTGGCACTCAATTCCAAATTGATGCAGCAATATCCATTTATGGGATTAACGGAGCCCGCTAACATTTTGGTTATGCCTGGATATCACGCGTCTTCCATTGCAAGCAAAATGTTACAAGAACTTGGTGAAGCAACCATCATTGGTCCTATTTTAATTGGATTGGAAAAATCTGTCCAAATTGTACCATTTAGTGGAAGCGATACAGATGTTGTCAATATTGCAATGCTTGCGGCTTATCATGCCGCAAAAGTCGTCTAAAGGAAAAAAGCCCCTACTATACCAAGAATATATCAAGGGGCTTTTTAATAACAAAAGAATAAACTTTTTAAGAAGGCTGTATTTGACTGTCTTTTTGTTCTTCAGAAAGACGCTTTTGGAAGAGTGCTGCAAAATCAATAGGATCAATCCACAAAGGTGGAAAGCCACCGTTTTGAGTAGCATCAGATATAATTTGGCGAGCAAATGGAAATAAAAGACGGGGACATTCAATAAAGACCAGAGGCATAACATGTTCTTGTGGAATGTTTTTAAGGTGAAAAACACCACCGTAAATCAATTCTACATGAAATAAGGTTTCAGTTTCATCATTGGCTTTGACGGAGAGAGACAAAACGACATCATAATTGTCATCACCAATTGGGTTAGCATTGACGTTAATATTGATATCAATTTGTGGTGATTTTTCACGTGCACGCAATGAACGAGGAGCACCTGGATTTTCGAATGATAAATCTTTTAAATATTGAGTTAATACAGCAAAAACCGGCTCTCCACCACTGTTATTCATTTCACCTTCGGCCATACGACGAACCTCTCTTATTATAATATGTATAATTTATTTTAGATCTAAAGACCAGATTGGTTATCACGCCTTGCAAAAGGTTGCAAGAAATGCGCTCTTTATCTTGAATATTTTTTTAGTTTGTTGCAGATTTTTTAGGCATTTCAATGGTTATCATCATTTTTGCGCCATGGAGATTCTGTCGTATCATGAATTGTGTAATCTTCTGCTTTAAGATCAATTATTTTTTCAGAGTCATTTTTTCTTTTAGTATTGGGATTAATTTTGTTTTTTAATGATATAAAGAAATGCCAAGCAACAGAGCGAATTGGTTTAATAAGAAGTAATATTCCCAAGAAATCACTTACAAAGCCGGGAAGAATAAGTAAAATTGCACTAAAGATGATGAAAGCATCATTAATAATATTATTCTCTAATGTGCGTCCTTGGACAAGTTCAGTTTGTATATTTTTTAAAAGGCTAATCCCTTGAATTCGCAATAAAACAACCCCAACTATGGTTGTGAGAATAACCAAACTCAAAGTTGCCAAAATACCAATTTCTTGACCAACAAAGATAAAACCAGCAATCTCGATTAAAAGAATGCAAAGAAAGATAACAACAAAAAAACGAGGATTTATAGAATAAAGTTTTATCACATGAAAATTTCCTTCTGGATGAGTAGGGGGAGAAATTCTTAAGAGCACTCCGTTTAAATACAAAATCTATAAAAATATTTGAATGATAAGATTCCTTATTTTACATATTTATTGATAAATGGTATTGACTGCAATGTTTATTAGAGACTTAAGCTTTGGAGATTGACAGCGCCTATGGAATTTGACGTTATACTTGTCATAGCTCTTGTTGTTATGGTTGTTATTTTTGTGCAACTCCGTAATGTATTAGGGAAACGAATTGGGTTTGAAAAGCCACCCTTTGATCCTTATTCACGTCGTTCTAAAAAACAGGTTGAAGCAGAAACGGCTGATAATATTGTTTCGTTCCCTCATCAGAAAAATTCACAAAAAGACGACTTTAGTGAAATTGATAAAATTTCACCGGAGGGGAGTCTTTTGAATAAAAATTTGCGGGAATTGCATAGAATTGATTCTCATTTTTCTCCTCAACTTTTTATAAAAGGTGCGCAAATTGCTTATGAAATGATTGTAACAGCTTTTGCCAAAGGTGATCGCAATCAGCTTAAAAGCTTGCTTTGTCAGGATGTTTTTGAGAGTTTTTGTACGGCTATTGAGCAACGAGAAAAAAATAAAGAAAGAATAGAATTCACTTTTGTTGGAATTAATAAGATCGAATTTATTGCGGCGGCAATACAAGAAAAGGATGAACTTTTAACGATACGTATTGTCAGTGAGATGATTTCTGTTACTTATAATGAACAGGGCGAGCGTATAGACGGTGATCCTGACGCTATTGTAGAAATCAGAGATATTTGGACTTTTGTTCGCAATAGTTTATCGTCAGATCCCAACTGGAAGCTTTTTGCTACAGAAAATGAAAATTAAAATACTTTTTGTTTTTCTTCCATAAGCATTCAATGATTTATGAGAAATTAAAATGTCCTCAAGTAAATGGAGACAAAAAAGAGATTTATTGGCTTCACAAGATCGCCTTTTATGGGAGATGGTGTGTCGTACGATAACACCGCTTCACGGTAAGATGCTCTCTTCTACTTCAGAAATTATTGCAAATATTAATGATAAAAATCAACCTGTAACTCAAATCTCCTCATTGTCTCAGGAAAATCAACAACCCTCGACAATTATTAAAAGAGAAAAGAGGGCAGTTATACAAGCACAAAAGATTCATTTCTTTGATCATGTTGCATATCGTAAAATTTCCCAAGGTCGTTATCCTCTTGAGGCGCGTCTTGATCTTCATGGTTATATGCAGGAAGAAGCTTATTTTTTCTTAAAAAAATTTCTACAATCCTCTCAGCAGAGAGGATTGCGTTATGTCCTTGTGATTACAGGAAAAGGACGATCCGTTGGGAGTGATGGAGCTTTGTATAGATTTGTTCCGTATTGGTTATCAACACCAGCTTTTCGATATTATGTCCACGCGTTTGAGCAAGCAGCACGTCAGCATGGCGGAGAAGGTGCGCTTTATGTTTGGTTGCGCCGTTTTATGTCGGGAGAAGGAATGTGATGTCATTATGGTCGTTTCAGGTTTAATATTTATTTATACTTATAATTTATTGTTTTCGTATATTTCGTAAGAGCCTTGAATACAATATTCCCTTCGTTATAATTTTTTATAAAGAATTATAAAGATATTATTTTACATTCTACGTATTGCTTCACGCTTTTGTTTATAGCATTCGTTAACGGGGCACATCCCTCACACAAAACAGAACGACATTGAATTGAATATATCCACAGGCTTGTTTTAAAGAAACATCTTTCAACGCTCTCAAGCTTATTTTGCGACAGTATCCGTGAAGAGTATAATGATAAATCCATGAAGCACCCCCCCTATCTTTATGCTTAGTAAAAGAGTAAGCTGGCATCATCATACACTTTACCATCTCCCAATGTTGCAACAACCCTTTAAGTCCTTGGTATTTTAAAGCGTTTATACAGAGGCATGCTTTTCTGTAAGTGTTTTTACTCTCCGCAGTTCTCATCTCGCGCGTGACGCCCAAACGAAAGATTTTGATCGATTCAATATAAGAGGACTTAAAATGAGAGAGATATAGATGGATCTCATTCAGGTTGCAAAGCGATAAATTATTTTTATAAACCACAGCATTACTCTATTAAATACACGAAGAATAAAAACATGAGAAATTGAGAACTGTATTATTCAAAAGACATTGCTATGGATAGTGTTAACAGCAGTACAACTAAATTAAAGAGAATCGTGAAAATAAACAAGAATATAACTTTACAACACATAGCTGCGCAGTAGCATCAAAAGATACAGTTTCGTTGAATAATTTCATGAAGAAATTTTTTCATTCATTAAAAGCTCCATCAAATTTCGTTCTCATAATAATTCGATAATTAAAATTTAATAACGAAGCGCAGAAGACGTAAAATACGAGATTCAATTGAGGATATTACACTCTTATCCGACGTCTTTCAGATATTGGTTGAAATGCTAGCTTAGCATGAAAGGCACAATAGGGGCTACTTTCATCAGAATCTGCACCACAAAAATGAAAATCTGCTGATAATGGATCGCCAACCGGCCATCTACATGTATTTTCACTCAATTGTAGAAGATTAAGTTGACGTGATATAGGCACCACTACATTGGATTTTGTGGACATATCAACTTCTTTTACATCTTCCACTACAAATTCTGTCTTTAAAGCTGTTTCTTCAATACTTACAGATGATGTGTTTATTGGCGATACCGTGGATGTGTTGCGACGCACACGTGGAGATGATGGGCTGCTGCTTCCCACGGGAGTTTTTTGCGCACGCGTGCTTCCTTGAGCTGTCTTACCACGTCCTGGTAACTTTAATCGATGTACTTTGCCGATGACTGCATTTCTGCTGACCCCACCTAATTGAGCAGCAATTTGACTTGCACTTAACCCTTCACTCCAAAGCTTTTTAAGAAGCTCAACGCGTTCACATGTCCAACCCATACCAGCACTCCATTCCGATTACGTCACTAAGATGCTCTCCCCCGTTGCATCTTCAAATGTTTAAATAATGTTTTCATTACGCTGAATGAAAGAACTTTACACTCTAAACGAGCATAAGAAAATCATCCAGCCTGTGGACTTACAAATCAAAACACATCATCTTGCTTATTATATTGTAAATTACAATATGCACTCACTCTATGACAAGAGTCTTTACCTCTTGAAGAGTTTATTTAGAATGTTTTCCCCAACTTGCAAATCAATCATAGGTTAAACTTTCACTTTTGTTTAAGGCTTTTCCCCAAAATGCTTATTTGTAGAACCTTCATTGACTTTTTTTCAATTGGTGTAATGATCTATTCTATAGGTGTAATCACTAATCGTAATGAAATGTTGAAAGCACCGTAACGAAATGTACCATGCTGTTTTATTTGTAGTGTTGCTTTGTATATATATTGAAAAGGTTAAAATATAAAGGGAATTATGATGGATGCTGTCTCTATACAACCACTTTATGAATGCTTCGCACGACGAAATTTGCATTTTGAACAGGGGCATGGTGTATGGCTTATTTCCGATAAAGGAGAACATTATCTTGATTTCACATCTGGCATTGCTGTTAATGCATTAGGGTATTCACATCCAAAATTGGTTGATACGCTCAAAATACAAGCTGAAAAACTTTGGCATGTTTCTAATATTTTTCAATCTCCTGAACAAGCATCTCTTGCCACGCGGCTTTGTGCAAATAGTTTTGCGGATAAGGTTTTTTTCTGCAATTCAGGTACTGAAGCATTGGAGTGCGCATTCAAAACGGCACGTCATTATTACTATGCTGCTGGTCATTCAGAACGCATTGAAATAATTACTTTTGAAGGGGCATTTCATGGACGTACACTTGCAGCACTTGCTGCGACTGGGCATGAAAAATATCTTGAAGGCTTTGGACCTAAAGCTGGTGGATTTATTCAAGTACCTTTTTGTGATGAAATCGCTTTGTGTAATGCTATTAATAAAAATACCGCCGCTATTCTTATTGAACCTATTCAAGGAGAAGGAGGAATACGAACGGTCCCTCATGAATATTTAAGATTTTTGCGCAAAATATGCGATGATAATGGTCTATTATTGATTTTAGATGAAGTCCAAACGGGTATAGGACGAACAGGAAAGCTTTTTGCTTATGAATGGAGTGATGTCACACCTGATATTCTTACCCTCGCAAAAGGATTAGGAGGGGGATTTCCATTAGGCGCTTGCCTTGCAACGGATAAAGTTGCAAAAAGCATGACACTTGGGACACATGGTTCAACCTTTGGAGGAAATCTTCTTGGAATGGCTGTAGGAAATAGTGTTCTTGATATTTTGTTAGAGCCAAGTTTTCTCAACCATGTTCAGCGCATGGGGGATAAACTAAAAAGTGGACTTTTGCATATTCTCAATATCTATCCTGATATTATCCGCGCAGTTCCGGGGATGGGGCTAATGTTGGGTATTCAATGTGTTGTGTCTTCAAATCTTGTCGTTAATGCTTTAGAAAATGAACATCTCTTAAGTGTTGCTGCCAACAACAATGTTGTGCGCTTATTGCCTCCTCTTATCATTAGGGAAGAAGAAATAGATGAAAGTTTGCATCGTATTGAAAAAGCAATAGCTTATCTTTCGCAAGTAAACAAAGAAAGACAAATATCACACACATGACAAATGCTCTTCGTCATTTCACGGACTTATCCATTTTAACGCCAGCAATAGCACGCGCACTGATCGATTATGCGAAGATCCTTAAAGCATCTTTTAAAGCAGGAAAAGGTTCAAAACCTTTTATAGGTAAAACACTTGCGATGATTTTTGAAAAACCATCCACACGAACCCGTATTTCATTCGATATCAGTATGCGCCAGCTTGGCGGAGATACAATCATGCTCACGGGTTCAGAGATGCAGCTTGGTCACAGTGAAACTATAGCTGATACGGCTCGTGTTTTATCTCGTTTTGTGGATATCGTGATATTACGAACAACAAAACATCAACGTATGCTCGAATTGGCACAATATGCACAAATTCCTGTCATTAATGCCCTTACAGATGATACACATCCTTGCCAAATTCTAGCAGATATATTAACCTATGAGGAGCATCGGGGGCCTATTTCTGGTAAAATATTTGCGTGGATGGGGGATGGTAATAATGTACTCCATTCCTTAATTGAAGCTGCAGCTCTTTTTGATTTTCATTTGCGTATTGCTACTCCAAAGGGCAGTGAGCCACAGGAAAAATTTATCCATTGGGCACGTGAACGAGGAGCACATCTTACACTAACCCATAATCCCCAAAAAGCAGCTCAAGATGCTGATTGTATTATGACCGATACATGGGTCTCCATGGGACAAGAATTTCGTGCTCGCAGTCGTTCTACTTTTCAGCCTTATCAAGTCAATGAATCTCTCATGAAATTAGCAAAATCTGATGCTCTTTTTATGCATTGTCTTCCTGCTCATCGCGGTGAAGAAGTTGTTGATTCTGTGATTGATGGACCGCACTCCGTTGTTTTCGATGAGGCTGAAAATCGTCTTCATGTTCAAAAAGCAATTCTTTCTTGGTGTTTACAAGATGCGTTTTTCTCTCCACAATAGCCTCCCTACAACAAATTATATAAAAAAGGCAAAGCTATGAGTGAACAAGCTAAAGATGAAGCCTCTCTCAACAACAACTTCTTGCGTGAAGATGATAGTGTTATTCCCTTTCAAGTTGAAGAACTTGATATCCGTGGACGTGCCGTACAACTTGGGGAAACTTTAAATTCTATTCTTAACAGACATCAATATCCTGAACCGGTTTCTTATCTTCTAGCAGAAGCTTTACTTTTAACGGTTCTGCTTGGAACTTCTCTAAAACTTACGGGAAAATTTATTCTACAAACCCATTCCGATGGACCTGTTAATATGTTGGTGTGCGATTTTTCGCCTCCTTCCAGTTTACGTGGATACGCTCGTTTTGATAAGGAACAGCTAAAACAAGCCATAGACAATGGTCAAACTTCTTCAGAAACACTTTTAGGAAAAGGCACTTTAGCCTTCACCATTGATCAAGGTCCCCATATGCAACCCTATCAAGGGATAGTTGCATTAGATGGATCAAATTTACAAGAAGCTTCTCGTATTTATTTTGATCAGTCAGAACAAATTCCTACCGATATCCGTCTGGCTGTTGCTATATTAATTAATCGTGACCAACAAGGAAAACCGCAGAAAAGCTGGCGAGCTGGAGGTATTTTGATCCAACTTTTACCCCAAGAATCGTCTCATCATAAAATAGATGCCCCTCATCAAAAGCGAGAAGAAACGAAAACCCATACCCAATTGGATAACCAATGGCAGGAATCTAAAATACTCATGGAAACGATTGAAAGTTCAGAATTAACAGATCCCCAAGTCGGTAGTAAACAGCTCTTGTTCCGCCTTTTTCATGAACAAGGTGTTAGAGTTTTTAATCCTTTTTCTCTTGTCGATCAATGTTCTTGTTCACACGAAAAAATTAAAGGAATCCTAGAAGGTTTTTCTATTGATGAACGCAATAAAATGGTTAAAAATAAATATATTTCAGTCACATGTGAATTTTGCTCAAAAACATATTGTTTTACACCGCAAGAATTTTTAGAAGAAAAAACATAATCAAATATTTTTCATAAAAAATGATGATTGCAACAAAAGCCTATTTTATTTGCGTTATAAAAGTTTACGCATAAGCTCATATGAACTTCTAGAATATTTTTTGTCTTAGAGTTTTTTAATGTATACGAGTGATTTTTCTGTTGAGATCAGTAATTACGTTATAGAGTGCTTAAAAAAGAGTTCTCTGTAAAATATATTTTCTCCTCTCGAAAAAGCTTCTTTTATACTTTTTACATCTCAAAAGTTTATTTCTTACTCGAATTTATCTTATTAAGAGTCAAAAAAGCTCATTAGTTATAATCATAAGAGAAATTATCGATAGAATAAGAATGTATAGACTCAATATGGACTTTATAGAGTCTATTACGAACAGATAGTATAATGGGAATAAATATAACAATGACGCTGCGAAGGAACGGGTTTGTTATTTTATAAAAAAGATGAGAATAGTGGTGAAGTTCCCTCATAACAATGTGCATTTTAGATAAAAATGCGAAGACAAAATACTATATGACTTTGAAAATAATAGTTGGTTGCTGTCACTAATCTAACGATGGTTCTACAGCAATATTGTTTTTGTCCAAGTAATCAAAAATAAAGCTCCCAAACAGATATTTCTTTACACATGTTTTTGAATCAACAATGGTAATGCTCTTGTAAAATTTTTCTAAGAAGAATGATGGTCCGTATAAATAAAATAGCATACATAGCATGATAAAACGTTATGTTTTTACAAACCTGCATTATTTTATTTTTCTTCTGTCATAATCGCTTGTTCAATTTTTGGTAGAATTTTTTTTTGATAAATTTGCCACGTTAAGGGACCAACATGTTTGGCAATAATGATGCTCTCTTTATTCAAGAGAAAGGTTTCTGGGGGGCCATATATTCCCCAATCAATGGCTGTATATCCTGAAACATCAAAGCCAATAAATTTAAAAGGATTACCAAAACTGTTTAAAAAACGCAGGGCATTTGTTTTATTATCTTTATAATTAATACCAATCAGATCAAAACGTTTATCTTGTGCAATTTGCATAAGAATAGGATGTTCTTCGCGACAGGGCAGACACCAAGAGCCCCAAAAATTGACCAATGTGACACGTCCTTTAAACTGTTTTGAATTGAGATAACTTTCTTTATCAAGAAGAGGAAGATGAATATTGGGAGCAGGTTTTTCAGCCAATGCGTTTGCGAGAAGAGAAGAATCTTGAAGGTGTTTTTTATCCATAAAGTTGAAAAAAAACACCATGAGAAGAAGAAAAAGAACAAATGGTCCAAAAAAAACAAGCAGAACAGGCAAAGATATATTTTTTTTAAGTTTGGAGGGATGTTTTTCATTATACTTTTCTTTTTGTGACAGCTCTTTTTTGTTTAGTTGTTGGAGAATTTTTTTTTGGTATAGAGCTTTGCAAAGAATATATCCAATAAGACATAAGAGGGATATTGCAGAAAGCACATAGCTTAAAACAACAATTTGCTCGTGTTTAAGGGTGCTAAGGAAAAAATCAATTTTCTGAGATAGATTTCCTAAAAGTCCGCTGTGGATGCCATTTAGGTCGAGCATGATGAAGCGTCCTGTTGTTGTGCACGACGGGATTTTTTAATCTGAAGTATTCGGATATAATGACTATTGATTTCATTTCGCATAGCCATCAAATAAAGCACAATAAACATAAAGATAAAACAAAAGAGCATTGTTATAAGGGGCCATAACATAGCATTGTCGATTGTTGATCCTCCAGCACGTAATAATGATGCTGGTTGATGCAATGTATTCCACCAATTAACGGAAAATTTAATAACAGGGATATTAACAAATCCAACAAGTGTAAGAATTGCAGTCGCACGAGCGGCTTTTACTTGGTTGTCAAAAGCACGCCCAAGCAGGATAATGGAGAGATAGATAAAAAGCAGAATTAAAACTGATGTTAACCGTGCATCCCAGACCCACCATGTTCCCCATGTAGGTCGCCCCCAAAGCGCTCCTGTCATGAGAGCCAAGGCGGTAAAAATTGCCCCAATAGGCGCTCCACATTTAAGTGCCACGTCAGCAAGATGATATTTCCAAATCAGATTTCCTAATGCCGCTGCACTCATCGTTACATAGCAGAATGTAGACAACCACGCAAAGGGAACATGAAGGTACATAATCTTAACAGTAATGCCTTGTTGATAGTCATCAGGAGAATGCATCACCAGCATAAGCCCTAAGATAAGGAAACACAATGTTATGCTGGCCAACCAAGGTAAGACGATACTGCTTATTTTCATGAAAAGGGTGAAACTTGCAGGGAGTGACTTGATTTTATATGTACGAGATAGTTCATTCATAAAATTCATAATAGGCAGAGTTTTGCTATGCGGCAATCATCTTTTATTATTCTGATAAAAGTTTAAGCGTTATTGCAGCAACAAAAGAGCTAAAGAGACTCAAAAGAAGTGAAAAAGCACTGAGAAGAGCTAGGGAAGTGAGAAAAGAGGTATTTGGGTTTATTGGGGCTGTAGCAGCCGAAACACCAAAAATCATAATTGGAATGATCCACGGCAAGATAATGATAAAAATAAGCAAAGTACTGTGCAACAATGAGGTTGCGAGTGCAGCGCCTATAGCACCAATAAAAATAATAGCTGGTGTTCCGCATAAAAGGGTGAGTATTGTTGTAAAAGTTATTGTTACATCTAAATGGAGCATGAGGGCTAAAATAGGTGTGGCAAAAATAAGAGGAAGCATCGTTCCTACCCAATGGGCAAAACATTTGGTAAAGACAATTAGAGTAAAACTTTGTCTTTGTCCTGAAAGGATAAATTGGTCGAGATTACCATCATCGCGATCGATTTGGAAAAGTTTGTTCAGATTGAGAAGCCCTGCAAGAAGGGCTCCAAACCACAATATACCTGGTCCTATTTGTGCAAGAATTTTGGGGTCTGGCCCAATGGCAAAGGGGGTTATGACAACAACAGCGATAAAAAACAATAATCCTGTTAGTGAAGAGGCTTGTAGCACTAATAATAGTTTAAGATCACGCCAGAACAGTGCTTTCATTTTATTCTCTCCTAGAGAGGTAAAAATTTTTCCAGAGCGATTTTATGGTTTTCTGGAATGCCTATGGAATTATGAGTTGCAGCGATAATCATACCACCTTGATTGAGATGACGCTGGAAAATACGAGCAAGGAGTTTTTGAGCATGGTTATCAAGCCCAGATATTGGTTCATCTAAAATCCAAAGAGGACGATAGGAGAGCAAAAGGCGAGCAATAGCTACGCGTCTTTGTTGTCCAGTTGACAGAGCGTTAAAGGGTAAATGTTCAAGGTTAGAAAGACCAATATCGGCAAGAGCTTCATGCGCAAAACGTAAATGTTGACCGTAAAAATCTGCCCAAAATTGCAAATTATCAATGACAGATAAAAGAGGTTTCATAGCATTTTGAGGACCAAGATAATGACAGGCAGTTGCAACAGGGTATATTTGATCATGGTCTTTAAGTATTATATGACCTTCAGCAGCTTCAAGAAGACCGACAATGATTCGGAGTAATGTAGACTTTCCGATACCATTAGGACCGGTGATTGTCATAAGTTGCTGTGAAAATAAACAAAAAGAAAGACCTTTAAACAGAATTTCTTCGTTTCTGTAAGCGGCTAAATCTTTGCCTGATAACACCATGTGATTGCCTATTTTGTTTTTATTTTCATATTCTTTATTGTATTATAGAATAAAAAACACATTTTTTATGCAATTGTACCTAGAATAGTTCTAGAAATAGTTCTATAAAGGATACCTTACATCAATATCTGGTGTAAAATGGTTTCTGGCGCTGATTTCCGCATTTGCCTATGAGAGGGTGGAGGGGAAATGGATAGCGGAGGTAATTGCGTCTGCGCTCAAGCTGCGACCTTGACTCGTAGTTTGTGTTGTTCATTCCTGGAAATTGGGTGGTTATAGTATTGAGGGTGGACAGTCATGACTCAAATTGATAGCTTTAATTGTCGCAGAGTATTAAATGTTGGTGGCAAAGAATATATTTATTATAGTTTGATCGAAGCGGAGAAGAACGGACTTGAAGGTGTTTCTCGTTTACCGTTTTCGATGAAAGTTATTCTCGAAAATTTATTGCGATTTGAAGATGGTCGCACAGTTAAAAAAGAGGATATCCTCAATGTTGCTAAGTGGTTAAACGACAAAGGGAGTGCCGGGGCAGAAATTGCTTACCGTCCTGCGCGTGTTCTTATGCAGGATTTTACAGGTGTTCCAGCAGTTGTTGATCTTTCTGCAATGCGTGATGCTATGGTTAAACTTGGTGGTAGCGCTGAAAAAATCAATCCTCTCATTCCCGTTGATCTCATCATTGATCACTCAGTTATTGTTGATGCTTTTGGCACTTCCATGGCTTTTAAGGAAAACGTCGAGCATGAATATGAACGCAATGGTGAACGCTATCGTTTCCTTAAATGGGGGCAGCAAGCCTTTCAAAATTTTCGTGTTGTTCCTCCAGGAACAGGGATTTGTCATCAGGTTAACCTAGAATATTTAGCACAATGTGTATGGATGAAGAATGAAGAGGGGTGTGAGACGATTTATCCTGACACCTGTGTGGGAACTGATTCGCATACGACTATGGTAAATGGTTTAGGGGTTTTAGGTTGGGGTGTTGGTGGTATTGAAGCAGAAGCAGCAATGTTAGGCCAACCTGTTTCTATGTTGTTACCTGAAGTGATTGGTTTTCGTCTAACAGGTAAACTTAAGGAAGGTGTAACAGCCACCGATCTCGTATTGACGGTGACTCAAATGCTACGTCGGAAGGGTGTTGTCGGTAAATTTGTTGAGTTTTTTGGTCCTGGTTTGGAGCATATGACACTTGCTGATCGGGCAACGATTGGAAATATGGCACCTGAATATGGAGCAACGTGTGGTTTTTTCCCAATTGATAAGGAGACAGTGCGTTATCTCAATATGACAGGGCGTGATGAAAATCGGATTGCCTTAGTGGAGGCTTACACCAAAGCACAAGGGATGTGGCATGATGAAATGGTAGCTCATCCCATTTTTAGTGATACAATTGAATTAGATATGGGAACTGTTGTCTCTTCTATGGCTGGTCCTAAACGTCCTGAAGGACGTATTGCATTGGAAAACGTTGGGCAGGGTTTTGAGAAGGCATTGGTCGAAGACTATAAGAAGACTTCTGGACAAGATAAGCGTTATCAGGTCGAGGGTGAAGAATATACGCTTGGTCACGGTGATGTGGTGATCGCTGCGATTACGTCGTGTACGAATACATCGAATCCAAGTGTTCTTATTGCAGCGGGTCTTTTGGCACGAAATGCTGTGGCAAAGGGGCTCAAGAGTAAACCATGGGTAAAAACTTCTCTTGCACCTGGTTCACAAGTCGTTGAAGCTTACCTTCAAAATTCGGGTCTGCAAAAAGATTTAGATGCACTGGGATTTAACTTAGTAGGATTTGGGTGCACAACATGTATTGGGAATTCTGGTCCTTTGCATCCAGCTATTTCCAAAACGATTAATGACAATGGTATAATTGCATCTGCGGTTCTTTCAGGAAATCGTAATTTTGAAGGGCGTGTTTCCCCTGATGTGCAAGCGAATTATTTAGCTTCACCACCGTTAGTTGTTGCACATGCGCTCATCGGGACGGTGTGTAAGGATTTAACCAAGGAGCCTCTTGGTGAAGATTCAAATGGCCAACCCATTTATTTGAGAGATATTTGGCCAACTTCTCAAGAAATACAGGAGTTTATCGAAAAAAATGTCACGCGTAAGGTTTTTGCCGAAAAGTATGCAGATGTTTTTAAGGGAGATGAAAATTGGCAAAAAGTTCAGATTCCTACGGGTTCTACCTATTCTTGGGATGAGCGATCCACCTATGTACGCAATCCACCTTATTTCGATGATATGCAGAAAACACCTGATATCTTACCAGATATTAGAGATGCACGGATTTTAGGTTTATTTGGTGATAAAATCACGACGGATCATATTTCTCCTGCTGGTTCTATTAAAGCAGCTTCTCCTGCCGGAAAATATTTAATGGATCATGGTGTTAAAGTAGCTGATTTTAACCAGTATGGAACGCGTCGTGGGAATCATGAAGTTATGGTGCGTGGGACCTTTGCCAATATTCGCATTCGTAATTTTATGTTAGGGGAAAATGGTCGAGAAGGAGGTTATACGGTTCATTATCCGTCAGCGGTAGAACAAACCATTTACGATGCAGCAATGGCGTATAAACAAGAAGGTATTCCGCTCGTTGTTTTTGCAGGTGTTGAATATGGTAATGGATCATCACGCGATTGGGCTGCCAAGGGGACCAATCTTCTTGGTGTCAAAGCGGTGATTGTGCAATCTTTTGAAAGGATACATCGTTCTAATCTTGTTGGTATGGGCATTGTCCCTTTTGTCTTTGAGGAGGGGCTAAGTTGGAAATCTTTAGGCTTAAAGGGAGATGAAAAGGTGACAATTGAAGGGATTCATAACTTGAAACCTCGTCAAAAGACTGTAGCGAAAATTACTTTTTCTGATGGTACGGTAAAAACCGTTTCATTATTATGCCGTGTTGATACTGAAGATGAGCTAGATTATTTGCATCATGGTGGAATTTTGCAATATGTCTTGCGTAAGTTAGCCGTTTAAATTCTTTTGTTTGTTAAGGAATATCTATTATTAGGCTATAAAGTTGCGGATCAAAGAGTTTGGCTTCGTTTTTTTATGACTATCTTTGAAAATCTAATTGACGTTAGCTTTGGGATTGCGTTATAAACCACACGAGTTATAGGCAGCTTTATAGTTTTGCTTGGGTTGGATTTATTTATATTGGTAGAGTTGTTATTGAGACTCATTTTACCAAGGTGTTGAAAGAGAGATTATATTTATGGCGAATACACCTTCTGCTCGAAAAGCGGTGCGCAAGGTTGCGGCGCGCACACAGGTTAATAAGGCCCGCCGTTCACGCGTTCGTACTTTTATACGTAAGTTTGATGATGCTTTGGCGGGTGGCGATAAGGCATCTGCGGAGATTGCATTTAAGAATTTTGAGCCTGAAATTATGCGTGCAGTTTCTAAAGGGGTTTTTCATAAAAATGCTGCTGCGAGGAAAGTATCGCGTTTAGCTAAACGGTTGAAGGCTCTCAGCGTTTAAACTTTTTCTCCTTTAATTGAGAAAAAAGCCAGTATCCATGAGGATGCTGGCTTTTTGTTTATTATTTCAAAAAGTTTCTATTGAAATAAGAATCGATAATGATTCTCCACTTGAAAAAGGAGAGAAAGTTTATAGAGGGGGGTATGGTTATCCACAAGCTTTGTGGATTTTTACAGAGTCTTTTTTGTCAAGCATTTTATTTTTTTTTTTAAATCTGAAGAGATTCTTTAATTATTGGTAAATTTAGAGAAAAAAAATGAATTGAATCAATATTTTTTTCAGTCCTCATTAATATAAGCATTTTTTTTGGGTTTTTTGATTTTATTTTGACCTCTTGCATTTTACCTCTGCTGTTTTGTATGGTTCTTATGAAGACTAAAAAGCATGAAGGGGTCACATCAGCGTATTATTCTGTACTTTGTTGAATACAAGATGTTTTGATTTAGGCTTTTCTAAACTTTTGTGTTGGAGAGGTTTTCTGACGGTTTTCTAGTTTTCTTAATGGATATGTTTACCATTTTAGAAGGGTGGGTCATATCATGAGTGCAAGTAAATCTTATTGGTCATCTTTGTTAGTGGGGTTGTGATGAGGCTATCCTAGGGGAGGGTGAGTAATCTTATTTGGGGTAGGGCGTTTTGCCTTCGCTAGATTTATTTTAGCTGTTTGGCAGGACAAAATTTTATTTTTATCAGGATGGAAGATGGTGGATAAATTGAACTCTAAAGCTAGTTCCTTTAAAAGGGTTTCGGTAAATATCCTGTCGGCAGAGAACATAATAAAGAATAGGATGACGGAGAGTGATGAGAATGTTTGTAGAAGTGCTCCTATAGGGCATTCTATTGTTTCAGAGGAGGAAAGTGCAGCGGCTTTTATACGTGTTATGGCGCAATTAAAGGTACAGGTTGGTGTTGAGGCTTATACCAGTTGGTTTGGGCGCGTGAAGCTTGCTGAATATAGTCATACTCTTGTAAAGCTTTCTGTTCCTACTGCTTTTTTACGTTCATGGATTAATAATCACTATGGTTCTCTTTTGACTCATTTATGGAAACAAGAGAATTCAGCAATTCTTCGTGTTGAAGTTATTGTTCGTGGTATGGAACGCGTTTCAAGAGATGTCGTTTGTAAAAGAAGTGTTCCTTCTGTTGTACTAGAGGAGCAGGCGACTTCATCTTTTGTTGAAAGTTGCGCAGAGCATTCAGTTAAGAGTTCTCAAACGGGAGTTTTTGGATCTCCACTTGATTCTCGTTATACTTTTGAAAGTTTTGTTGAGGGGGCTTCTAATCGTGTTGCTTTAGCCGCTGCGCGTTCTATTGCGGAGGGGCATAAAAGTGCTTTACGTTTTAATCCTCTTTTTATTCACGCATCTGTTGGCTTAGGAAAAACACATTTGCTTCAAGCGATTGCTGCTTCTGCATTGAAGCGTTTAACGTCTGCGCGCGTTATTTATTTAACTGCTGAATATTTTATGTGGCGTTTTGCAACAGCTATTCGTGATAATGATGCTCTTTCTTTTAAAGAACAGCTTCGTGATATCGACCTTTTAATTATTGATGATATGCAGTTTTTACAGGGTAAGTCGATACAACACGAGTTTTGCCATTTGCTTAATATGTTGCTTGATAGTGCAAAACAGGTTGTTGTCGCTGCAGATCGTCCACCAGCAGAATTAGAATCGCTTGATCTTCGCGTTCGCTCTCGTCTTCAGGGAGGGGTGGCCCTTGAAATTGAAGCACCAGATTATGAAATGCGTTTGCAAATGTTGCGCCAGCGGTTGAAGGTGGCACAACAAGATGATGGCATGGTATCAATTTCTGATGATATCTTGGAATATATTGCGAAAACGGTTTTAGGGTCGGGGCGTGATATTGAAGGTGCATTTAATCAGCTCTTGTTTCGTCAATCTTTTGAGTCTGATTTATCTTTAGAGCGGATTGATGAGTTATTAGGTCACTTGACACGTCCTGGTGAACCTAAGCGTATTCGGATTGAAGAAATTCAGCGTACGGTAGCACGCCATTATAATGTTTCTAAACAGGACTTGTTATCTAATCGTCGAACACGTACGGTTGTGAAGCCACGGCAAGTTGCAATGTATTTAGCAAAAGTATTGACTCCTCGCTCGTTGCCAGAAATTGGGCGCCGTTTTGGTGGGCGTGATCATACAACAGTTTTACACGCTGTGCGTAAAATTGAAGATTTGGTTTGTGGTGATCAGACCTTGGCTAAGGAACTTGAATTGCTTAAGCGGTTGATTGGAGAACAGGCTGTATAGTGTTTATCGTTTCTTTCCTTGGAGAGACTTTAAAGAATTGAATGAAAAGATTTATTTTTTCTTATGCAGGAGTGACTTGCCATTTTAAGAGAGGTTTAATAAACTCTAGCAGGCGATTCTTAAAGAGGGTCTATTCTTTAAGTCTAAAGAATTCTTATAGTTTTTAGTAAATCATACGGGGCTTTTATGCGTATTACAGTTGATCGCAGTCAATTTCTCAAGTCTCTTGGTCGGGTTCACCGTGTGGTAGAGCGCCGTAATACTGTTCCTATTTTATCGAATGTGTTGATTGATGCAGAAAATGGCCGTGTACAGTTAAAAGCAACAGACCTTGATTTAGAGGTTATGGAATCTTTTGCAGTTAATGTTAAACAAGCTGGAGCAACAACTGTTCCAGCACATTTGCTTTATGATATCATTCGAAAACTTCCTGATAGCAATGAAGTTGTATTATCCGTCGATGAGAATCAAGCAGGTACAATGTCCGTGGTTTCGGGTTGTGCACATTTTCAGCTTCAATGTCTTCCGAAGTCAGACTTTCCAGAGTCGCTTCCTGGGCAGTTTGGTTATCGTTTTTCTTTATCGGCATCAGGCTTAAAACATTTACTTGATTGTACACAATTTGCTATTTCTACTGAAGAAACCCGTTATTATCTTAATGGTATTTATTTCCATATTATTAATGATGATGTTTTGAAATTGCGTTTGGTTGCAACTGATGGTCATCGTTTGGCACAAGTTGAGATGGAAGCTCCTTCGGGAGTTGAGGGAATGCCTGGTGTTATTGTTCCCCGTAAAGCTGTAGGAGAATTGCAAAAACTTCTTTCAGAAGAAAATGATAGTGATGTGTGTATAGAGCTTTCAGAGACAAAAATTCGTTTTTCTATAGGCTCTGTGATTTTTACATCAAAATTAATTGATGGAACATTTCCAGATTATCAACGTGTTATCCCTCTTGGAAATGATAAAGAATTAATTGTTAATAGGCAGGACTTTTCTTCTGCCGTTGATCGTGTTTCAACGATTTCAAGTGATCGGGGGCGTGCAGTTAAATTAACGATTGAGCATGGACAGTTAAGGCTTGTTGTTAATAGCCCAGATTCGGGCAGTGCAGAAGATCAATTATCAGTAACTTATGCATCTGAACCGCTTGAGATAGGGTTTAATTCACGTTATCTTTTGGATATTGCTGGGCAGCTTTCAAGCGATGAGATGGTTTTTATGTTGGCTGAGGCTGGAGCACCCGCTCTGATTCGTGATAATGATGATGTGGATGTGCTCTATGTACTGATGCCTATTCGCGTTTAGGGGCGGTTGTTTTGCAATGTATGGCCAGTCATGTGCACAAAGTGGCAGTGAGGCAGCTGAAGCTTTTACGTTATCGCAATTATTCTTTTTTCAATATTCATTTTTCTGGTCAGCATGTGGTTTTTACTGGCCATAATGGTGCTGGTAAGACGAATCTTTTAGAGGCATTATCTTTTCTTTCTCCTGGCCGTGGTTTGCGGCGCGCTGTTTATTCTGACGTTAGCTTTGTAGATGGTGGTGGAGGATTTGTTGTATTTGCGCGTCTTGAATGCGCTCTTTATGGTGAAGTAAAGATTGGTACAGCTTTCGAGGTTAGCGATAACAGTCGAAAGGTCCATATTAATGGTGTGAATGAGTCGAGTGATTGCCTAACAGATTATTGTCATATTAGTGTCCTAACACCGTCTATGGATGGTCTTTTTACAGGTCCTTCACTTGAGCGCCGTAGTTTTTTGGATCGTATGGTTTTGGCGATTGATCCCTTGCATAGGCGCCGCATAGCCGATTATGATAGAGCTATGCGCGCACGTAATCGTTTGTTTTTAGATGGAAATGAAGATTGTGCTTGGTTTGATGCTTTAGAAAAGCAGATGGCAGAACTGGCGACAGCTATTTCTGCGGCGCGTGTTGATGTTATTCGTCTTTTAAATGACATGTTTACGCAAATGCCATCACAGATACCTTTTCCACGAGCTTTTTTGCAAATTGATGGTTTTTTGGAAACAGCTCTTAGTGAAATATCAGCAACTGAAGTTGAAGAACAATTTTGTGATCGATTACGGCATAATCGCGCAATGGATCGTGCTGCTGGTCGGACGTTAGAAGGACCACATCGTGCAGATTTGCAGGTTTTTTATGCTGATAAAAATAGAGCAGCAACATCTTGTTCAACAGGTGAACAAAAAGCGCTGCTGACAGGTTTAGTTTTGTGTCATGCACGTCTAACAGGTATGATATCGGAAAGATCTCCCATTCTTCTTCTTGATGAAATGGCTGCTCATCTTGATTCGCATCGACGTGCTGCTCTATTTGATATTCTTGATGATTTAGCTGTACAAACATTTATGACAGGAACAGATCGTCTTTTATTCGATGACTTAAAAGGACGCGCAGAATTCTTTGAGATTAAGGATGGAGCTTTATTGCCATAAAAACATGCTAAATATTTTTTTAATAAGTGATAGGTCTGAAAGAAAAGGCTTGCTATGTCAGAGATAATAACAATTTTAAATGGTCCTAATTTAAATTTTCTAGGTCAACGTGAGCCAGAAATTTATGGAACTGAAACTCTAGAAGATATTGAAAAAAGATGCAGAGAATGGGCAAAAAAAAATGATATTATAATAAACTTTTATCAAAGTAACTGTGAAGGGCAATTAGTAGCATGGATACAAGAAGCAATAGAGGCAAGTTCTGGATTGATCATTAATCCAGCGGCTTACAGTCATACATCTGTTGCACTTCTTGATGCCCTAAAAATGTTTTCAGGGCCGAAAGTAGAAGTTCATTTATCTCATATTTATCAGCGTGAAGCTTTTCGTCACCATTCTTATACATCTGCAGGTGTAGACGCTGTCATAACTGGGTGTGGAGGTGATGGATATTGGTTTGCACTTGAGTATATTGCAAAACAATTAAGCAAAACAATTAAATTGTGATAGATAAAGAGTAGGCGTTTAATAAGAGTAATATAGGCATTGAATTCTCTTGATAATTATTTTCAAATCTGTACAATGTGAGGTATATATTTATGACAATTTTTAGTGCGTATGACGGGGGTAAATAAAGGTGAAAAGCTTTGTTAGACAATTAGAAATGCTTGTGATTTTAGGGGGAGCACTGCTTTTGTCTGGTTGTAAAATTGATGTTATACAGCCATCAGGTTATGTTGCACGTCAACAGCTCATTTTGATCGTTGTTTGTGTGGTGGTGATGCTTTGTATTGTCATCCCAGTTATGGTGAGTGTGGTATTTTTAGCTATAAAATATCGTGCATCGAATATGAAAGCGGACTATTCTCCTGATTGGGCGCATTCAAATAAAATTGAAGCATTGATGTGGGGTATTCCAGTTGTAATTGTAATGGTTTTAGGTTCATTAACAGCTTATTATACCTATAAGCTTGAACCTACAAATCCTCTTCCAGTGGAAGTTGTGGGTGAAGGAAAGCCATTACAGATTGATGCTGTTGCTCTTGATTGGAAATGGCTTTTTATTTATCCTGAATATGGTGTTGCATCGATTAATGAGATTTATGCGCCTGAAGGACGTCAAGTTTTATTGCAATTAACGTCAGAGAATTCTGTCAATGCTTTTTGGGTTCCCAAATTGGGTACAGTTCTTTACGCTATGCCGCAGATGAATGCTAAGTTGCATTTGGTCGCTGAAGAGCAAGGAGTATTCAAAGGAGCCTCAGCAAATTACAGTGGTGATGGTTTTTCGAGTATGCGGTTTAAGTGGCATTCTGTGTCTTTGCAGGATTTTGAGGATTGGATTGTAAAAGCTCGGGCTAATGGTCGAGTACTTGATCGTGCATCTTATCGTCAACTTTCTATTGCGCCTCGTATGGGTGATATTGCTGCGAAGGAAAAAGATGCTGAAGTTCGTTATTTTGCACCTGTTGAGAAGCGGCTTTACTATCGTGTTGTTAATCGATGTGTCGATGAAAAGACGGTATGTAATGAAGATTTAATGAAACGTGCTGCTGCTCAGACGCTGTGGGGTGCACTATGTTCAGTATTTGATCCTGATGTTATTTAACAGAGTCAATAAAGTAAAGAGCCCTTTTAACAAAGGTTTCTTTTAAACTTGAATTTCATTTGAAATGGGTTGAGAAATGTTTGGAAGACTTACAGATCCTACGGCAGGTGCTTTTCATGCGCTTGCACATGAACCGATCGTTTTGTATACATGTATTGCGATTGTTTTGGTTGGTTTAATTGCTGTTATTGCTTTAACAGCACTTGGGTGGTGGGGGATTCTATGGCGAAATTGGATTACAACGGTTGACCATAAACGCATAGGTATTATGTACATCGTTCTTGGAATTATTATGCTTGTTCGCGGTTTTGCGGACGCACTTATGATGCGAACGCATCAAGCTTTAGCTCTTGGGAGTGAAACAGCGGGTTATTTGCCCCCTGAGCATTTTGATCAAATTTTTTCGGCGCATGGTACGATCATGATTTTTTTCATGGCCACGCCTATTTTATTTGGTCTTTTTAATTATCTTATACCGCTTCAAATTGGTGCGCGTGATGTTGCTTTTCCCTTTGCAAATAATCTAGGTTTTTGGATTACGGCTGCGGGGGCAATATTAATTAACATATCCCTAGGTGTTGGTAATTTTGGTCGTGGTGGTTGGCTGATGTACCCACCTTTTACAGAATTGCAAACGAGTCCAGATACAGGGGTAGATTATTATTTATGGTCACTTCAGCTTTCTGGTATTGCAACAACAATGGGATCAGTAAATTTTATTGCAACGATGATTAAAATGCGTGCTCCTGGAATGACAATGATGAGAATGCCTATTTTCTGTTGGAGTGCTTTTGTCAGCAATGTTCTTATTTTAGTTATTTACCCTGTCTTGGCTGTAGCATTTGCACTCTTGGCATGCGATCGTTATTTGGGCATGAATTTCTTTTCTAATGTTGGTGGCGGAAATCCGATGGTATGGATTAACTATGTTTGGGTTTTTGGTCATCCTGAGGTTTATGTTTTGGTTGTTCCTGCTTTTGGAATTGTTTCTGAGGTTGTGTCAACTTTTTCTTCAAAGCGCCTCTTTGGTTATACTTCGATGGTATGGGCCATGTTGGTTATTTTGATTCTTTCGCTTCTTGTTTGGGGACATCATTTTTTCACAATGGGTGGCGGTGAAGCTGTAAATACTTTCTTTGGTATTGCGACAATGATCATCGCAGTTCCAACAGGTGTAAAAGTCTTTAATTGGCTGCTTACGATGTATAAAGGTCGAATTCGCTTTGAGCCTCCAATGCTTTGGTGCATGGGCATGATCTTTACATTTGTTGGCGGTGGATTAACCGGTGTTTTATTATCTATTGTTCCTGCTGATTGGCAGTTTCATAATTCGCTCTTTTTGATAGCACATTTCCATCATACAATTATTGGAGGTGTAGTTTTTGCGTACTTAGCGGGGATTGCATTTTGGTTTCCAAAAGTTTTTGGTTATAAACCAAATCGCATACTAGGTATTGCATCTTTTTGGTGTTGGTTTATTGGTTTTTACCTTGCCTTTTTCCCCGTTTATGCGCTTGGTTTAATGGGGGCGACGCGTCGTCTTCAGCATTACATGGAACCTAGTTGGCAGCCGATGTTTATTATTGCTGCATTAGGTGCTTGTATTATCTTACTTGGTATTCTTTGTTTTGTGTTACAGGTTGTTTTGGCGATTTGGTACGGTATTAAGCATAAAGGTCACTTACCGGTAACATTAAATGATTCTTGGGGTGATGCACGTACACTTGAATGGTTTACCTCTTCACCGCCTCCTTCCTATAATTTTGCCCTCCTTCCAAAGATACAGTCTGATGACGCTTATTGGAATATGAAGAAAAGTGGTTATCAACGGCCGACAAGTGGATTTACAAAAATTCATATGCCATCAAATACATCTGCTGGAATTATTGCGGGATTCTTCTCATTAGTTGTTGGTTTTGCACTTGTTTGGCATATTTGGTGGCTTGTTGCGGTTGGACTGGTTGGTTTTATTGCAACGCTTGTGTGTCATTCATTAACAGGTGATCATCATGGTTACTATATTCCAGCTGAAGAAGTGCAAAAAACTGAAGATGCCTTTACGGCTGTTCTTAAAGAACAAGGAGTGACAGTATGAGTGCTGTAACAATGAATAACGCGAGTACTATAGATGAACTTCACCACGATAGTAGCTCGGTAATGACGTTTGGTTTTTGGGTCTATATTCTTTCAGACTTAATCCTGTTTTCGACATTGTTTTCAAGTTTTGCTGTATTTTCTGCTTCTTATGGCGGTGGTAAAGCGGGTAATGAGTTTATAGATTTAAAGTTTGTTTTGGTTGAGACTGCTTTCTTGTTGTTTTCATCCGTCACTTATGGCTTTGCAATGGTACAAGCACATAAAAATAACATCAGTGGTGTGCGTTTATGGATGGCTATTACCTTTGTATTGGGGTGTTGCTTCATTGGTATGGAACTTTACGAATTTCATGAACTTTTGAGTGAGGTTTTTTATTACGATCCAAATGCTTATGCGGGTATTGATCCTGCAACAGGTTTACAGCTTTTTGGACGGGAAATTCTCTCTGCTTATTGGTCAGCATTTTTTGCTTTGGTTGGCACCCATGGACTTCATGTAAGTGTTGGTCTTCTTTGGATGGTTGTGATGTTTTTTCATCTTCGTCGTAATGGTTTGGATCAGAACAATAAAACACGTTTAGCATGCCTTTCCATTTTTTGGCATTTACTTGATATTGTATGGATTGGTGTTTTCACCATGGTTTATCTATTAGGAGCGTTGTGATGAGCGTGCAAAATGAAACACATGGTCCCAGTACTGGTTCCTATTTGGTTGGTTTTATTCTGGCTGTATTTTTCACTTTGGGTTCTTTTGTTCCTGTGATGTATGGAATGATGGAGAGTTGGGCAGTTAGTACAAAGGTTGCGTATCTTATTGGGATGGCGATTATTCAGATTATAGTACAAATTGTTTTCTTTTTGCACTTGAATTCTGGTCCAGACGCCAAGTGGAATTTAAGCGCGTTATGGTTTGCTGCTATTTGCGTTTTTGTTATTATTGGGGGAACTTGGTGGGCTATTTCTCATTTAAATTATAATATGATGGGTGGTTCAGGACGTGTTATTGAACCGGAAATATCAAGTAGAGATGATTCTTCAGTGTCTGAGCAGTTATCAAACAAAGATATATCCGTAAGAAAACAGCCAGAAAAGATACAGGGTTCAGAAATGCCCATTGGGCAGGATCTAAGTACGCAAACACCTGTAGATCAAGCACCTAGTTCAGAAATGCCCATGGGGCAGGGTCTAAGTACGCAAACTCCTGTAGATCAAGCACCTGGTTCAGAAATACCCATGGGGCAGGATCTAAGTACACAAACTCCTGTAGATCAAGCACCTAGTTCAGAAATGCCCATGGGGCAGGGTCTAAGTACGCAAACTCCTGTAGATCAAGCACCTGGTTCAGAAATGCCCATGGGGCAGGGTCTAAGTACGCAAACTCCTGTAGATCAAGCGCCTGGTTCAGAAATACCCATGGGGCAAGGTCTAAGTACACAAACTCCTGTAGATCAAGCGCCTGGTTCAGAAATACCCATGGGGCAAGGTCTAAGTACACAAACTCCTGTAGATCAAGCGCCTGGTTCAGAAATACCCATGGGGCAAGGTCTAAGTACGCAAACTCCTGTAGATCAAGCGCCTGGTTCAGAAATACCCATGGATCAAGATCCAAATACACAGTTTCCTGTGGAGTAGTTGTTAGAAATATCTATGGAGCTGATGCGGCATGTATCAGCTCGTAGAAGAAATTCGTAGGATATAAAGAAGGGAAGAAATACAAGATATCAGTGGATATGAGTATCATTATTTTGAATATACTTTTAATTTAAAAGAGAAAGTCCGTGGGGTATTTAGTCAAGCTTTAATTTTTGAGACAAATAGCTATTTGTAGAATATACAAAAAGTGATGTTTGTAAAATTTACTACAAAGAAAGAGAATGTGAGAAACAAGTTTTTATGTTGTGTGAGATAAAAAAACACGAAGCAGTAATGTTTTTAGATTTACAGAATTTATATTAAAGATAGCATTAAAGTTATTTGTAATAATAATATGCAATTGAAATCAAAAATTTAGAGAATAATCAGAAAACTTAATGAAAACCGTTGCAATGACAGTTATTGGTGCTGGTTCTTTTGGTACTGCATTAGCGATAGCTCTTGCCCGTAATGGTCATAATGTTTTACTTTGGGGATATAGTCCTCAACATATCAAAGAATTACAGGAACAACGTTGTAATCAAGTATATTTACCCGATATTCGATTTCCTGACAATTTATTACTTGAAGCTTCGCTTGAAACTGCAATAACGGCGAGTCACAATATATTAATCGCAGTTCCAAGCCATGTATTTCATCAAGTTTTGTGTAATATTCAGCCTTATTTAGATCAGCATTCACGTGTTATTTGGGCTACAAAAGGTTTAGAACATGGTACTGGACGTTTTTTACAAGAGGTTGCTCGTGAGATTTTAGGTGAAAAAATTCCTTTAGCTGTTTTTTCTGGACCAACTTTTGCTCAAGAACTAGCTATTGGTTGGCCTACTGCAATGACGATAGCAGCTTCTGATGTTGAGTTTGGTAAAGAATTGCAGCAACTTTTTTATTGTGACAAAAGTTTTAGAGTTTATAAAAGTTCAGATATGATTGGTGTTCAATTAGGGGGAGCAGTCAAAAATGTTATTGCTATTGGTGCAGGAATATCAGATGGCATAGGTTTTGGGGCAAATGCACGAATAGCTCTTATCACACGAGGACTAGCTGAAATCAGTCGTTTAGGGGGGGCTATGGGTGCTGAGCTTTCCACATTTATGGGAATGACAGGCTTAGGTGATCTGGTTTTGACATGTACTGATAATCAGTCACGTAATCGTCGTTTTGGAATACTTCTTGGTAAAGGAATAGATATAAAAGAAGCGGAAAAACAAATTGGTCAGGTTGTGGAAGGATACTTAAATACCAAGGAAGTACATACGTTGGCGCAGCGTATTGGGGTAGAAATGCCCATTGTAGAACAAATTTATCAAATTCTCTATTGTGGTAAAAACATAACTGAAGCGGCAAATACATTACTAAGCCGCGCCCTCAAGGACGAAATACAATGATATCCTGTTTTTTAATAATTCAAATCGTAAAAAATAGAAACATGCTATGATAGACATATAAAATAGATTTTATTGATGGTTGTATAAGGTAGTCATATTCCAGCAAATTATAGATTCATATCATTCGATTCTTTATGAAACATGGCTGAAATATAAAAGTTTTTGCTTTTATCTAAGAGCTATCTCTTTGAAGATAAATTATCGTTTCCACTTACACATGTTTATGTAATGTAATGAACAAGATATTTCTATTGTCTCTTAAATTCATCTCACAATGATGTTTGCAAACAGAATAATACAAGACTCATTAGGTAGAAGCATCTTATTTATGTAACGTATAAGTTAAGAATATCGGGGCAGGGATATTATGTATCTCTGTTTTTGTAATTCTTTAAAACAAGAAGACAATCTGTTTTGGGAAGAAGATGAAATTTTAAAGATGAAAACCAGTTCCCATTTCTACAATCATTTTTAAATTCAGTTTTACGCTATCTAAAGCAATATCTTTTAAATAATGGAGATTATCTCACACCTTTATTTTCTCATTTTTTAATGAAAGCATTTCTCTGATGTGTCAGGTAAAATAGAACGCCCAAAAAAACACGATAGCTGTTGTATATTCACGCGCTTGTTTTAAAGAGACCTCTCTTAAAACTTCCAAGTCCACTTCGCGACGGTAACCGTGAATAGTGTAACGATAAAGCCATTGTGCACATCCCCATCTTTACGTTTATGAAGGAGGAAGCCGAGCATCATTACACCCCCCAATGTTGAGACAGCTCTAAGCACTTGAAGCTGTTCAGTAGAAATATTTAAGTCTTTTATTTTCTCACATGTCAATTCTGTTTTTTATATGCAAGAAATGATTTTTGGAATTATAACTTTGAAAGTCTAAGATTGAAAAAAATGTTATTGTACTTGTTTGTGGCTGTCATTTACACTGAAAAATAATGTGATTATAAAGATAAAAAATTGATTTATATAAATAATTCATTTTATTTTTGTATTGAGTTAATTAAAAATATGTGTTTGCTTGTCACAAGCGGGTTAGTATGTGGATAAAAATTATTAAAGATACTTCTAATGAATCATCTCAAGTGTCAAGGGTTGTTTCAATATTAGAACATGACAAGTAAAATGACGGTGTCGGTTTGTCATCTGTATAAACATTAAAATGGTGGTAAAAAAAGGATTTTATGTACTTCACAGGGATTTTTTATACGTTCTACAGGTACCATTGTGAAATGGAATGGCGTGCATTGAGAGATATCTTTAAAAAATGCATGAAGGAGAAACAGCTATAGTGTTTTTGGGTGTTCTATTTTACCTGACACATCAGAGAAATGCTTTCATTAAAGAACAAGAAAAATAAAGGTGTGAGGTAAAGCGTAACCTCCATTATTAAAAAAACATTGATGTACATGCTTTTAAAATCGTAAAGCCTCATTAAAGAATAATAGTAAGATTAATGATTGATTTCTTTACGCCTTCATATTCGTCCTAAATTAGATTGTATTTGCGTTTCAAGAATAAATCAAACGGTAGGAATATTTTTTTCAATTTGCTACACAAAAGCTGAAACTAAGGATTTTAATAATTCTCTAATCTCTGTTTCAAACTACGGTAGCATGAGGGCTGGATATTGATTTATAAGCAACGACAAAAGCGTATGCTTTAGTAAGGTAAATAACGTCATAAAATACACACTTTATCAACCATGGATTGAAGAAATACTCCGGCTTTTTATAAAATATTTTGCGAAACAAGGCATCGTACATCTGGTTTTGTATTGACTTATTCTTACAAACATTTGCACATATGCCTTACGTCATATTATTATAAGTCAATACACTATTATATAGCTGAGAAAGTACTCAATACCCGATTAAAGCACTATGGACATGATTTATTTTCTTTTTTAGTGCAATGAAATAAATTTTATTCTTCTTGGGAATCGTCACTTTTTTTCAGTTCTTCAAGTATTGGCATAGACATGATGTTATAGCCTGAATCAACATAATGGATTTCACCTGTAACACCTGATGATAAGTCAGAGAGTAGATAAAGAGCAGATTTTCCAATTTCATGAATATTTACGGTACGCCGTAATGGGGCATTACGACGTTGATGCGAAAATATTGCCCGTGCAGCTGCAATACCATTACCTGCTAAAGTTCTAACAGGACCAGCGGAAATCGCATTGACACGGATATTTTGAGGACCAAAGTCCGCTGCTAAATAACGTACCATAGCTTCTAAAGCTGCTTTAGCAACACCCATGATGTTATAATTAGGCACAACTTGCTGTGAAGCACCGTAGGTAAGAGTTAAAAGTGTTCCTCCATTGGGCATAAGCTTACCCGCGCGCTGGGCAATTTCAGTAAAGGAATAAGCTGAAATAACCATCGTGCGTTGAAAGTTTTCACGTGTTGTAACATCAACGTAACGTCCTTTTAGCTGAGTTTTATCTGAAAAACCAATGGCATGGACAATAAAATCAATTGTTTTCCATTCTTTTTCAAGTTGCTCAAAGACGTAATCAATATTTTCACTTTTTTCAACGTCACACTCTAGCACTAATTTGCACCCAAGTTTATCTGCTAGGGGATGAACACGTTTTCCAAAAGCATTTCCTTGATAAGTCAACGCTAATTCCGCTCCTGCTTGTGCGAGCTGACAGGCAATGCCCCAAGCAATTGAATGGTCATTCGCAATTCCCATAATAAGGCCGCGTTTGCCCTCCATCAAACCTTTCATATTATTCTCCGTAAGACCGTACTTTTTTCAATTACTAAGAGCTTTTGTTTATACATAACGTTGGAAAACAAGCGTTGCATTGGTACCGCCAAAGCCAAAAGTATTCGACAATACGGTATTCAGTTGTTGATGATCACGTCGTTCACGAACGATTGGCATATCAGCAAAAGCTGGATCAAGTTCTTCAATATGGGCACTTTCACAAATAAAATTATGATTCATCATTAACAATGTATAGATTGCTTCGTGAACACCTGCTGCTCCCAAGGAATGTCCTGTTAGAGACTTGGTAGCAGAAATGGGGGGACATTGATCACCTGCTCCAAAGACACGACGGATAGCTTCTATCTCAGGAGGATCACCAACAGGAGTTGCTGTCGCATGGGGATTGATATAATCAATTTTATTATTGACTGTTGCAAGAGCCATGCGCATGCACCGCTCCGCTCCCTCTCCTGATGGGGCAACCATATCATGTCCATCGGATGTCGCACCGTATCCAACGATTTCTCCGTAGATTTTTGCACCACGTGCTTTAGCAAGTTCTAAATCTTCAAGGACTAAAACGCCAGCCCCTCCAGCAATGACAAAACCATCACGATTAACATCATAAGCACGTGAAGCTTTGTGAGGAATGTCATTATATCTGCTGGACATAGCGCCCATGGCATCGAATAAAACAGATAGTGTCCAATCCAAATCTTCGCAGCCACCGGCAAAGATGCGCTTTTGTTTACCATATTGAATCATTTCGTAAGCATTACCAATACAATGATTGGAGGTAGCACAAGCTGAAGAGATTGAATAATTGATTCCCTTTATTTTAAAGAAAGTTGCTAATGTTGCAGATGCTGTAGAACTCATCGCTTTAGGGACAACAAAAGGTCCAACACGTTTTGGACCTTTTTGGCGTGTAATGTCAGCAGCTTCTACGATTGAATGTGTTGAAGCACCTCCAGAACCCATAATAATACCCGTGTGTTCGTTCGATACTTCATGCGGTTCTAGACCCGCATCAGCAATCGCCTGATCCATGGCGATGTGATTCCATGCTGTTCCACGCCCATGAAAACGTAGAGCACGTCGATCTACGAGTTCTTCTATATTAATATCGGGTTTGCCATAAACTCTGCTACGAAAGCCTAATTCGGCATATTGAGGTGCGTAAGAAATTCCGGATTTTGCTTCACGTAAACTGGTTAAAACATCTCTAGGGTTATTTCCAATCGCGGAGACAATTCCCATTCCGGTTACAACAACTCGACGCATTCATACCTCCTCGTTCCATACAGAATAGTGAAAAGTTCTTTCTGACGGAAATAACGTTCAATCTTCTTTGAATAAAGCAACGCGTAAATCATTCGCCTTATAAATAGTCTCTCCATCTGCTTTTAGCCACCCATCAGCTATTCCTAAGACTAAATTTCCACGTCGAATACGCTTAAAATCTATTTCATATTCAAGAATTTTGGTTTGTGGAGTTACCATCCCTGATAACTTTACTTCACCTGTTGATATTGCTCTTCCTTTTCCTGGTTCGCCTAGCCAACCAAGAAAAAAACCTGTTAATTGCCACATACCATCCAGTCCGAGACATCCTGGCATGACGGGATCGCCTATAAAGTGACAATTAAAGAACCACATGTCTGGTGTAATGTCAAATTCGGCGCGAACCATTCCTTTATCGTATTTACCATCAGTTTCACTAATTTGAGTGATTCGATGAATCATCAACATTGGCGGTGCTGGCAATTGCGCATTACCTCTACCAAACATTTCGCCGCGAGCGCAGCTTAGAAGCTCTTCATATGTGTAGCGAGACTTTTGTTCAGCCATTGTTACTCCATTTATTTGCATATATCTTTAATTTCTGCGCTTTTCCCAACCTACTTTTAGAGCAAATTTTAAAGAGAGGGAAATGATTTTATATCATTTTTAATGACAAAAGCCTTTTTTTATGTATTCTACATAGGTAATTATTTAAAAATGGAATACAAGATTACACCATACTATTCCCATTTTTTTGTATTTTGATCTTATTTAGCAGGAATGTATTTGGGTTTGTAATATGTCAGTGAGTGCAGACAATTTAGATATGAATGAAGAGCAACAGTGCACAAAAGAGTGTGGAAAAATGGTGCAATATTATTCCATTTCTATGTTAGAAAAACGTTTGCGTCAAAATGGTCTGCGTCCAACACGTCAGCGGTTGGAACTTGCACATATGATTTTTTCTCAAGGAAATCGTCATATTACTGCTGAAGAGCTCTATGAGGAAGCGGTGAGGGCAGGTGTACCTGTATCTTTAGCAACGGTTTATAATACGCTTCATCAATTTACGGAAGCGGGATTATTACGGATTATTGCCGTAGAAGGCTCAAAAACTTGGTTTGATACCAATACCTCTGATCACTACCATTTTTATATAGAAGGTGAAAATCGTATTCTTGATATTCCTTACAATTTGGAAGAATCTCCCATTATTAGAAATTTGCCTAAGCCACCAGAAGGTATGGAAATTTCACATGTTGATTTAATCGTGCGATTGAAACCAAAAAATCGATCTTGTGATAGGCAGTGAGGATATTCAATAAGGAATAAAATTAAACTTATTGAGTTTGAGTATTCACCAGCCTTTTACTTTTTCATCAGGATAGATTCCCCATAACTGTGGTTGTTGAAGCCATCCGCGCGTATTATTAATATTTAGTTCGCACCATTGTCCATCACATTGGCGGATATTACCAATGACATTAGGTTCTACTTCTGCCACAAGTTCTGCGTTGTCGGTGGGGTTTTTTCGTAGCATCAGTCTTTTAGTTTTATCTTTTTGCCATGGAATAGTTATAGCAGTTCGCTTTCCCGATAAAAGTGATTGATACACCCATCCCTCATCGCCTTCGGCATCACGAATTTTGCGCCATTGATCATATTCTTGAATGATTTCAATAGGTAATCCCTTCTTTTTGTAGGTAAAAATGATAGAATAGTTGCTTCCTGGTCCGACGCGTACATTAACGCTGGTGGGTTTAATCGAAGCAAATCGCGGAAGTGGTAAACCACTGGGCCCTAAATTTTGATTAAATGTTTGTGCATGCAACAAATGAGGTGAACCTAATACAATGACTGTTGCTATTAAGATACATGATGCGAGTATTGAAACGCGAAACCAACGAGAATTTTGCACACCGAACTCCTTTATTTCATCATATATTGGAAATTTAAAATCTGAAAGATAAGACTGGAAACTGATAAAAAGTATGACACACTGCTCGTTAAAGAGATCTAAACGATGAGAAAATTGCTACAAAAATATCAAAATAAGGAAAACAAAAGCTTGTATTTCTTAGTGCGTATCTTGTTTATGAGGGGATAGATATAAATAAACATTGGATTTTTATGTAGCTGTACGCGTGATAAAACAGTAAAGTATTACTGGAGCCTTAGCAGTTTTTGTACAGGAAATTAGGGCTAAAGTATTGCATCTCTTTTCTGAGTTTGTTTCTCGAAGTAAAAGTGCATGTATGCATACTATGAACAAAGAGCTGTTCAGAAAGGGATTATTGTGTGGCTTGAAAAGAAGTTTTGAATGAACAAAATAATACGATAAATAAAACATTTAAGCGTAAAAATATGAGCTACATTATAGAGTAGATTGATATATGAAGGGCTAATTTTAACAGGACACTTTTTCGTGATAATTCCATTTATAAAATTTGCTACACTCTAATCTTATGCCATGATAATGCTTATCCGTATGGTAGATAAGCTGGCTCCATCGTTCTATTTACCAGCTTTCAATGTTATGCAGTTCCTATTATTTATGGTGTTCATAAGAAGCATTTTTGTTTTTTCTTAAATAGCTTTTATTCTATTTGCATACGAATCCCGCTTATGATGTACAAGAAGATAATCTTGATTGATTCAATATGAGAAGGCATTGAGAAACTTTACGTTATTCAGAATTATTAATTAATATGAAAAACAATTACTTATAATAACAAATCACTGCGTTAAAAACTTTAACTCGTTATTTAAATTGTAAAAATATTTCCATCAACAATGGTAATAAAAGGCACATTTATCCATCTTAAAATACAGTGTTTTCTCTGTTTATTGTCAAATTTCTTTTTCTCTAACTCAGTATAGAAGAAAGTTGAAAGAAATAGAAGGGCTTATTCGATACAATTATGAGGGTAATTACATAAGTGATGAATAGAAGAAATTTATCAAGAAAAAAGAATTTATAGTTCAGTGGTTGAAATTCGTCATCCTTTAGAGAGACAGAATCAAGAGATATAAAAAGTTATGGAATTATATCGTTTCGTTACATAACTGAAGGGAAAGAGGATTATGAATTTGATATTATATTTTACACACAATTGCATATTGCGATAGTTATTTTTGTTTTGTAATCAGACCTAGGATGATCGAAAGATGTAGAATATTTAATGACAAAAAAGAAGTTCATCATGAAATTTGTACATAAGAAGCAGTGATGTAAGAGATATCCAGAAGGAGAAAATTATAGTGAAAAGTGATAATAAAACACCTCACACTCAATTCACATAGGAAAAAGTCGCTTAAATATCTAAAGTGTAGTTTGTTATCTATTTTTAAAATATAAGAGTGAAATAAAAACCACCTTTATGATAGAAATCTTATTATTTTCAAATAACTAACATATTAGATAACATTGTACACAAAAACCTACACACAAGCAATTTATTGCAATCGCCTATGAAGAAAAATTTTCTAGTAGCTTATTACCTATTGGTTATGCAGTTATATAATATCATAAAGTATATTACTTTACCGCAACAGTTCGTCCGTTACTAACAAAACCTTCTCTTTGTGCACGCTTACGAGCAAGCTTACGTGTACGACGAATAGCTTCAGCTTTTTCACGAGCACGCTTCTCAGATGGCTTCTCATAATAACTACGCATTTTCATTTCACGGAAGATACCTTCACGCTGCATCTTTTTTTTCAACGCACGGAGCGCTTGGTCAACATTATTATCACGAACGAGTACTTGCACTATCTATCCTGCTTTTTTCAGTGTCATAAATGATAGGAAAAAACCTACGTCCTTTTAAAGGCATATCCAAAAGGACAAGCACTTATATCATATAAATAAGACATTTGTCTATATCGCTTTTTAAAATTCTATTTTTTTTACAATAAAACGCTTTTTATAATGAATGATAGAATTTACGGTTATAAATTTATGAAAGTCCTTGTATTTGATCATTTTCGTCAAGATGAATTTTTTCAGCCGCGGGATAATGGGGTAGTCCCGGCATGGTCATAACATCTCCACAAATGACAACAATAAAACCGGCTCCCGCACAGAGACGAACTTCTCGTATGGGAATTTCAAAATCAACAGGAGCGCCGTATTGCTTGGGATCAGAAGAAAAAGAATAAGGTGTTTTTGCCATACAAATAGGGTAGACGCCAAACCCCTCTTTTTCCCAAGATTCAAGTTGTTTGAGAATAGGGGCTGAGATGATGGCGCCACGTCCACCGTATAGCTTTGTTATAATACAATTAATTTTTTGAACGAGTGGAATATCATCTTGATAGAGAACTTTAAAATCAGAATCGTGCTTTTCAATCAAGGTAACGAGCTCTTGTGCAAGTTCTATAGCGCCTTTTCCACCTTGTTCCCAATGCTTACAGATAATAGCTTTGTGTCCAGTTGTTGCAACTATTTTTTGTAATGTTTTTATTTCAGCATCGCTATCGCTGTCAAAATGATTGATAGCCACAACACAAGGAATACCGTAGTGCTTCATATTTTTTATGTGTCGTAAAAGATTGGCAGCTCCTTTTTCTAAAGCGGTAATATTTTCTTCTGTCAGGTTATTTTTATCCAGACCACCGTTCATTTTTAATGCACGAATAGTTGCGACGATCACTGTAGCATTTGGTACAATACCTGCTTGCCTACATTTGATATTGAAGAACTTTTCTGCTCCAAGATCTGCTCCAAACCCTGCTTCTGTGACAACATAATCCGCAAGTTTTAAAGCAGTTTTTGTTGCTATAACTGAATTGCAACCATGAGCAATGTTGGCAAAAGGTCCTCCATGAACGAGAACAGGATTATTTTCAATTGTCTGTACGAGATTGGGTTGTATAGCATCTTTGAGAAGAACTGCCATTGCACCTTCCGCATTGAGATCAGCAACGGTGATGGGCGTTTTATCATAACGATAAGCAACAATAATTTTTTTGAGTCTTTGTGTAAGGTTTTCTAAATTTTCAGAGAGACAAAGAAGCGCCATAATTTCTGATGCAACAGTAATATCAAAACCTGCTTGACGTGGAAAACCATTTGTTATGCCCCCCAATGAAATGACAATATCGCGCAATGCACGGTCATTCATATCAAGAACGCGTTTCCAAACAATGCGACGTGGATCAATGTTTAGAGTATTTCCCCAATAAAGATGATTATCTATCATTGCGGCAAGAAGATTATGAGCAGCTGTAATAGCATGAAAATCACCGGTAAAATGTAAATTAAGGTCATCCATTGGAATGACTTGCGCATAACCACCACCAGCAGCACCACCTTTTACACCAAAACAGGGACCTAAAGACGGTTCTCTCAAGGTAGCTATTGTTTTTTTACCAATAAGATTAAGAGCATCACTTAGTCCAACTGTTGTTGTTGTTTTGCCTTCTCCGGCAGGTGTGGGATTGATAGCTGTGACAAGGATAAGTTTACCGTCTGGATTTTTATTAAGCGATTTTATGTATTCAGAAGAAATTTTAGCTTTATCATGGCCATAGGGAATGAGATTTTCATGTGAGATACCAATTTTTTGTGCAATTTCAACAATATGTTGCTTTTTAGCAGTGCGAGCAATTTCAATATCAGTTTTAGGCATGGAAAAATTCTTTAAACTTATCTTTTATTAATATTCGAGATCTGTACCCCATGGGTTAATTAGAAAAATTCATAGAGAACAGAAAATATTAAGATATCATAGAAGTCGATGATATGCCATGCAAGAGATAATGCTAAAGAAGCACAAGAAGAGTTTTATTGTTTTTTAGGAAAAAGAATCACTTTGCTTTTAAGCAGTAAAAATACGTTTAATTCAATTAAAAATATTGCAGAAAGAAGCTGTGGTTTGCAACAAAATGCTGATGATATTAATGGATACCATAAGTGTTTTATAGTGGTACGTTTGAGAAGTAGTTTATTTATTCTTTCCAATAACACACTGAAAAAGTTTTACATGGTGGTAACCCGGAATTTATGGCGGCACATTTGAAGTCCCTCTTAAGATGGGACTGCTAGGAATAAAATATCCAGCAACATCCAGTTATGGAACAGTTAGAAATAAGAACGTAAAAAATTACCTAACTGATTAGAGAGTATAATCCGGAAGAGACCAAAAACAAGCGCATAGATTGAAAAAAGAAAACAACAATACACGCTACTCATGCAATCGCTACGATTATTAGCTAATAAAAGCCCTTAGGGCTGAATTGAAGGACTCATAACATCTTATTCTAGCAAAATGGCTAAAGAAACGACTCACAACAGAATGAAATAACAAAATACAAAGATAGATAAAAACAAATCACAAAATAAAGAATTTAAAAAGTCTGCTTTATAAGTAAGATATTGATAGATGGCGCACCCGAAGAGATTCGAACTCCTGACCCCCAGATTCGTAGTCTGGTGCTCTATCCAGCTGAGCTACGGGTGCATATATTTCAATTTTTTACATTGTCTAAGACAAAGGGTTCCTAATCGTTTCATTAAAGAAATGCAAGTGAAACTTGGATAGTAATAAAAAAATCTCTCTTTTTTATGAGATATTTTAAAAATATTATGGCTTCAGTTGGTTTTGATATGAACATTTTTTTGTTGTGACCATACAAAGCAATATGAACGATAGTTAACTTGACGTTTTTATAGATGAAAGATAATCAAGCAGAGATGAGATCTGTTTTTTGCGGTGGGGGTAAGACACACACACCCGCTGTTGGGTTTTTGTGTAAAACGCCGATATTACTGTTGAAAACTATTTCAGATAAACATGACACAGCAAGGGCGGATGTATGGCGTTATTAAAAAAGAGCTTTCCATTAGTGTTTTTAATCGTTGTTTTAACGGTTACTTATTGGGCTGGAAAAAAGAGTGCAGAACAACCCATTTCTATGGTGGATAAAACAAAAGTATCAGATAAAACTTCAAATGGAAAAATGGGAAGGCCACCGGTAAATGTTGTCGTTGATCTTGTAAAAATTCAAGATTTTTATGAACAACTTAACGTTTTAGGGAGTGGAAAAGCTCTTGCAGAAGTTGAGCTTACCCCTTTATCCTCAGGTGTTATTGATAAGCTTTTTGTATCAGCAGGTACAAAAGTACAAGCCGATGATGTGATTGCAAAGCTTGATTCTAAAAAAGAAGAAATAGCGGCTGCAAAAGCAAAAGTGCAACGTGATAACAATGCGTTAACGCTTTCGCGCATTCTTAAATTACGCGCCAGCAATACAGCAACGGAAGTTCAAGAAATTATGGCACGCTTAGAGTTGGATAACGCAAATTTAGTTTTGCGTAATGCTGAATTAGATCTCGATCGGCGAACAATTCGAGCACCGATTCCTGGAGTTGTTGGTATTTTGCCCGTTGATGCGGGGAATAACGTGACCCTTAATACTGTAATAGGCCGTATTGAGAATAGAGAACGTATTTTGGTCGATATATGGGCCCCTGAACGATATGTGTCGCGCATCCATAAAGGAGATGAGGTAACGGCAACGTTAGTCGCGCAGCCAGATATGTCTTTTGTTGGTCATATTTATGCGATTGATAATATTGTTGATCCAGAAAGTCGCACACTTCATGTTCAGGTTGAAATCAATAATGAAAAAGATACGCTCATGTCTGGTATGTCCTTTTCTGTTGCCTTGCAATTTCATGGTGGTTCTTTTCCTGTCGTTAATCCTCTTGCAGTTCAATGGAATAGTAAAGGGTCATTCGTTTGGCGTGTGAGAGAAGGGAAAGTAGAGGCTATACCCGTATCAATTATTCAGCATAAAGCAGATCAAGTTTTCGTAAAAGCACCCCTAGAAAATGGTGATCAAGTTGTCATTCAAGGGGTGCAAATGCTTTATCCAGGAAGTAAAGTAACGATTGATGATCCAAAGTCTCATCAACAGCAATTACCAGCAGTTTACGGAACGGATATACAATGAGCCAAGAATTGAGCACAAAACAGCCTACGTCAAAGGTGGAGCAAGGTGGTCTCATTACCTTATTTATTCGCAGACCGGTTTTTACTTTTGTTTTAAATGCTATGATCATCATTGCAGGATTTGCAGCATGGTTAAATGTTGATGTAAGAGAATTACCCGATGTTGATACTCCCGTAACGACGGTTGTGACGGTGTTTTCTGGTGCGTCGGCAGAAACAATTGATCGTGAAGTTACAAAAGTTATAGAAGATGCCGTTTCTCGTGTTTCAGGTGTTAAGACGATTTCTTCAACGTCTTCTTTTGGGCGCTCCCGTGTACAGATTAATTTTAATGTTGGTGTTGATTTGAATGTTGCGGCATCTGATATTCGTGATGCTCTCTCCCGTATTACCTATTCTTTACCGAAAGATGCGGATTCGCCTTTGATTATTAAAGCAGATTCGAATGCTGCTGCCATGATGTATTTGGTTGTGACGTCACCAACAATGAGTGTTGATGATTTAACCACGATTGTAAACGATCAGATTGTTGATGCAATTTCTGCTGTTGATGGTGTTGGTGATGTACAGGTCGATAGTGCTCGCACAAAGATTTTTCAGATTGATATAGATCAAGCAAAACTTGCAAGTTATGGATTAACTGTAGCAGATATTTCACGTGTTCTTGCTGATATGACAACAGATGTGCCAGTAGGGTCATTACGCAATTCTAAGCAAACTTTAGTTGTACGTGCTACTGCACGTTTAACAACACCAGAATCTTTTGAACAAGTTGTTTTAAAGCCTCATGTGCATCTTGGTGATGTTGCGCATGTTACTTTATCGCCGGATATAGAAACAGTTATTCTTCGTATCAATGGAAAGACAGGTATTGGATTAGGTATCGTGCGTAAAGCACAATCCAACACTCTTAATATTTCTGAAGGTGTGAGAGCCGTTGTTGATAATCTCAAAAGTATTGTTCCTTCTTCTGTACATATAGACGTTATTAATGACGATGCAATTTTTATTAAAAGCGCTCTTCACGAGGTTGAAGTTGCGTTGGTCATTGCTATTTTGAGCGTTATCTTGGTCATTTTTCTTTTTCTCAGAGACATTCGTGTAACGCTGATACCTGCTGTATCTCTTCCTGTCGCTTTGATTGGTACCATTGCGGCTATTTATCTTGTAGGGTTTTCATTGAATATTCTCACATTTTTAGGACTTGTTTTAGCAACAGGGCTTGTTGTGGATGATGCCATTGTTGTTCTTGAGAATATTGTTCGGTGGCGCAACATGGGATTAGGTTCCAGAGCAGCAGCGGTGATAGGAACACGTGAAGTATTTTTTGCTGTTTTAGCAACAACATTGACATTAGTGGCTGTGTTTGTTCCTATTTCCTTTCTTCCTGGGCAAGTTGGAGGACTTTTTAGAGAATTCGGTTTTGTTTTGGCAATTTCTATTTTGCTTTCTTCAGTTGTTGCCTTAACGCTTTGTCCCATGTTGGCTTCACGTTTTCTCAAAGAACATATTGAGGATAAAGAGGAAGAGTCCCATCATTTTGCTTTTTTATATAAATTAGGTACTTTTTTTCATAAGGCATATACTTACAGTTTGCATAAGTGTTTAGAAAAGCCTTGGGCTGTTGTTTTTGCTTCACTTATTTTTGGGGGTCTTTGTGTTGGAGGCTATACGAAGCTACAACAGGAATTAACGCCAGCAGAAGACAGAGCTGTGATCTTTTTGGTTATTAATGGACCACAAGGTATTTCAACACAATATTTGAACGAGCAAATAGAGCAAATTGAAGCAAGTCTACAGCCATTACGTGATGCAGGGGAGATTGCTAACAGTTACTCTATCGCGGGTGCTGGCGGTTCACCCAATACTGCTTTTTTGATTTTATTGCTTTCATCTTGGGATAAACGTTTACGTAGTCAGCAAGAAATCGTGAAAGATATTAATGCAAAGGTTAAACAGTTTCCCGCAGTTTTTGTATTTGCTGCGCAGGGAAATTCTTTGGGTGTGAGAGGAACTGGGCAAGGGTTGCAATTTGCAATTCTTGGCAATGATTATGCAACATTACAACCCATTGCTGATAAGCTGGTGAGTGCTTTACAAGATGATCCGCGTTTTATTCGCCCACGCCTTACTGTTGATGCAACACAACCGCAATTTTTTATTGAAATCAATCGAAAAAAAGCCTCCGATTTAGGGATTGATATCGCCAATTTGGGCGATACATTACAAACAATGTTGGATGGTAAAAAGATTGGTTCCATTAACGTGGATGATCATTCTTACGATGTTAAATTGATATCGCGTACAAATTCTATGAAGAGTCCTAGCGATTTAGAAAATATTTTTTTAAAAACCAAAGACAATCGATATGTTCCTTTATCGGTTATTGCGCGTTTACATGAAAAAGCTATTGCTCCTCAATTAAAACGGGAAAAACGCATGAGTGCTGTTGTTTTAAGCGCAAATCTTGCTCCAGATATCGCTTTAGGGGAAGCTTACCAAACTGTACAGAAAATTGCTTCTCCTTTGTTATCAAAAGGAACCTATTTGGTTCCCTTAGGGGAAGCCGAAACGCTTAATGAAACATCTTCCAATTTTATGATTGTTTTTGGCATTGCCTTTTTGATTATTTTATTGATTTTGGCTGCTCAGTTTGAAAGCTTTATTTCAGGATTCATTATCATGGCCACTGTCCCATTAGGGATTGGTTGTGCTGTAATTGCTATGCTATTAAGTGGTGTGAGTCTTAATATTTACAGCCAAATTGGATTAATTTTGTTAATTGGTGTTATGGCAAAAAATGGTATTCTCATTGTTGAATTTGCAGATCAATTACGTGATCAGGGAAGAAGCGTGCGTGAAGCCGTAGAAGAAGCAGCAAACATTCGCCTTCGTCCAGTTTGTATGACAATGATTTGTGCCATTTTAGGAGGTATTCCTTTGGTTTTAGCCAAAGGTGCTGGCGCAGAAGCTCGTATAGCTTTAGGTTGGGTTATCGTTGGTGGCTTAGGTTTAGCAACTATTTTTACGCTTTATGTTACACCGGTTGTTTATCTTTTTTTAGGGCGTTTTATAAGACCAAAAGCAGAAGAAGATTTACGTTTAACAAAAGAACTCAATCAAGTTAAATGATGTATATGATAGAAAAGATTTGAAAATTTATTCTTGTAAAAATATCATTTTCGGATCTTATCCTTTATATTTTGTATATTCCTTCATTTTTATGTGAGCAGTGAAAATAGCGAGCAATAAAAGAGATGCTTTCTGCTTTGTTATTGTTTGGGCATAGATTTCATTATCAATAACCGTATAGGATAAGCTTATGGGAGATAGCTTTTCGATTCGAAATGAAATGGCTTTTGAAGCCACATTAAAAGCTTTAAGAAACCATGCCGCAAAGGATGGGGTCTATGATATTCGTCGGCATTTTGTAGAAGATGAACAGCGTTTTTCCCATTTTTCCCTCAGACTTGATGATCTTCTTTTCGATTTTTCAAAATGTGGTGTGACATTTAAAACATTGCAACTTCTAGATGATTTAGCGGTCGCAGCAGATGTGTTAGGCCGGCGTGATGCAATGTTTTCTGGTAAGGCGATTAATACAACTGAAAAACGCTCAGTTCTTCATATTGCATTACGTTTACCTGCTGATGAAATTTTCATGTTGGATGGTCATAATCTTATTCGCGATATTCAAGACGTCCTTGAAGATATGGAAAGATTTTCTGAAAAGGTGCGTGATGGAAGCTATAAGGGAAGCAGTGGCGAGAGAATAAGTGATATTGTCAATATTGGTATTGGTGGTTCTGATCTTGGTCCTGCAATGGTCACATACGCTTTAAAACCTTATCATGATGGTCCACAGTGTCATTTTGTTTCGAATGCTGACAGTGCCCATATTTCTGATACTCTCTCTATTTTGAATCCAGCAACAACGCTGTTTGTCATTGCTTCTAAAACTTTTACAACGGCTGAAACAATGGTAAATGCTCAAGTTGCACGTCAGTGGATTTGTTCACATTTAGGAGAAAAAGCCGTTTGTACGCATTTTGTTGCTGTTTCAAGTGCGCTTGATAAAGTGGCAGAATTTGGCATAGATTCCACAAGCGTTTTTAAATTTTGGAATTGGGTTGGAGGACGTTATTCAATTTGGTCAGCCATTGGACTTGTTGTTATGTTTGCAATAGGTGGTGGAAATTTTCGCAAATTTCTCAACGGTGCTTTGCAAATGGACCAACATTTTAAAACTATGCCTTTGCATAAAAATATTCCTATTCGTTTTGCTCTTTTAGGATTCTGGCATCGTGTTATTTGTGGTTATTCATCACGTTCGATCATTCCTTATGCACAGCGTTTAATACATTTTCCAGCTTATTTACAACAGCTTGATATGGAATCAAATGGTAAGCAAGTTTCGCTGGATGGAAAACCATTAAGTTTTTCAAGTGGTCCAATTGTTTGGGGGGATTCAGGAACAAATAGTCAACATGCTTTTTTTCAGCTTCTGCATCAAGGAACAGATATTATTCCTGTAGAATTTATTTTATTTATAAAAGGGCATGAGAAAAATTTACATTCTATGTATGAGATGTTGCTAGCAAACGGTTTAGCACAATCAAAAGCATTGATGAAGGGGCGTAGTATTGAAGATGCTCGGCATATCTTGATAAAAAATGGAGTTGGTGAGGGTGAGGCAGATCATTTAGCACTTCATAGAAGTTTTAAAGGAAACCGTCCCAGCATTACGTTGGTTCAAGATTTATTAACACCTTTTGCACTCGGTCGTCTTATTGCACTTTATGAACATCGTACTTTTGTTGAAGGGATTTTAATGAATATTAATTCATTTGATCAATGGGGGGTTGAACTTGGTAAAGAATTAGCAAACGAGTTACTACCAATTCTTCGTGGAGAAAGTAAAGCGGATAATCGCGATAGTTCAACATTAGGGTTGCTAGCACATATTCAAGCAAGACGTGCAAAATAAATATAATTTGACAGTAGGTTTTGCACTAACTAAGCAAAAGTAGAATGAGAGAGAAATATGAGATAATTCTTTAATTTTACTATGCGTTCTCTTATTATCTGAACTAGATTTATGTAACAGAAAATCAAAAAAGTGCAAAAATTGTAAAAAGGAGAATTTATTCGCAAAAACGATAAAGACCTTTGAGAGGTCTTTGAAGACCCTTTGAGCCCCCCTTAAAATCCTTCGAAAAAAATAAAATGGTACAAAATCTGCTGACAAGCTACAACCGGCAAGCTACGATTGAAGACATTTTAATAATATCGTTTTATAAATTAATGGCGGAGAGAGAGGGATTTGAACCCCCGATAGAGTTGCCCCTATGCCGCATTTCGAGTGCGGTGCTTTCAACCACTCAGCCATCTCTCCATAATAAAGTGAAACAAAAATCGGCACTATTTGAGTGTATAAGGGGTAGATAACCTTCAATTGTTTTTGGTACAACCTTTTTTTCTTTTTTATGGGACTTTATTGACAGAGAATAGAAATTCCTTCATATATACAAAATATAAGCGTGGGGAAATCTGCGCATATTTGTGTTGAAGAAGGTTTTATCCTTCTTTGAGATTTATTACGACTGATAAAAAGCAGCCTATTTTCCCTTATTTCAAGGCAGAAATTAAATAAGAGCTGGAGTGAACGGAAGGATAAAAAATGTTCGCAGTCATTAAAACTGGTGGTAAGCAATACCGCATTGTTGCTAATCAAGTGGTAAAAGTTGAAAAAGTTAGTGGAAATGCGGGTGATGTTGTTGAATTCAATGACATATTAATGGTTGGGCAAGAAGGTAATGCGGTTATTGGTACCCCTGTCGTTGCTGATGCATTGGTGACAGCTGAGATTTTAGAACAGGCACGTGGGCGCAAGGTTATCGCATTTAAGAAGCGCCGTCGTCAAAATTCTAAACGCACGCGTGGCCATCGTCAAGAATTTACGAGGCTTCGTGTTTTAGAAATTTTAATGGGTGGTTCAAAACCTAAAAAAGTTGCTGCAAAACCGATAAAAGAAGAAGCAACTACACCACAAGAAACAAAAGCTGCTGCTTCTGTTGAGAAGACGGCTAAAAAAACGGTTGAAAAAAAGACTGCGCCGCAGAAGAAAGCGTCTGTAGCAACAAAGAGTAAGAAAGATTAAAGGAGAGCGTCTATGGCACATAAAAAAGCTGGTGGTTCCTCGCGTAATGGTCGTGATTCAGAATCGAAACGTCTAGGCGTTAAAAAATTTGGTGGTGAAACCGTTATTGCCGGAAATATTATTATTCGCCAGCGTGGTACACGTTGGCATCCTGGTAACAATGTTGGTATTGGAAAAGATCATACGCTTTTTGCATTATCAAATGGAAAGGTTTCTTTTCAACGCAAAGCGGGTAATCGTTCCTATGTTTCAGTCATTCCTATGCTGGAGGCAGCAGAGTAATCTGTAACACTCTCTAGCAATCAACAGGATTTCATTGAATTATAGTTGTGGTTTTATAAGTATTAAAAGGGAAAGATAGAGTCTTATCTTTCCCTTTTTGCGTTGGTACTATAATAAATGTAGAAGATATACGAAAAAGGTAGAATTGAGGAAATGGCTTTTCTCAATGAGGGAAAAAGTTTGTGCGATGTTATGTTAGTATTTAGTACTGAACATATTGATATTATGATAGAATTTGTTGATAAATTTCTGTATAATAATAGTGAGAGAGACTTTCTTTTTATGCATGAAGAAGTGTCTAGTGATTTCTTATAAGAGAAGCAGTTTGTTTTCAGAAAATTATGAGAAATTTAATGAGAGCATTCTTTATGTAATCATTTTGATAAAGATGGGTCTTTTTATCGGCATTGTGGTATTGATGAGTTGTCATACTGTTTTTAGGTGGTAGTGTGGATAGGTGTGGCTATTCATTTAAAAAGACATAGGGATAAAAAATCCATAAGAAGGCAGCCAAAACTACTTTGAAAGTGACGTGCATTAAGGAATTTTCGGTAAATCAAGAGTGAAATTATATTTTTAAGGAGGACGGTGTTTAAAGATATAAAAATAACCAACGTGCAATCAGCGCCCTTCAAGAATATTTTTTCTGATTTCACTATTATTGTGTATTGTTGAAAGTAAATAAGCATAAGAGCTAGGGTTAAGGCAATCATTGCGTTTCATTTTTTACTTTATTTATCTTATTTGTAGAGTTTTTCTTTATTTTAGTAATTGATGATGGTGCTTGGGGGGATGTTCGTACTTTGCAAATGTGCGACAGAGAGTATTGTGTATTTGCGATATTGATTGAAGTAAAGGTGTAGCTTAAAATATATAAATATTATATATCGAGGGTTTGATATCATAAGATGGGCAGCACGGAATTTTAAAGATGATAAGTTGCATGGAGCAATTTGTAATTATGTAATGAATTTATAAAGAGGGATAATAGGTTAAATAAACTTTGAGGAATCAATCAAAATATTAGCTGAAGTTACGGATGATTGGGAAGGATGCTTTCTTGTAGGAAAAATAATGAAAAGTTATGTTGAATAACTTAGGATAATGAGAGCGTTTCGAAAACATAGTTTTTCAGGTGATTGGTTCTGTAGAAAATGGGGTTTTGTCTTTGTAAAGTAAAAGAGTAAGAGGCAGATTTGCTTATAATGGTTTTAAGCACTTCGCTAGATAATAATATCCAATTGTTTTATCGGTTATATTGAGGTATTTAAGCACCTCACTTAGCTATATTCCGTAAAATATAAATAAAGCTGTGGTGGTATTTATAGCTTGTATTTTGGGAAATGCAGCTTTGAAAAGGAATGTGTCAGAGATATTGGTGTTCAAATGTGAGGCAATTTGAATTCATGATGAGATATGAGAAAGCAGAAGCAATGAATGTAGATTTTGCTGATGGTGAAATCTTGTCTATAAGATCTGTACAACTTGCAGCTGCTTTTGATCATAAAAATGATGCAATTTATGCTGCTGCTGAATTGCTTGTGCAGGTTGGTGCAGTTGATAAGTGTTATCTGGCAAGCATGCTTGCACGTGAAGAAACAACCAATACTTGGCTTGGAAATGGTATAGCCATTCCTCATGGTATGGCTGAAAATCGTGATTTAATTATCAAGGATGCTGTTGCTGTTATACAGGTTCCTGCTGGTGTTGAGTGGCAGGATGGCAAGAAAGCATATTTGGTTATTGCCATTGCAGCGTGTCCAGATCGCTATAGAGAAATTTGTAAAAAATTGACGTCTCTTTTATTTGATAAAAAACAGCTTGAAGTACTTGCAACAACTATGGACAAACAGCAAATTGTTACAACTTTGTTTGACCAAAATATGAAGATAGAAAAAACTTTTATTGGTGACCTTTCTGTGTGTCAGGAATGGACTTTGGATTATCCAAGTGGTCTTCATGCACGACCAGCTTCTCTTTGGGTTGATTTTGCGAAAAAGGCTCAAAGTTCCATCAGAGTTCGCCATGGTCAATATACCGTTGAAATGAAAAATTTGGTTGGTTTATTGCAATTAGGAGCAAAAAACGGTGATGTTCTGATTTTTTCTACAGATGCTTCAGAAGGAGCACAACTTCTCAATGATGCCATTGCTATTGCAAAAAAAGTGAGTATTAGTGAAAAATGCCTGATGAGAGCAATGGAATCTCAAACAAAGGCTTTTCATGGTTGGTATCCACGCTCTATGCAAAAAGGCATTTCTGGTGTTGGAGCGAGTTCAGGATTAGCATTTGGTAAGATTTTTGTTTTAAGGCAAAATGATATTTCCATAATAGACCAGCCAATTGATTTTGCAGCTGGTGCAGCATGTCTTGAAAATGCTCTTACAAAAACAAAACATAAAATGGCATCTGTAATTTCTGATATTACAGTGCGTATGGGAGCAGATTCTGCTGCAATTTTTTCTGCGCAAATGGTTTTGCTTGAAGATGAAAATTTAATAGCTCAAGCTTGTCGTTTTATAGCGGAAGGTCATGGTGTCGCTTGGTCTTGGGATAGAGCGGTTCGTCAATTTTCAGATATGTTTTTTAAGGTAGATAATCCTTTGTTAGCAGCACGTGCTGTTAATTTAGTTGATGTTGGTCGACGTGTTTTAGGTGAAATCAATCCATCCTATAGATCGTTCTTTTTAAATGATATTCCACATGGTGTAATTCTGGTTACAAATGACCTTTCTCCTTCTGATGTAGCACAACTTGATTGTACAAGGGTAAAAGGATTAGCAACAGCATGGGGAGGTCCATTATCTCATACAGCTATTTTGGCGCGTACTCTTGGTATTCCAATGGTTGTTGCTACAGGTGATGATATTTTAGCGATTCAGTCTGATATTCAGGCTATTATTGATGGCGATAACGGGTTTATTTACCTTGATCCTACGCTTGAAGACGTTGAAGATGCTCAAAGGCATATTGATACTGTTGCGCAAAAACGTGTCAGTGAAATAAGTGCGTGTAGATTACCAGCGCAAACGATAGATGGTCAAAGAATTCGTATTATGGCCAATGTCAACTACGCAAATCAGGTTCCTGTTGCGCTTGATTTGGGGGCTGAAGGTGTTGGACTCATGCGCACGGAATTTTTGTTTTTAGAGAATCCACATATTCCGGATGAAGAGCTACAATTTAATATATATCGGACGATGATTACAGCTGTAGGAGATAAGCCATTAATTATTCGTGCACTTGATATTGGTGGGGATAAACAGGTTACGCATTTACATTTATCTAAAGAGGACAATCCTTTTTTAGGTGTTCGAGGAACGCGGCTTTTGTTACGTCGACGTGATCTTTTGGTGCCTCAATTACGTGCTTTATATCGGGCAGCAAAAGAGGGCGGAGATCTATGGATTGTGTTTCCGATGGTCATGTCTGTTTCAGAGATTGTCGCTATAAAAAAGATTGCAGAGGAAATCCGCAACGATATTGATGCACCAAAATTAAAACTTGGTATTATGATCGAAGTTCCAGCAGCGGCCATTATGGCAGATGTATTGAGCGCCCATGTTGATTTTTTTTCAATTGGAACCAATGACCTAACACAGTATACAATGGCTGTTGATCGGCAAAATCCGTACCTTGTGTCTGAAGCTGATAGCCTTGATCCAGCAGTTTTGCGTATGATTTATCAGACTATTCAGGGAGCTGCACAAAATAAGTGTTGGGTTAGTGTATGTGGTGGTATGGCTGGAGATCCTTTTGGTGCAATGATTTTGACTGGATTGGGAATTAATGAGCTTTCTATGATATCTTGCGATATTTCTCCAGTAAAGGCGTGTTTACAGACTCATAGTTTTGAAGATATGAAAATTTTAGCACAAAAAGCATTACAATGTGAAACTGCACGAGCTGTACGTGCTCTAAGCAAGGATATAAGGTGATAGAGAACATTAAGGGGAAAAAACGAGCTCATTTTTCAGACTAATCAGATCTTTAGTGTTGTAAAATATTATCCTTTAGGACAATTATAAGCAGCATATTAATTTGTAATGGTAATTTATCGTGTTACATAATGAGAGCCTTAAATATTGTAGGGTTTTCTCGTTTTAAATTTCTCTATATTAAATTAATAAAAATTATTCTTTTATACATTACAAAGAGGAGTAATGTATGGATAAAAACACTCTAAGAAAGAATAAATGCCTTTTATGCATTCTCTCAAATCGCAATGGATGTTGTAATATTAGGTGATAAATAGCGTGATGGTACTTGGCTTTTACTTTTTATTTAAGGAAAGATGATGCTATCCAATAGATTTTATACCATTCATAGACACCGTATGAGGTAGATGTGACAAGCTTTAAGAGATGTTTTTTAACAAACGTGTGGATGAGAAAGAAAATAGTATTTTTAGAGTATTCTGTTTTGTTATGAGACCATATCCCACTTAAAGAATGCGATAATCAAAAGTATGAAGTAATACGTAATCTCTTTTAAATAATAGAGATTACTTTAGATATTTTGAAAACTGTAAAGCTGAATTTAAAAGTATATGGTAAAAATGAAAACAGGTTTGCATTTTTATGATTTTGTATTTGACCAAAATGACTATTTTTTCATTTCAGAAAATAAGATATATTCATACATATTAAATTAAAAATGCAAAGGTTTTTTTTGTCTGAATTTTATTTTCTTTAGTATCAACTAAATATAGAAGTGTGAAATTGAATAGAGGATTTAGAGTAGGGCTTATTCTGTAATCCTATGAAAGAGGAAACTGACACCATCACACTATTTTACAGCCCTCAATGTTGCAAGAATTCGTGCTATTTGAAAAAATACATAAGAGGCACTTATCCTCTCTTAAAATGTTCTTCCTCCACATACCATCCCCGCTTATGACGTATAAACGATAATTTATTATTATAAATAAATATTTATATATTATCTGAAACATAAAAGTGATTAGCAGGTAGATCTCATTTCAAGAGAGAGTTGTTTGTAATCACAGTTACAGTGATTAAGTATTTTCATCCTTGGAGGCAAGAAGAAGGTTGAAAACGATTTTTATTGAAATGAAATTTATTATCTGAATAAACAATTTTAATATTATATACATATAAGAAGTTCATATCGTTATTATTCTATTTATTATTAGGGTAATCAATGGTGTTAAGTGAGAGATATTAATTATTTGGTTATGCAAAACCATGGACTGTATGCCAATTTTAAGAGAAGTATTTTTTTGTGAAGCAGAAAGTGCGTAAATGAGTATGAAAATTTATAACTGGTGACAATCTTTTTATTCCCATTATTGTATTCTACAAACCTATCCACGAAAAAAGTTTTTTCTTAAAAAGAAGGGATGTGCTTGTTATTCAACAGATATAAGCTCTTACTTTAATAAATGAATTTATTTTTTGGGATTTGAATGTATAGTTTAGACTTGCACGTTATTTCTTTCTGGGTATAGTGCAAACTTCTGGAGAGGTGGCCGAGTGGTTGAAGGCGCACGCCTGGAACGCGTGTATATGGGAAACCATATCGAGGGTTCGAATCCCTCTCTCTCCGCCATTAATTTAAAACGAACTTTCATATGCTTGATATGACATAGTTTAAAAAGCTCAGCATTTGCAGGATTTTTTGCTGTTGCAATTGACCAGTTCGCGCCAATCTATACCTGTCATTATGTACACCTGGAAATTGCTGTTGAATTTCCATGAATTTTACACTTTTTAAGCTCCTCTCCTCTCGATCTTGAGATAACCTGATCTAGCATAAACGATCTCTTCAAATATCATTAAAGGATTTTTGCCATTATCACTAACTTCTGGTAGAGCTTTTAGAATTAATGGTGATCATAGTGCTATTTGCAATTTCGTTGCTTAACGGGCTATCCACATGAGAGGTAACAAACACCTCAGCTTTTCTCACGCAATGTGCTTATTTAAAATTAATGTCATGAATATTTGTACAAAATTTTTATCTATACGATAATCAAAAAAAGGCTAACATAATATAATAATTGAATATCATTCATGCGGCGCTTTCTTTTATCTTTAAGCTTTGTATGTAAATAGATAGTCCGTGCAAAATAAATAAAGGGGCGCAAAAGCCTATAAATACACATAGGACGTATAATATAGAAAATGAAAAAAATTTTCCTGCATATAAAAGCACAATAGAGAATAAAGCTGTTATGATGCGTACACTGGCATCGCCTGCCAAAATCACCTCGGCTAAATTTTCACTAGGTGTGATAGCTTGTCCAATTGTTATTCCCGATATCCTAAAATAAAATTGCCCAATACCTAATAAAAACCCCATAATATAAAGGGAATATTGAGTAAAATTTAAATATAAAACAAAAGAGATTGCGATCACGGCAAAAGCCGGTGCCCCCCATACAAAAAAACGAATTAAAGATGGAAATTTCTGTAAATAATAAGATGAGATAAGACCATTGATCACAAAACCCAGTGCTGACAAAGCAAAAATAGAATTTTGAATAGCTGTAAATTTTATATTATCTGATGTTATAGAAGCAAGCACAAGTGGCAATAAAACAATAGGCCCCGTATAGAGAGAATTATTCAAAATACGATTAATCGTTAAAAAACGCAACGCAGAAATCCGCCAAAGGCACCTGAACCCAACTCCATAAGCTTTTTGAGATGGCTTTTTTAATAGCTCTTTTGCTCTGTTTAGTTGTTGTATAGACTTTATACGAAACCATAAGCAGGCATTCAAAAGATAGATAAATACAATAAAGGCTATAGCTATTTTGTGCCCCAAATGCGCAATTATAAAATATATAAGCAATGGGGATATAATAACAAAAAACTGACAGCAACTAGTGTAAAATGCAAAAATTCCAGCTTTTTGTTTGGGAGCTGGAACCAGCTGATTCAAGGCACTATTGTTATTTGGGTTATCAGCCCCCATCAAGAGAGCAAGTAAAAAAAATACAAATAAAATAAGTACTGGATTGTTCATAAATAATAAGAAAGACAATAAACAAGCGCAAGTAATTTGACTATAAAACCCAATTATAAAGCCTTGATAGTGCGCCAACACGTTTCCCAAACATAAGCCAGCAATTCCAATTGCGATTAAATTAACGACATTTAAAGTAGCAGACGCTTCTCCTGTTGTATCTTGGAATTGTAACAAAGAAAGGCCAATAGATAATACACCACTAGCACAAAAACTCGTCAAACAACCAATCACAATCATAAGAAAAACAGAATTACGCAATAGCCTCTTTCCTTTTAAACAGAGACTCAAGCCATTTTATGATTTTCTCCATTGTCGAATATGGTTCGGTACTAAATTCCAGTTTTTCATAAAAGTTTAGTTCAAATGCGTTATAGGCACTTATTTTTTGAAAGTCATCTGTCAGCATGAATTCTATACTTGGCAACGTTGTACCCATAGATTGAGATAAATAATAGGAAATTACTTTCCAATACATATAGGTATGCTCTCTTGCCAAATAATTTTCCAAGGCATATTTCAAGTGACAACCACTTAAAATATATTTCGGACAATGGTGCAACGGATAATAAATACAAATAGCACCGGCTTCGTGTCCGGGACAAGAAGAGATATTAATATTTTTATCATTTCATAATATTATAAAAACGCTCAGTGAGCAGATCTTCCAAATTTAGTCTAGTCACAACAAGATTGGTTGCTAATTTTTGAGAAACATGAGACCAAGCCAATCTTACTACTAAAGTTCCAATAACCTTTAAGTTAGATTCTGGATAAGCTTTTTTAAATTTTCCACCCATATGTCTCTGTGACATATAATAATTGGCTCATCTCGTCTGAATGAACAAGATGTAATTCTAAACCAATATTATCACAAAGTTTTGAGCTCTTGAATTCTCCGTATCCTAATCTGGTATTCTTAAATCATCATAGGAACTCAGAATTTTTAAGTATTCCAACTTTTATTAAACTTTGTAACAATCTATTGGAATTTCCCCTTCACTGACTTCGACAATTATTTTCTCACCACTACAAGAACAAAAAATTATCTTTGAATTTGTTTATTTTTAGAAAGAAAAATGAGCAACACTCTTTCTTAACTAAAAGAAACACGCTCTCTACCTTTTTCTTTATGATTATCAAAAAACTATCCCGTTATAATTTAACCATCCATTATTAGGAGAATATTCTGCGTTTAGCCTAATAAACTGTTATAATCAATGTTTCTCTCTGTTCTAAAAATCAGCGTTTTTTCTCCTAGAGATACTCATAATTTCTGTACAATCTTTCCAAAAAAAGCCCCCTTAAACATTGCTATTAACACGATCATCCTGAGAAGTTTTATACATACACACTGCATTCTATGTATTTTTTGGAAAATCCCTTTGAATCTCTATCGAGTCTTGTTTTGGCAGTATCATTTTTAATATATCATAAATATTTTTATTTAATTTAATTTTAGAAAACTTAGTCATTATCGTGTTTCATTAGATGATATGAGCAAGGTAGGGATTCAATAGTGTTGTCTTGCAGAAAATATTGCGTCCATTCTCTATTTTGGAGTTTGCTATATTTTCTTAAAAAAGGAGATTTTGTGATAATATCAAAAGGTTCAGGCCTTTTTCCTACAACGAGAATACATTTTGTTCTGTATCGAGCAGATCAGAAAAAACCCACCTAGGCTGGAAAGTTAACATAAATGTAGAACTTCTCCTACTTATTCTGTTTATATGGGATGGGGTATTGCAAACTATAAACGTAGGCTCCCCATGAAAGCAGAACTCCCATAGAGGATTGTACATATTTTTTTGTATATGCTTAGGCCATTCTCGGTTGTCAAAAGCTCGCAAATTTTTAAGTGTAGACCAGAATTTTTCTCTATAAAATTCGATACTTTGTATGGGGGCAGGCTCCTCGAATGCAACAAAAGATGTGTTCTTTCCAAAACTTTTATAGTTATCGCAATAAGTTATCAGGTCTTCCATCATATTTTTTGAAGTCAGCTTGTTGTAGCACCCAAATCTAAGCATATCTTTTGAGTATCCATTTATACCAAATAGGCAGGGAAAAGGTCTAATTGTGTTATTCATGGTTGCATCGAATTCTTTAAAACGATCTGCTTCCATTTTTAATATTTGTCTATATTTTCAATTATTTGCGCTGCTGAATCCATGTTTTCCTCCCAATTGTTGTATTTTATAAGAAATTGCTACGAATGATTCTCTCCAAAGCTGATAATTCATCATCACTGTGTCCCCAAATTGCTATAATAGCTGGGCAGGTATTTAAATCGATGGTTAGGGGGAGGGGCTCGTTTTCTTTAAAAAAGAGCATAAAATGAACCACATTTTCCCAAGAATGAAGCTTTTGCTGCCATACGTTAACATCTTTTATAATATGACCGTCGATCTCGTTGATAAGGAAGATAATACGCCCTTTTTTCTTAAAGCGACTTGGGGTTTGCGAAAACACGCCTGCAATAAGGTTAACGGAGCTTTCAAGTAAACCATCTTCATAGCAATGCGCGAACAAGGTGGGTGCAATTCCTCCGTGGAGGCGGGCTCCTACTTCGATCATCACTGGACCACGAGCTGTTTGCATGATTTCCATATGCGCAGGTCCATATTCAATCCCCAGTGCGCGAATGCATTGTTTTGCATAAGAGATAAGAGGGGCATAAGAGGGATCTTGAGCATCAAGCACATCAAGCGATTCATAAACAAAAGCACTTCCATTATGAATACCTTTTTTATATCGCGATAAAGCACATACCTTTATAGCCTCTCCATTTACAACGGCGTCGACGATGTATTCCTCTCCCTCCAATCTTTCTTGGAGCAAATAAGCCTCGTTAGGTGCGCCAAAAATATTTTTTTTCTTCCAGTCGATTTCAGAGGTCCACGTTACTACTTCCTCAAGATTAGAGAAAAACAAAACACCATCACTCCCTGCAGAATCATTTGGCTTTACCACATAGCCGCTGTGGCTTTCAAAACCATCGAGAGTACAATCGTTTTTTGTAAGAATCTTTGATCGGATGTAAGATAAACCATTTTCACAAAGGCGTTTTTGCATCGCTGCTTTTTTCCGTCGCCAATCGGTAGTCAAGGGGTTATTCCCAAGACAACCATAATAAGCCGCCAATTGCTCTGCACAATAGATACCTCTTTCGGCACCCGCTATTACAGCCTCTATCGTGCCGATAGGAAAGCGTTTCTTTATCTCATCTACACTATGAAGCTTCGCTTCTGCCATGCCCTTTCCCTGATAAGAAAGCATATAGTGTGAAAAAGGAGCTTGTTGAAAGACAACACCATAACAAGCATAGCCTAATTTTTGCAAAGCAGGGGCATAGAGGGCACCCGTGGAGAAAGGGTCGACAATAAGAATAGGTTTTCTCATACTTTGTTCCGCTGTGATAAAAGGAAAAGAACATAAATAAAGATTATTAGCCCTATAAGGGGCAGAAGATAAACAGCTGCTTGAGGACCCATAAGGGCAGAGCTTGTAAGAAGACCAAGAATGACATAACCTGCCGATTGGGAGAGAGTATAAAGCATGCCGCTATAGCTTCCCACCAGCTCTGCTTGAGCCTCTGTTTTGGTCGCTTCAATCGTATGTTTGCGGGCATTAATTCGCATGGTATTCATTGAAAAGCCAATAAAAAAGCAAAAGACCACAGCCAAATAGGGCGATTGTGTGGTGCTAAAAATAAGATCAGCCATGCTCAACATAAGGGCTGGGAGAATAAATTCAAAACGAGGGATTTTGATAAAAGCAGCTAAAAAAGCGCCCACGCCCGCAACCGCACTGCAAAGCCCATAATATTCAGAACCAAAATTTTTCACACTCTGAAAAAGAATAGTTGCCAGCGTATTATAAGCGCAAATATGAAAGCCAATAAGTCCTATGCAGACGCATAAAAGTTTAAGTTCACGGGAGAGCTCATCCGCTTGCGGTGTAGGCGCTGGCTTCTTACCAGTTGCAAGTGTTGTGGTATCTGTGGCGTTATATTCATCGCAAAAGATAATATATCCGGCTATAAGGCTTATAATGATGTCAAACACACAAAGTGTCACAATCAAACCATTATAACCGATTTCAGCTGCTGCCCCTCGAGGGCTGGTCGCTTCTAAGAGATAACCACTCAGTGCTGCTCCCAAAAATGCGCCAATTTGCACCACTGTTTGCATAATGCGGGAAGCCTTTTGGGCGCTAATATAACCACTAAGTGCTAGTTTAGTATTATAAGTCTCGAGAGTGCTTAAGGTAATCAAAGAGAGATAGCCGATAGAGATAGAGACAGCGATAAAACCAAAGGGGGAATCAGCGTAATGGAAAAGTGCAATCAATAAAAGAAGGCTATAGATAATGATTCGCCTTTTGTATAAATCGACCAACCGCAGTGAGGCTTTAATGTGCACAAGACCGCTTTTTTTCAAAAGATAGGGCATAAGGGTGCCCAAAGCCATGGTTACGCCTAGGAAAACCGATGAGGATGTTATGCGATAAGCATTCCAAAGATTACTTAAAAATAAAACCATATCAGAAAGATACAGCAGGACAACAAGCCCATAAAACCGAAACATCAGTTGTTTGTGCACATTATCCCCCCCCATTTCAGAATCTCTTAAAAACACACAGTATTATAAATCAGCACACATGTTTACAAATAATAAATACACACACACATATTACTGGGCATGTCAAGTTTTTTGGTAGGGAACATTTGAACGCTGATGTTTATGGTAGTGATAGCTTATTATTCAGGAGAATGAATAGCGATGGAGGCTGGTATTTTTACTGCGTCTGTTGCGGGAGGCTTGCCAATAAGGGGAAAGCCAGATAACGAATATAACTATGTCCTAGAGATATATTTTGCGCTTTCAAGTTGATTTTATTTATACTCAAGGTTGAGGTTTTTCTATTGACCGTTGTTAGATGTTGTTGTGACAATAAACTTCGTTATCTATCAGAAACATTTATGGCATTAGCGCTAAGGTATTGTATTAAAGCCTTTACATAGTAGTCTGTCTGATAGAGAGGTATTATTGGTTCAGTTTTAGGAGGCTTTATTACGGCTGATTTGGGCGTCGTCGTTGTTTGAGGTCTTATTATAATATTCTTAATTTCAGTTTATGAATATACCGAAAAATATAGTGAAACATTTGATTTAAACGCTTTTGCAAGGCATATTTCAATATCTCAGCGATGTTTTCCAAGAATTGCTCTGCTGCTTTTTGACGGGATCGGATATCAAATGCTTATAGCGAGGGCAGTGGTTTGAGAAAAGATAGAGTTGATTTCATTAGCTTCCTATGGAGCGCAATCTAGTAGCAGCTCTTAAGGGACAATAATATACTGAGATCGAACTCATTTCTATACACTTACACGACGCTATAGGAGTAATCCTCAGAAACTCTACTAGAATTCGTCAAAAAATGACAGGTTATGGAGTGTGAACAAAAAAATATATTTTTTACAAATACTTAATCTCATTTTAAGTTGTCTAAAATATAACCTTATCTTAAAACTAAGTCTATATACTACCATTTATCATAAAGTTATACAAAATGCGGGAGTATTGTGTTTTTCTGTTTAGAGACGAGTTAAAAAACACCTTATTAAACATTAAGAGATTTCAGACATAAAACAATTTAACTTATGGAAAGTATATAGACAAAATGTATATTGATAAAAAAGTTTATAATTCCATGTGGTCTCCAAAGAAATTTTCTGGTTCTTTTATTGTCTTATGTGGATTTGATGGGAGTGGTAAGACAACACAAACAAAAGAAATCGCTCGCCATTACTCAATAGAAAAACATATAATACAAACTTTTCAACCCAGTTATTAGTATAGAAATAATCCAGAAATTAGAGATTACTTAGATAATGGAAAAGCAATTGATCCGTTGCTTTTAGCACTCTTATCAGCGACAGATAGACGCAAACATACGCTTGAAATTATTGAACCTTCCTTAACGTCATCGCAAAATTTATTAATTAGCGATCGATATGTTTATTCTAGTCTTGCTTATTTTTATGCTCGAGAGCTTTCTGTTGAAAGTGTAGTTAAATTAAATCAATCTATTCCAAGACCTCATATTACATTTTATCTTCATTTACCGCCCACTACTATACTAGAGCGGTTGCAGAAAAGGGATGGTTTAAACTTAAAATACGAAGAAAAACTCTCTTTTATTGAAAAAGTTTACAAAGTATACAAAGTTTTATCAGAAATAGATGAGCGGTTTATAACAATTGATGGAACTGCTTCTGTTTCTTTAATTCATCATCAAATACGACATCATATAGATGAAGTTTGTTTTTGATTATGAATAAAATCATTTATTAATCAATTTATCCACGATAGATCCTCCTTTATGTATTCGTACTCTAAATCTGAAACTTTAGAGATATGATTGCAATAATTTAACTGCTCAGGAAAAATATCACGTTATATATTTTAATTAGAAAACTAACTGTAATGAGCTTGTTTTAAAAGATTTAGAGAAGGGGAGTAGAAAAGTTAGCAATATTTATTGTGAGGATAATAGTATGTTTATTCTTTTAGAGACGAAGTGTGGTGATAGAAGAACGACATGGAGGAATATACTCGAGCATATTTTAGTGCACGGAATAATAAGGACAATAATGTGAGTGAAGCTTCTATACCGTAAAATTGTTTCACATATGTATAAAGGTGTAGCTTCTGAATAAAACGCACATAAAATATTAATTTTGTTTTTGTCCATAAATGTTCCGTTTTCATAGAGGAATTAATCATAAAACAGCACAAAGATTATAAAAGCCTCAAAAAAGAAATTTTGCTTTCTTAAATTTAATGATCTAAAATGAAAATTGTAAGAATGCCTGTTTTTAAACAGGATGTATCATGCATATCGACTGGTATTCATTTTAGAGGATAATTTATGTTCACTTCAAATTTGAAGGAACGCATTGCTTTATTTGAAAATAGAACTTTTCTCTATTTTACTTTGAGCGGCTTATTTGCTACATTTGGAAGTGGACTAAATTATATTACATTGTCATGGCTCGCTTACAATCAGACGGGCTCAATCCGTGGTGTAGCGTTGATGATGCTTTTTCTTTGGACGCCTGGCATTATTTTTGCGCCTATTTTTGGCATATTGGCAGATAAATATAATCGTAAAACGCAGATTATTATTTCAAATCTTGTGAGAGGTTTGGTAATTGTAAGCTGGGTAATGCTTTGGCATTTTGGTATAGAAATTGAATTGATGGTCTTATCTGCTCTTTTGGGTATTTTTATCCCTTTTTATATGCCATCAGCTATTTCTTTAATTCAAAGTATTGTGCTGAAGGAACAGCTCATCAATGCAAATGCGACCATCGATATGGTTTATGAACTTGGCACTATCGTAGGTATGGGCTTAAGTGGATTTATACTGTCCTATGCAGGAACAAAAGGAACTCTTCTAATAGGTGGTATATTCTTTATCATTGCTGGTTTATTTAATTTTGCAATGAAGGTACCTAAAAACCGAAGATCTAAAAATCAAAACCAGCAAAATTGGTGGGAAAATTATACAGCATCCCTTCATTATTTTAAACAGAATCCGGCTCTTTTTGTACCTTATATAAGCCAGATGATTATTATGACTCTTTTGATGACCATTCCTGTTATTCTCGTTCCTTATATACAAGAGGTTTTACATGCAGATAGCAGTATCTTTGCAATATTTGAGGTGCTTTATTCTATGGGCGTATTGACAGGTGCGTTTTTTTCACCACTTCTTTGTAAAGTTTTATCTATCAGGAAAACATTAGCCATTTTATTAGCTTTTATGGCTATTGGCCTCGCTATTCTATCTGTTAATACACACAATTTTGTTGTTTTTCCTGTTTACTTTATGATTGGATTTGGACTTTCGAGTTGGGCTCTTTCGATTTCTTTATCACAACTCTCTTGTGATCCTGAGTACCAAGGAAGATTGCAGGCAAGTTTTAATGGTATCTCTGGATGCTTGATCCTCGGAGTCTACCTCATTATGGCAAGCGATAACAGTAGCATATCACCTCAATCGATATATTTTTTTCAAAGCATTATTGCGTTTGTTGGAATACTCATAGTGCTGTTTTATAGACATGAAAAACAATAAATTACGTTTAAGAGTGGTCAATATACGCTATTTTATAAACATTTACGCTGCAGCACATTTCATATTTTGCTTTTAAAGGAGAGTTGAGAAAATGTAAAAGTTGGTGCTTAATGAACAAAGCATAAATTGATGTATACTAGAGAATACTCTCTATTTTTTGATAATGATCTAAAAGAATTGATGCGTTTCTTTAATTCATCTCACTGTTGTTAAGAAGACGAAAACGTAACACTTTAAATCTTCTTGAAAGTTTTTTGTTTAAGCGTAGTAGAAAGTAAAGCAATGAGGTAATATCGTATCATATGGGGAGAGTGTTGTATTATTTTTGTTTTTCAAAATCCATATGAAAAATTGTATCAATTTCATCTTCATTGGAATGGGTATTTCTACGACGATGCAAGGTTTGCACAATCTCTTTTTTTAAAACAGCATCTGTTTCACTTAAACGATGAATACTGAGTTCCAATTCAAGAGATAACGCCAAATCCACGCACAATTTAAGCTCTTCTCCAATGTCGAAACCGCGTTGATAGTCGTCATAAAGACCAACCAGTGTATCAGATAATTCTTTATCGCATAAAGAGGTCATGCTTAATTCCTCAACGTTGCGGGTTTCCATGCAGCTTTTTTAAGTATCACTCCACTATCATCACTTAAAATTGCCATGTATACGAACCTCATGGTTTTGTCAATTTTCTGCAAAATACGCGCTTTTAAATCAATGCCTATTAAAGATTTTATTACTCCAAGTTTTTGAAGCGCCCAATTGTAAATATGGATGGCAATGTGTTTACTATAGAACTTATAGCATTTAAAATACACTGCCAAAAGGCTTTTAATGTGCGTAGAGGAAGAGTATTCTGACGATAAACCAAACACCCTGAAATCTCTATTGCCAATTACAGCTAACTCAGTGTCATTAATATATAAAATAAGCAAACAGGGTTTGTAAACGTCTAACTTTTTAATAACGAGTGATAATCTCATTTTTTGTAGAATACCAATTATTTTGCCTATTTTATATTGATTTTTAGACATTGATAAACTTTTTACCTTATAAAAACCTATGGGAAATGAATTTGCATATTTTTGTAATAAGATTTCAGTGGTATATTGCACAGCATGGAATGAAGAGAATCGTATTAGGCTTTTTGCTTTTGGAAGAATATGACTGCGACTTGTGAGAAAGCAGTTGGCAAGAATTGGCTTGGCATGCAAACTGATAGAGTTGGCAGTGGCGCATTTAGCTTTTTCATTGGGCTGTGTCCAAATGTTTTTGACTCTGGAAAATAGCCTCGGATAGGCTTGAGTTTTTCCAAGGTTATATTACAGGAGCGCAGTTCAGTAAAATACCACGGCAATTGCATTTTTTGTGTAATTGTCATAATTTTCGCTCCTGCTTAAACGGATGCTGCAACATCTGTTTTTGTGGGGTTATGTATGTAGATCTTTGCCCAACATAAGGGGCAGTAACAAGAGGTATAATGCAGATATTGAATTAAGTCAACGCAATATTTGTATTATTGTGTAATTTGGCAAAAAAAGAGATTGAACCCAAAACAGAACAAGCGAAGCGATTACGTTTGATACGAGAAAGTTTGCTATTTAGTAGGCACCAAATAGCAACCCGTTTAGGTGTTAATAAAGCCATTTATGATCACGCTGAAAGAGGCACGACCTTTCCCAATGTAGAATTTTTGGCTGTTTTATCACAGAAATTAAAAGTCAATTTAAACTGGCTTGTAACGGGCGATGGTGATATGTTTTCAGATATGGCAAAGGCGAAAGCAGCTGGTTTTAAACCGCAAGCGATACCTGCTGGGCTGATGAAAAAGCTGGGACATTTAGTTTATACGACCTATCATGATGCAAAAATAGATCTTTCTCCTGAAGATGTTGCGGAATTAGCAGCAGAGCTTTATGGAAGATTGCAAGAGCTTATTCAAAACCTCAATGATATGGAAGAAGTCGAAGCCACTTTGCCACTTTTAAAATTACATTTAAAGCGTAAAATCGAATCTGAAAAGCACATCTAGAAATTTCATAAGATACGAATGAACAGCCTTTTTAAAAAATAAAACTTTTTTGATTTTCTGCTGTATAACCAAGTTTGGAATGTGAAAACCTCACGATCTTCGAGTCTTTTATTCAACCTGAAAAACGAGAAACTATCATTATAAATCAATATATTGTTCTGATTAAAAATAAAGCAGTTCATAAAAAGAACGACGGGTAGCAATACAAACAAAATTGATTCAAAAAGAAGCTAATATAGTGTCATTCCTGAAATATTTGTTGGTTGAGGGAAAAGATACTGACAACAGTGAAAATACAATGACGATGTTTTGTTCCTATAGAAGGGTAACAGACATATACGCGAGAAGAACGAAAGATCATTTATAGCACTTTTGTCTTTTTATGAAGAGGACAAGATGAGCACGTTGGAACTTTTTACAGAGCGTGCATCATTATATTAAGAAAGATTTCTTTCAAAGATATACATTATATATTGAAACAGATTATCTCGCAACAAAGCGTGAGATTATCATGATAATCGTTATCTATTACATTGTGCTATAAGTTAAAAAAATCATAAATTTGTGTTTATAAGAACAGCTATTTTATTGAGAAGTATTTTTACAAATTTATAAAAAATTATTTTTTACACTCTTGCCATTTTGCTGATGCGCTTTATTTGAAAAGTAGAATTGCTCTTTAGTGAAACTATTTTGTTAAGAGATAAATCGCAGTATTTTTAAATGGAGATTACGGTATATTTTCAAAGTCTTGTGTTTTTATTGATTTTTTAGCTTGAATCCCTCTAGCTAAAAGGGTTGGGGACTTTTCTAGATTTGATGTTGTTGCAGAGATTTTAGGGCGATGCCGTAAAGATAGCGGTATCGTAGGGGGAGAGTTTTGTCTTGATTTATTGGTTTTTGAAGTGCGCAAACAAGGGTTTTGCCGTGTGTGTTTTCGCACATTGTAATGATGTTGAACTCTGTTGGAGGAGGTTCTTATGAAAAAAAAATATTCCACACCAAATTTAATTAAAATTGTCTCTCTTAGTACGGTAATGGCGACACTCTTATCGAGTGTTTCTCCTGTTTTTGCTGCCGGTCTTTCCATAAGAGGAGCAACTGTTCAGAGTTCGAATCTTGGTAATGTTCCTTATCCACACGGTAGTCATGGTAGTGTTGTGTTGGCTGGTGATGATGACTACTGTGGTGTAGACAACGTTATTGGTCGTGGCGGCAAACAACAAGCGTCAGTTACTAAACGAATAACCGCAGAGAAACAATATAATAGATTTATCACTAATCAAAGCTTTGTAAATCGTAATCCTTATGGCACGAGCACTGAAAAAGAGGCTTGGATTGGTGAGGGGCTTACAGATGGCAATGGTGGCTCTGGTGGTTATATGGGAATCGCTACTGATGGTATCGCTAATGCTCTGCCTGAGGCTTATGGCATTTATTCTTTTGCAACTGGTTGTGGTTCTGCTGCAACGGGTAATTATTCAACCGTTTTTGGTGCAGGTGCGACAGCAAAGGCAGGGGGTGCGCAAGCCTTTGGTGTTTCTGCACTTGCAAGTGGTAAAGCAGCTGTTGCTATGGGTGTTGGAACAGAGGCTTCGGGAGAATCTACAGTTGCTATTGGAGGGCTTGCAACTGCATTAGGGGAAAATAGCATTGCTGTGGGGACGAAGGCAAGAGCAGAAAAGAATTTTGCGATTGCTATAGGTACAGATGCTGAAGCTAAAGCTTCAGGTTCTATTGCAATAGGGGGCAGGCGCTCTGACAGAACTGAAGAAAATGATCCTAACAGAAAAGTAACAGCGGAGGGTGAAAATGCGATTGCTATAGGTTCGCATACATATGCTAAAACAGAAGATTCCGTTGCGATTGGAGCAAATGCACAGGTACTTGTTAATGATGGTGTTGCTATTGGTGGTGGTTCTGTCTCTGATAGAAACAAAGGTGTTAAGGGGTATGACCCTTACCTTAATGGTGATACGACAGAAGCCGGTATGGCATGGGTAAGTACAACAGGGGCTTTTAGTGTTGGTGAAGTTGGTGGTCGTGGTAAAGGTAACCTAACACGACAAATTACAGGGGTCGCAGCTGGAAGTGAAGATACCGATGCGGTAAACGTAGCACAGCTAAAAGCTATGAGAGAAGTTATAGCAGGGGGAGGGGGCTGGAAACTTTCTGCTAACGATACCGATCCGACAGATGTGCATACAGGCAATACCGTAGATTTTTCAGTGAAAAGTAAAAACGATGAAGGAAAAGACAATTTAACGGTTGCAAAAAACACTGCAGATAATAAGCATAAAATTGAATTTACTTTGAGTGATACTCTCAAACTTACAAGCGTCACTACAGGTCAAAGTTCTATGAGTGATGATGGCTTTATTATTCAGAATGGTCCAATGATGACTATTGATGGTATCGATGCTGGCAATGAAAAGATTACAAATGTAGCAGATGGAGAAGAAGATAATGATGCTGTAAATTATAAACAGCTGAAAGAATTTACAGCAGGAATTAAAGAGGGCGGCTGGAAACTTTCTGTTGATGGTAACAATGCTACAGATGTTAAAGCTGGGAGTACAGTAGATTTTGTTGCGGCTGCGAGTGGGGACGGAAGCAAAAATATCAAAATTGAAAAAGATAATAATAATAAAGTTACATTTTCTTTGAATGATGCTCTTAAACTCACGAGTGTTACGACAGGCAACAGCATTATGAATAGTGATGGCTTTAAGTTTATTGATGGTAATGGCCCTAGCATGTCTCAGAATGGTATTGATGCTGGCAATAAACAGATTATAGGAGTAGCAGAAGGGACTAAAGATACCGATGCTGTAAATTATAAACAGCTGAAAGCTGTGCAAGAAGCTTCTAAAACGCACTGGCAACTTACCGTTAACGGTGAAAGTCCTATGTCTATTGGACAAAACGATACGGTAAATTTTGAGGCAGCTGGCAATGAAGATAGTCAAAATATCAAGATTGTAGGAGATGGTAACCGTAATGTCACATTTGATCTAGCTGATGATATTCAGGTAATGACTGTCACAGCAGGAGACAGCATTATGGATGCTGCTGGCTTTAGATTTGACGGTGATGAGGGGCCGAGCATAACTGTTGATGGCATTCATGCTGGTGATAAAAAGATTACACAAGTGAAAGCTGGGACTGAAGATACTGATGCTGTAAATTATAAACAGTTACAAGATTTTACAGCAGGGATTAAAACAGGTTGGAAGCTTTCTGTTGATGGTGATAATGCTACAGATGTTGGGGCAGAGAGCATAGTAAAGTTTGTAGCTGCTGCAGATCAGGATGACCACAAAAATCTCAAAATTGTAAGAGGCGATAATAACGAGGTAACATTTGATTTAAACGAATTTATCAAAGTTAATAAAATAAAAGTAGGGAGTGAAGTTACTATAAATAATAGTGGTTTAGCGATTAAACGTGGTCCAAGTATAACATATGGCGGTATTGATGCAGCTGATAAAGAGGTTAAAAATGTGGCAGACGGTATTTTGGGTACGGATGCAGTTAATCTTAACCAGTTGCAGACAGTAGAAGATAAAATAAAAGAAGTAGTAGACAATAGTCTTGTTAAATGGCATGAAGATCAGAAGCTTATTACCATTGGTAAAGAAACAGGTGGTACAAAAATCGATATCGCAGGTAATGAGGGAGAGCGAACCATTGCGGGTGTGAAAAATGGAAAGATTTCAGAAAATTCAACAGAAGCAATAAATGGTAGCCAGATTAATCAGATATCTGGAGATATTGCGAATTTCTTTGGTGGGAATGCAGCATTTGAAAATGGCGTCTTTGTAGGTCCAAAGTATAATTTATCTACAGTTTCTGCAGATGGTAATGTTGTTCAGAAGACTTTTGACAATGTTGGTAAGGCTCTTGAAGGACTTGATGTCAATATCAAAAATGTCAATAAACATATACAATATGTAGACAATAAATTTGATAAGTTCTCTCAAGATGCTTTACTTTGGGATGATGGTAAACAAGCATTTTCTGCACGTCATGGAAAAGACGGACGTAAAACAGATAGTAAGATTACCAACCTTTTAGATGGCGATATTTCAGAAGAGTCAACAGATGCAATAAATGGTTCCCAACTTTATGTGATGGGCGATACGATTGCAAATTATTTTGGCGGTGGCGCTAGTTATGAGAATGGAGAGTGGATAGAGCCTACTTTCAAAATTTCTCAGCGTGAAGCGAATGGTACCATTACTCAGAAAAAACACCATAATGTCGCTGATGCTTTTGAGGGTGTCGATAATTCTATCACAGATATTTATAATCAGATTAATAATGTGACAAAAAATAATCTTGTGAAGCAAGAAGGAGATTCTGCAGGTCTTATTACCGTTGGTAAGGAAACCGGTGGTACTGAAATTAGCCTTGTAAATAAAGATGGTATAGATCGTACACTTTCCGGTGTGAAAGATGGAGAACTTTCTCAAACATCAACGCAAGCAGTAAATGGGTCTCAGCTCTTTAAAACAAATGCAAATGTTACTACTGTTACCAATGATCTCAAAACAGTTGCTCAAAATACATCGAAATATTTTGGTGGCAGTACAGATGTACTGAACGGTGTAGAGCCATCTTTCCTTATTCAGGATACAAAATATAATAATGTTTTTGATGCATTTACTGGTGTCAATACTTCGATCACAAATATTGATAATAAGATTATTGAAATGAAAGAAAATAGTCTTGTGCAACAAGACAAGGAGACAAATATTATCACCATTGGTGCGAAAACAGCTGGTACTGAAGTCAATATTGCAGGATATGCTGGTGTAGCACGTTCTATTTCTGGTGTTAAAGCAGCAGAAAAGGGCGATGAAGCTGTTAACAAAGACCAACTTGATAAAAGCATAAAGGATATTACGAAAGATATTGAGACAGCAAGTGCTGCTGCGGTTCTCTACGATAAGAATGGCGATGATAGTGTTAATTACGGTAGTGTAACTTTGGGTGGCAATAAGAGTAATGGGCCAGTTGCTCTTCATAACGTAAAAGATGGCAGCCTTTCTCAAGATTCTCATGATGCAATCAATGGTAGTCAGATTAATAAAATATCAGCAGATATTGCAAAGTTTTTTGGTGGTGGTGCAAAGTTTATTGACGGTGCTTTTAAAGGGCTGAAATATACTGTATCCGCTATTGTAGATGGTGTGGTAGGTAAGGCTAATTTTTACAATGTTGGTGATGCTTTAACAGGTCTTGATAAAAATGTTCAAGATGTGAATCAACGCTTAACGAATGTATCCAATGAGTTTAATCAGAAAATTGAAGATTTCTCTAAAGATGCTTTACTGTGGGATGATGATGAAGAAGCATTTGTGGCACGTCATGAAAAAGATGGGCAGAAAACAAAGAGCAAATTGAAGTATCTTTTGGATGGTGAGATTGCTCAAGGTTCAACAGATGCCATTACGGGCAACCAACTTTATTCCATGAATAACCAGCTTGCTAATTATTTCGGTGGCGGTGCTAAATATGAGAATGGCAAATGGACAAATCCTACTTTTAAGATTGTTCAAGTCAATGCTGATGGTACGACTGTTGAGAAAGAGCACCATAATGTCGCTGATGCTTTTGGTGATATTAATAATGGGATGTCAAATATTAACAACCGTATTGATGATGTCATCAACAAGGTCGATACAGATGCTTTAAAGTGGAATGATAAAGAAAAAGCCTATGATGCTAATCGTGATGGTAAGCCGAATAAAATTATCAATGTAGCTGATGGTAAAATTGTAAAAGGTTCGAAAGATGCGGTCAATGGTGGACAACTTTGGGAAACTAATGAACGTGTCACTGGTGTTGAAAAAGATGTGAAGCATCTTACCAACAGAGTTGATAATATTTCAAATACGATTGCTGATATTGGTGATGTAGTTCTCAATATTGATACAAAAGTTGATAACATCAATAATAGAGTTGACGGTATTGAAGAGGACGCTGTTCGTTATGACAGAGATGAAAACGGCAAAAAAACCAATAAAATCACATTAGCGGGTGGTGATGCCAGTGAACCTGTTTTGATTGATAATGTAGCTGATGGTAAAATTGAGAAGGGATCAAAAGAAGCTGTAAATGGTGGTCAACTCCATGACTATACTAAAGAACAGATGAAGATTATTCTTGATGAATCCAAGCACTACACAGATCAACGGGTTAATAATATTGTGATTGATGCGATTGATGATGCTGTTGATCAGTCTAAACAATATACAGATATGAAGTTTAACGTTTTAAACTACAGTATTGAGAGTGTGAAAAAAGAGGCAAGACAAGCAGCGGCTATTGGTCTTGCGGTGTCTAACTTACGCTACAATGATACACCTGGAAAATTAAGCGTTGGATTTGGTACTGGTTTATGGCGTAGTCAATCTGCATTTGCCTTTGGTGCAGGTTACACCTCAGAAAATGGAAAATACCGCTCTAACATATCCGCAACAACTTCTGGAGGTCACTGGGGTGTAGGTGCGGGATTCAATATGACATTGAACTGATAATAAACAAAATACATAAAAATTCCTTTTCACCCCTGTCTCATGAGGCAGGGGTGAATTGTTGTTACGTATGTAAAAATTATATATAAATTGATAAGCGCTATAACGACAAATACAGGTTTAAGAAAAAACCTATACACTTTCAACAAAATGAACTTCTTATTTCAAAATAAGATAATAAGTTTTTCCATAAATTATAAGTTCATTATTTTTTCTTTAATTTTTAAATCTGAAAAATCTGTAGCGCTTTACAGATAGAAAAAAACCTTTTGCTCTCTATAAATCTATTTAAAAGCTTTCTACTAAGATAAAAGTACACATTCAAATGTATTTCAACTTTACTGGAAGAAGTTATAAAACAATCCACTAAATCAACTCTACCCCTTGCAAAAAACAAACAATAAGTTTAAAAGTTAAAAAAACTAATCACCACAAAGAAATTTACTTTCTTAGGAAATGTAAAAGAGCAAAACACATTAACCATAAAAGCTAAAAACACAACTTCTCTATCTTTGCAGCCCGGTACTAAATTTTTGAATACGTTTAGAAAAACCAAATTTAGGAAACTTTATAGCGTTTAAATGTGTCTTTTTTGTGTTTATAGTTATTTCTTTCATTGGGGAGTTCATTATGAAAAAATTATATACAAAATTAACAGGGAGCAATTTAAAATTTTCCCGTTTTCCTTTTATTAAAGTCCTATCCTTGACTTCAATAGCTGCACTTTTAGCCAGTATTTCCCCTGTTTTTTCGAATGATCTTGATTCAGGAGAAGAGATTTCTGCAAACATAAGGAACACTGCTGAGATATATCCACAAAGTATTGTCTCTGTTTATGATAGCTATAACAGTGATTTGGATTCTTCTAGTGCATCACAGGAAAATTATTTAACAGCGCTGAATGTTTCTTTGACATCCAAGGTAAGTGCTGCTGATGACTATGCAAATTTTTTAACCAAAACTCTTACTGGTGTGAGCGATTATAGTCCTATAGTGAATGTTTTGGCAGAAGCCAGCGATTCAATACGTTCAATTGATATGAATGCTGGAAGTAAAAAAATAACAAGAGCAGCTTTAACTCCAAGAGTTGTAACGGGCGGTCAAATGACTAGGGATGGGAATTTGGGTAATCCTCTTGTCCATGGTGAACGAGCTCAGGGAGAAGCTCATGATGCTATTGTTTACGGGCAGGTAGCGCAGACGAAGGCTGACCAAGGGATTGCAATCGGCTTAACTGCTTTAGCCGGTAGGAGTAGAGATACTAAAAATAGCATTGCAATCGGTTCTTCTCTAACCGATAGTTATGATGAAAAAGAGAGAACAGTTTCATTAGGTGATTTTTCAATAGCCTTCGGTAGTAAAGCACATAGTTATGCAAATGAAGCGATTGCTATGGGGTACAATGCATATGCACAGGAGCAGGCGCTGCAGGGAATTGCTATAGGCGCTAGCTCTAATGTGACGGTTGCGGCAGGTGTTGCTCTAGGAAGCGATTCTGTAGCTGATAGGGCTGCTGGTGAGCTTGGCTACACTTCTTTGTTGCAGGGGCCTGCAACAAACGTTGAGGCGCAATGGAAAAGTACGCGGGGCTCAGTTAGTGTTGGTGATTATAGTAAGGGTATAACCAGACAAATTACAGGCGTAGCTGCTGGTTCTAATATTACCGATGCAGTGAACCTTAAACAGTTGCAGGACTTAGAACAAGTTGTAAGACAAAACGGTTGGAAATTCTCTGTTGGAGATAAAAATGCTACAACTGTTCTTATGGATAGCGCGGTAGATTTTTCCGCTGGAAGTAGCAACCTAAATATTACAAAGGGCAAAGAGGACAATAAAGTAAAGTTTGATCTGGCTCAAGACATTGCACTGGAGAGCGTAAAGGCAGGTAAAAATACCTTCGATGCTACGGGCTTAGTAATTACTGATGGTCCGAAAATAACCACCGGAGGTATAGATGCTGGGGGTAAAAAGATTACAGGAGTGTCGGATGGCACTGGAGCGAACGATGCAGTTAATTTTTCACAGTTAAGCAAAACCAATGAGGGTCTTTCGTCCACAGCGAAAAATCTGGAAACGGCTATGGCGAATACATCAAAATATTTTGGTGGAGGTGCAGGAGTTGCTGGTTCTGACATGACGGGACCAACTTATGACTTATCCAAGATTGATACAAAGGGTAATATAACAGAGGGCTCTTTTAAAGATGTTGGGAGTGCATTTACTGGTCTTGATACAAATATCAAGAATGTGAATGCACGGATTAAAGAAGTTTCTGAAGGAGTAGCACAGGATTCTTTGTTATGGAATGATGAAGCCAATGCCTTTGTAGCGCGTCATGAAAAGAGAAAAGAAGAAAAAGGCAGGGCTGTAAGAACACAAGAAAACAGTAGAATTACGTTTCTAGCAAGTGGTGAGATTATCCAAAACTCAACAGATGCAGTAAATGGTGGTCAGCTCTATACAATGGGTAACACGCTTGCATCCTATTTTGGTGGTGGTGCTGGTTATGATGAAGAGGGCAAATGGAAAGCACCGGATTTCAAGATCAAGCAGTTTGGTGAGGATGGTACTTCTTTTGACAAGAACTATACGAATGTA